>NZ_JAAOIR010000002.1:689178-1033768 GCF_011440375.1 Halorubellus sp. JP-L1
CGGCAGCGCCGACCACACGGCGGCGTCGAACTCGACGACCTCCGGGTCGATCGGGAGCGACGGATGCAGGACGACGTACGCGATCTGGACGTTCGCCACGACGATCTCCCAGAGGAGGTACGGCACGTACACCGCGAATCGGGCGAGCTGCCGGCCCATCCGACCGACCTTCACGGGTGTCGTGAGCGAGATCCCCCAGAGGGAGACCGCGACGATGCCCGCGCTGATCGCGCCCGTTGCGAGTTCGAACGTCGCGACGGACCCGGCGAGCAAGAGGTAGAACAGGAAGGAGACGCCGAACAGCGCGAGGAACTGCGCGATCGTCCCGGAGCGCACCAGGAGCGGGCTTCGTCGCTCGCGCTGTACCGGTGCTTTCTGCACTTCGAGCCCTGCGCGTTCGACTTCCGCTTCCAGGGGTGGGAGGAGCGGCGTCGTCCCGAGCGGGTTGAACCCGGGGTCGAATACGGCCAGCGAGAGGTCGTGCGCGGTCGCGTACTCGGCGAGCACGCCCGCGTAGTCGCCGGGACTGAACAGGTACTCGCGGGTCCCGACGAGTGCGGTCTCGACGGCGACCGACGCTGCGTCGTCGCCGAGGTCCTCCTCGGCCCAGACCGTCACTCGGTCGAGGAGGTCACGAGCCTCCCTCGTTTCGGTCGTCTCGACGTCGTACGTGAGTCGCTCGGAGACGGGATAGACGAAGTGAACCGTCGGGCGGTCATCGCCGTTCTTGCTGACGCCGCTATCCTTACGACCGTCGGTATCCTCCCGGACGTCGGTCTCCTCAGGGCCATCAGTTTTCTCGGGACGACCGCTATCCCCACGGTCCTTACTGTCCTCGAGACACAGGTCTATCGCGTGCGCGACCGTGTTCCGGAGCGTCGTCGATTCCGAGACCGGAACGAGTATCCGCGCACTGCTCACCGGGACCACCTCGATGGCGAGGAATCCACGGTTCGAACCAGAGGAGAGGACATGGCTACTCGCCTAGTGCTTTGGCTGCACTCTTTAAAGGATTTCTTTCCCGTCTTCCACTGTCTCTTCCGGTTCCGTCCCTCGGTTTCTCGCGTTCGCGGAGTCGGACGCCGTCTCTGAGCAGGGACGGCAAGCACCGCCACAGAATAGTTATGGTGTCCGCGGCGTGAGTGTGGAGCAAGCATGTGTGGTGGTCCTGTATTTCTCGCGTTCGCGGAGGGTGAGCCGTGGGCGTCTTGAACTCGTCGCAGGCGTCGTCGAAGGACCTCTCGAAGGGGGAGATCTTCGACGTCCTCCGGAACCAGCGTCGCCGGTTCGTCCTCCAGTACCTCAAGCGCCGGAACGAACCGGTCGAACTCGGCGAGCTGGCGACGCAGGTCGCTGCCTGGGAGTACGAGACGACGTGCGAGAACGTGTCCGCCGAACAGCGAAAGCGCGTGTACACGACCCTCCAGCAGACGCACTTGCCGCGGCTCGCCGAGGTGAACATCGTGCACTACGACGCCGACGACGGCGTCATCGAGGCGACCGATCGCGCGAACGACCTCGCGATCTACCTCGAGATCGTCCCCGGCCACGAGTTGCCGTGGCGCGAGATCTACCTGTCGATGGGCGCGGTCGCGATCGCGCTCTGCGTCGCGGTGTGGGCGGAGGTCCCGCTCTCGGGCGTCCTCGACGGCATCGGGTGGGCGTTCGTCATCTCGCTCGCGTTCACGATTACCGCGGCCGTCCACGTCTACCACGAGCGGAACATGCGGCTCGCGGACCTGGATTCGCCGTCCGAGATCGAACTCGGCGAAAACTGAAGCGGCCGAACGGTGGTCTCGCGTCGCTCGGTTCCGCTGCTGGACGGCTCCTTACCGGTCGCTGGTCGGTTTCCTGACCGGTCACTGGTCGGCCCTGGCCGGGCCCGCTCGTCCGTGCCAGTCCGTCCCTTCGACGGCCGCACGCTTTAAAGGACTCCACGCTCAACCCTGGGTTCATGACCGACATCCACGGGCTGCTGACCGACGACGACGCGGTGTCGCCCGTCATCGGCGTCGTCCTGATGGTGGCCGTCACCGTCATCCTCTCCGCGGCCGTGGGTGCGTTCGTCCTCGACATCGGGAGCGCAGTCACGGAGCAGCAGCCGACCGCAGTCATCGAGTTCGAGTTCGACGAGTCCGCAAGTCCGAGCACGGTGACGCTCCGGCACAACGGCGGCGACGAACTGGAGACGAGCACGCTCCGCGTGGCGATCGACGGTGCCGTCGCGTGGGAGGACGGCAGTGCGGTCTCCACTAGTCCATACGGTGAAAAATCGTCGGAATGGGGCGACGACGTGACGAGCGGCGACGAACTGGTGTTGGAAGACTCGACCATCTCGGAGTCGTCGACGGTGCAGGTGATCTGGCAGAAGGGCCAGCAGTCCTCGATCATCGCGACGTCGGACCGCTAGGGCCGTCGCGTCGAGCTGTTGGCTGCCAGAAGCTTCTCGTACTCTCGAGGCGAGTGTTCGTCGTGACATGGTGGGGGTACGTGCCGGCGGGACGAACGCGCTGCACGCGCTCGCGATGACGGTGCTCGTCGTCGTGACGGCGTTCGTCGTCGGGTTCGTCGTCTTCGACCTGGAGGGCGCGGTCGTGCCGACGGAGCGCCAGCCGGACGCGGCGTTCGAGTTCGCGTACGACGCGGACGCGGAGCGGCTCGCGGTCACGCACCAGGGGGGCAGCACGCTCGACGCCGAGCGCGTCGTCCTCGCGAACCGGGCGTTCGAGGAGGTAGGTCGCTGGCCCGCGGGCGACGCCATCACCGCCGGCGACGCCACCACCATCGAGGGCGTCGCGGCCGACGACACCGTCTACGTGGCCTGGCGAACGGACGACGGCACGTACGTCGTGCTCGCGTCGTGGAACGACGGCGCGCCCGACGCGAGTCCCGCGTCGTCCATCCTCAGGCGAGTCGACGCCCCGCCAGTCGACTCGGCGGCGAACGCACGGACCGCCACCTTTTTGCCTCGCATTGAGTAGTTCCGGCATGGACCGACTGCAGGAGTCCCTGCTGGAGTGCCCGATCGTCGAGAAGGACGGCTATCACTACTTCGTCCACCCCATCTCGGACGGCGTCCCGCAGCTCGACCCCAGGCTCCTCCGCGAGATCGTCATCCGCATCATTCGCAAGGCCGAACTCGAGGAGGTGGACAAGATCGTCACGCCCGCGGCGATGGGCATCCACATCTCCACCGCCGTCTCCCTGATGACTGACATCCCGCTGACGGTCATCCGAAAGCGCGAGTACGGCCTCGACGGCGAGACCGCGCTCCACCAGACGACGGGGTACTCCGAGAACGAGATGTACATCAACGACGTCCGCGAGGGCGACCGCGTCCTCGTCCTCGACGACGTGCTCTCCACGGGCGGGACGCTCGCCGCCGTCCTCGGCGCGCTCGACGAGATCGGCGCGGAGGTCGTCGACACCGTCGCCGTCATCAAGAAGGTCGGCGGCGAGAACGCGATCGAGGACGCGGGCTACGACGTGAAGACGCTCGTGAACGTCGACGTCGTCGACGGCGAGGTCGTCATCGTCGACGCGGACGGCGACGACTGACGCTCAGATCCCGAAGTTCCCGTAGACGAACTCGGATCTCTCTTGACGCACAGGATCCGGAAATCGATAGATGCAGGAGAACGAAGTGCCGCTGTGCTCAGCGACCTACCCATGGCCTGTCAAGAGCCGCGTGCTGAATACAGCGGCTACGTTCAGCACGGTGGGAACATTCTATTCATGGTCGCATGTACGAACCGGCCGTACAGGTGTGGCTCGATCATTGAGGCCAGGGTTACCGCAGGCGGTCCGGTGCCCTGACCGCTTGGACCGGGCCGCCGGCATCCGCCCATGCACGGATTCCTCCCTCAACGTGGGCAACCTGGAAGAACCCCGTTTCCGTGGACCGCTGCGCAGCGACCGCCGACCGTCTGCCTGACGCGCAGTAGAACACGATTTCCGCGGCGTCGTCGAATGCCGCGTTGTAAGAGGGACTGTCGGGATCGATGGCAGTTTCCACCCGTTCGAGGGGGACATGCATGGCGCCGGGAATGACACCCTCGGCCACCTCGTGGGCTTCACGGACATCGACGAAGAGGACGCCGGTCTCATCCCGTCGATCGAGCGCTTCCTCTGATGGGTACGTCCTGACTGCGGGGGCTTCCGCGACCGGTCTGTGATCGATCGAGGTAACCTCTTCGACCCCATCAGGCCCGGGATAGGGCTCGGAGACTGAAGAATCGCGCCGGCTGTCGTCGTCTTCACTGTTCGCGGGGCCCTGATTGCCCTCGGTAACGAGTTCTTCCGGAATTTGACGCGATTCCTCCTCGATTTCAGATCCCGTCGTTGGCATGTGGATGCACCTCTCTGGAGCGGTAGCTCCACTCGCCAGTTCTCGGCGGCGAGTCTTCGAGTTATCTAGTGCCAAATTTTCACTGGGTGCTTCGTTGTCACGGCGTGAACACGGTGGAATCAACAGGTGCTGCACCCGCCAGATTCTCAGTCGGGTTTCCGACTGTCCGATCGATGAATACGAACCCTGTATTCAGCATAGCCGTTTCGACACTATCGCAATCTGTTAGAACTTGAGGCGTTACGTTCGCAAGTGCACGGAGCAGTGGGTTCGGCGTCGAGTCTGTGAATGCAACGAGGCTCGAGCCGAGAGACGACGCCGTCGACGTCGTGCTTCACTCGGCGTCGCTGCCGACTCTGGGGTCGAGGACGGTGTAGGCCATGTCCTGGAGGAAGTTCCCGAACACGCCGACGAGCGCGATTACCATCGTCATGCCGAGGATGAGCGGGAGGTCGCGGGCGGTGATGGCGTTCATGCTGACCTGCGCGAACCCGGGGATGGCGAACGCGAATTCGATGACGAAGATGTTCAGCACGAGCACGCTGAGCATGTCGGTGAAGAACAGCGCGACGAGCGGGATGGCGGCGTTCCGGAGGATGTGCAGCGACACCCGGATCGGGCCGGCGCCCTTGGCCTTCGCGATCTTCACGAAGTCTGCGTCGACGTACTCGAGGGATTCGGCGCGCGCGTACCGGAGTTGGCCGGCGAGGAGGACGGTCGTGAGCGTGAGGACGGGGAGCGTGTAGTACTTGAGGACGTCCTGCTTCAGCAGCGGGACGTCGGGGAGTAGCGGTATCGCGAGCGACCCGCCCCAGATGTCGAAGCTGGCGGGCATGTAGAGGTACGGCACCCAGTCCATCTGCGTGATTGCGACGACGAACAGGATCTGGGCGAGCCAGAAGTTCGGCGTGCCGAGACTGAAGTACGCGGCGGCGGTCGCGAGTTTGTCCGAGAGCGAGTGCTGGTTGAGCGCGGAGAACAGGCCGACGCTCACGCCGATGCCGAGCGAGAGCACCATCGACGGAATCAGGTACAGGAGCGTGAACGGGAGGGCGTCCCCGAGGACGGAGAGGACGGGCTGGCCGGTGCTGTAGGAGATCCCCCAGTCGAGCGTGACGACGCTCACCATCCAGTTCCCGTATCGCTCGAGGACGGGATCGTTCAGGTTCCGTGCTTCGCGGTACGCCTCGACGGCCTCGGCCGGATCGCCGCCGGTGTTCGACGCCTCGTAGGCGACCGCGCCGACGTTCGGGTCCTCGGTGAGTGCGATGAACGCGAACGCGGTCGTCAGGATGACGAACATCGACAGGACGGCGAACGCGGCGCGTCGCGCCACCTTCATCTGGAAGCTCACGGGTGGCCCTCCGCGTCGTCGCGAGTCTCGGTCATCGCAACCAACTCCCCGATGACCGGTAATAAAACCGGGTGGGTGTTCCCGTTCATTTCACCGAAACCACAACACTGCGTCGAGGTGGTTACTAAAGTCACCCTTTGACAATATGGTATCTATTTAGTCGTGGGGGTGAATCGTCTTCTCGATGCTGATGCGTCTCGCTACCGTGGGCGACGAGGTGACCGTCGATGGCGATGGGTGACCGTCGGGAGCTCGCGGCGTTCGAGCGAGTTGACTGGGACGAGATCTCCGAACCGGACGCGGTCGGCGTCCGCCGCGGCGCGCTCTCTGCGCTCCTCGCTGGCGTCCTCGCGCTCTTCGCCTACACCGTCTTCGGTGGATCCGGCACGCAGGTGCCGACGGTCGACGTCGCCGCGCGGTCGATCAGGTGGGTAACTCCGACGCCCCTCGACGTCGCGTACGTCGTGCTCGCGGTCTGTTACGTGTTCCTGTTCGCGCTCCCGGTCGTCGAGAACTGGTCGCGGACGAAGCTTCGGACGAAGCTGTTCGGCGTCCTGACGACAGTCCTCGGGGTCGCGTTCGCGTACGACTACTACTACATCGCGCCGCAGCCGACGTTTGACAGCGTCTCGATCCCCGTGTACGGCTACCTCTACTGGGACGTCTACGGCGTCGAGTGGGTGTTCGTGTTCTCGCTGCTCGTGTTCGTATGCTTCGTGCTCGGGCGATTGTTCGACGACCTCGACCGGACGCGGACGTACCTCTCGCGGCTCCGGAAGCATCCGACGGGCGCGCTCGCGCTCGGGTACGTGTCGTTCTTCGTCCTCGGGGGTGCGTTCGGGAACGCGATCGTCGGGATGCCGACGACGTTCAAACAGGTGGAGGGGAGCTACGAGACGTTCTCGCACCAGCCGCCGGTGCCGGTGTGGACGCCGTTCGGGCAGACCGACCTGTTCACGCTCGTGCTCGCGGCCGCCATCGCGCTCGGCGTCGTCCTCGCGGCGTACAACCGAATCGACGCGCTCCAGCGGCCGCTCGCGCTCGCGGCGACCGGCGTCGTCGTCGGCCTCGGGACGCTGCTTGCCGTCCGGTTCACGATGTACGAGTTCCTCGAGTTCGGGCCCGCCATCGGCGTGAGTGCCGCGGACTCCTGCGCGGGCCGGATGACAGCGGACGGCTGCCTGGGGACGTGGGAGAACCCGCTCGGCACGAACTACGTCGGGAAGGGCGTCCTCCCGCTCCTGTTCGTCGGGTTCCGCGTAAGTCTCGAGGTCGCGCTCATCACGTCCATGATCATGCTTCCCATCGCGACGCTCGTCGGGACGTTCGCGGGCTACACGGGCGGACTCGTCGACGACACCCTCACGGGCTACATCGACATCCAGCAGACGATCCCCGCGTTCGTCGCGTACATCGTCCTGAGTCACGTGTTCGGTCGGAGCCTGTTCTTGCTCATCCTCGTGTTCGGCCTCCTCTCGTGGGGTGGCGCCGCAAGACTCGTCCGTTCGGAGGTCGTACAGCGACGCGAAGCGGAGTTCATCACGGCCGCCCGGTCCGCCGGCGCGGACGACCGACGCATCATGCGCGACCACGTCCTCCCGAACGTCTCGAACACCGTCCTGACGAGCGTCACGCGCCGCATCCCGATGCTCATCCTCGCCGAGGCCGCGATCGCGTACCTGAGCCTGAACGACATCATGGTGATCTCGCTCGGCGAATCGATCGCGAACGGCCTCGAGAACTTCCCGACCGCCTGGTGGGTGTCGACCGAGCTGACGCTCGCGCTCGCGCTCACCGTCCTCTCGTTCAGTCTGCTCGGGGACGCGCTCCGCGACGTCCTCGACCCCAGAGGTGATTCCCAATGACCGAAGCCCAACCACTTCTCTCCGTCCGAAACCTGAGCGTCGACTTCCACACCGAGAGCGGTACCGTCCGAGCGGCCAGCGACGTGTCGTTCGACGTCGACCGCGGCGAGACCGTCTGCATCGTCGGCGAGTCCGGGAGCGGGAAGACCGTGACGAGCGAAGCCATCACGCGACTCGTCCCCCAGCCACCCGGCGAGATCCGTGCGGACACGGTCTCGTTCGAGGGCGAGGACCTGCTGACGGTTCCGGACAAGCGCCTCCGAAAGCTCCGCGGCGGGAGCATCGGGCACGTCTTCCAGAACCCCCAGAGCGCACTCAACCCCGTCTATACGGTCGGCCGGCAGGTCGCGGAGGCCGTGCGCCTGCATCGCGACGTTACGAAATCCGAAGCCAGGGAGGTCGCCGTCGACCTCCTGGATCGCGTCGGCATCCCGAAGGCTGCGGAACGCTACGACGACTACCCTCACGAGTTCTCGGGCGGGCAGACCCAGCGGGTCGTCATCGCGATGGCGATCGCGGGCGAACCCGACCTCCTCATCGCGGACGAACCGACGACCGCGCTCGACGTCACGATACAGGCCCAGATACTGCGCCTGCTCGGCGACATCCAGGAGGAGTTCGGGATGGGCATCCTCCTCATCACGCACGACCTCGGCGTCGTCGCGGAGGTCGCGGACCGCGTCGTCGTGATGTACGCGGGGAAGGTAATGGAGAAGGGGAGCGTCTTCGACGTGTTCGAGAACCCGTCGCATCCGTACACGAAGGCGCTCCTCGAGTGCCTGCCCGGTCGCCGGAACGCCGCTGAAGGCATCGGCGGGACGCTCCCGGACCCGACGGACCCACCCGACGGCTGCCGGTTCGCGCCCCGGTGCCCGTACGCGGTCGAGGAGTGCCGCGAGGGCGAGCAGCCACCGGCCGTGAACGTCGAGGGCGCCGACGACCACGTCGCCTCGTGCGTCTACTACCAGGCGGGCTACGACGCGAGCACGGTCCGGAACTCGTCGGTCGCGGCGGCGAGAGCGGCACTGGACGACGATGCCGCACGAACTGACGGAGGTGAACGCGAATGACAGAGACGGACGCCACGACGGACGCGGACGCAACGACGGACGCGGACGCAACGACGGACCAGACGCTATCGGACGGACGACGGGCAGACGACGACGGGTCGAGTCGGCGAACGAACGAGGCCGACGGCGGCCCGGCGCGGCGGGGGACCGACGGCGAGGCGCTCGTCACCGTCGACGGCCTGCAGAAGCACTACCCGATCACCAAGGGCGTCCTCCGTCGACAGGTCGGGACGGTGAAGGCCGTCGACGGCATCGACTTCACGCTCCACCGCGGGGAGACGCTCGGCCTCGTCGGCGAATCCGGGTGCGGGAAGTCCACGGCCGCGACGTCGCTGCTCCGACTGGAGGAACCGACCGCCGGCGAGATACGCTACCACGGCGAGATCCCCGACGACGACGAGGACGTCGGGTTCCTCGAACGGTTCCTCGACGGCGTCCGCGGCGACGACGACGTCGACCGCGATCCCCGCGACGTCGCCGGGTTCTCCAGCGCGCAACTCAAGCGCTTCCGGCGGCAGGCCCAGATGATCTTCCAGGATCCGACGAGCAGCTTCGACCCGCGGATGACCGTCGGCGACAGCGTCGCCGAACCGCTCCAGATCCACGGACTCACGGACGACGACCGCCAGCGCGAGATCGTCGAGGACCTCCTCGAGCGCGTCGGCCTGGAGGCGAGCGACGCCGACCGCTACCCCCACGAGTTCTCCGGCGGCCAGAAGCAACGCATCGCGCTCGCGAGAGCGCTCGTCGTCAACCCCGAGCTCGTCGTCGCGGACGAACCCGTCTCGGCGCTCGACGTCTCCATTCAGGCGGAGATCCTCAGCCTCATCAACGACCTCCAGGATCGCTTCGGGCTGTCGATGCTGTTCATCAGTCACGACCTCGGCGTCGTCAAGGACGTCTGCGACCGCGTCGCCGTCATGTACCTCGGCGAGATCGTCGAGGTCGCACCGACCGAGGAGCTGTTCGCGGACCCACAGCATCCGTACACGCAAGCGCTGCTGTCGTCGATCCCGAACCCGGACCCGCGCCAGCGCGGGCTCGGCGTCGAACTCACGGGCGACGTGCCCAGCCCCGAGAACCCACCGTCGGGCTGCCGGTTCCACACGCGCTGCCCGAAGGTCATCCAGCCCGACGACTACGAGTTCGACCAGGACGTCTGGCGGCGCGTCCTCGACTTCCGCCACCAGGTCGAAACCGGCGAACTCGACGACGCGGCCGTCCACGAACTCGCGCGCTCGCACGCCGACGTCGACGACGCCGCGAACGTCCCCGGGAGCGCGTACGTCGACGCCATCCGCACCGAGTACGACCTCCCCGACTCGCTCGCCGACGAGGACGCCGAAGCCGTGCTCGACGAAGCACTGGAACTCCTCGCGAACGGTAGCCCCGAACAGGCCGCGGATCTCCTCGGCCGCGAATTCACGACGCCCTGCGAAGCGAGCGCGCCGAAGACCCGCGACGTCGGCGACGACCACGACGCCGCCTGCCACCTCCTCGACGACCACGACGTCGCCGACGACCGCGCCACCATCGCGGGCGAAGCCACCGACGACTGAGCGACGATCGTCGCTTTCCGAGCCGACACGCACTACTTCGGCCCTGGGTGTCCACAGTCGACGCATGTTCGACGCCGACGAACGCGCGTACCTCGCCGCCGCCCGCGTCGCACGCCTCGCTACCGCCGACGCCGACGGCCGGCCGCACGCCGTCCCCATCTGCTTCGCGCTCCACGACGACGCGATCGTCACAGCAATCGACGAGAAACCGAAAGCGAACGCGCCTGATGCCCTCCGCCGCGTCCGCGACGTCACCGAGAACCCGCACGTCGCCATCGTCGTCGACCACTACCACGAGAACTGGGACCGCCTCGGCTGGCTCGAGGTGCTCGGTACCGCCACCGTCCGCCAGCCCGACCACGACGACCACCACGGCGCCGTCACCGCACTCCGAGACAAATACGAACGATACCACGACCACGACCTCGACGACCGCCCACTCGTCCACGTCATCCCCGGCAGCGTCCACCACTGGGGCACCCTCGAACATCCAGATAATTGACCGCGAAACCCAAAAACAGCGTTCGAACTACTTGCTCAGACTGATAGATGAATAATCCGAGCCGCCAGAAGTAGCGGGAGGTAGATTCGAACCACGGTCGCACGCTCGCTCACTGCGTTCACGAGGCGTGCTCCCTGGTTCAAATCTCCTCGATGCTACCTTCGACGCTCACGACACTCATCGCTCCGCTCCTCGTGTTGTTCGCGTCAAAAGTAGCGGGAGGTAGATTTGAACTACCGATCTGCGGGTTATGAGCCCGCCGGAATCTCCTGGCTATCCCATCCCGCTACATCCACGTACCCGGCTTCGCTAGTTAAGGGTTGTGATTGTGGCGCCGTGTGGCAATTTTACTCGTGGACGCGCCAGGTGAAGAGGCTCTCGGCGACGTAGTTGACGAGGAGGCCGGCGGCGATGCCGGCGCCGTTCGCGAAGACGAGCCAGAGGTCGAAGTCGAGGACGGGGATGGAGACGTCGACGTAGGCGTCGAGGGCGGTGACGACGCCGGTTGCGACGAGGACGCCGCCGACGCGGACGAGGTTGGATTTTGCGAGTCTGACGGGCCACTTGTCGGGGTCGCCTTCGCCGGCGAACGTCCAGCGTTCGTTGACGGCGAACATGAGGAGGATGGCGGCTTCGGCTGATGCGAGTTTCGAGAGCCACGTCGCGACGCCGAGGGGGCCGGTGAGGACGAGGAGGAGGGTGGTGTCCAGGACGGCGCCGACGGCGCCGACGGACGCGAATTCGGCGAACCGGACGCCGGAGAGGAGTGCGCGGAATCGGTCGAGGACGCTCCGATCGTCGGTCGTCGACGGTCGCGTGGTCGTGGAGGTTGCGGGATTCGAGGTGTCGTCGGCGGGGGCGTCGTCGTCCATCAGTGATCCTCGAGGTCGCCGTGGGCCTGGTCGACGAGCGCGATGCGGCCCGTGCGGCGGTCCGCGATCGCTTCGTGGACGCTACTCCCGTCGAGTTCCTTCATGCGGTGGCGGCTCCGGACGAGGCAGCGGCCGAGTTCGAGGGCGGTCGACACGGGCGACACCGTGGAGTCGGGCTGATCCTCCCACGTGACGGGGACTTCCGCGATCGAGAGCGAGTGCGCGGCGGCGACCGCGAGCAGTTCGACGTCCCACGCGAACCCGGGCTCGTAGAGGTGCGCGCGCACGCGCTGCCAGCCGTCGCTCGTGATGGCCTTCGCGCCGCACTGGAAGTCGTACAGGTGGATCCCGAGTGCGCGGCGGGCGAGGAACGCGAACCCGTCGCCGAGGTAGCGGCGCGCGAACGTCTGGTGGCTGCGGACGTCCGCGTCCGGGTGGCGCCTGGAGCCGACCGCGAGGTCCGCGCCGCGCTCCGTGACGGCGGCGACGACGTCTGCGATGGAGGCCGCGGGCGTCGCGCCGTCGGCGTCCGCGAACGCGAGCACGTCCACGTCGTCGGCGAGCGCCTCGAACCCGGACGTGATCGCGGCGCCCTTCCCGCGGCGGGCGTCGACCGCGTTCACGGTCGCGTTCACGTCCTCGAGCGCGGCGAGGGTCGCCGCGTCCGGCGCGTCCAGTTCGATGCGGACGACCGACGGCGCGAGCGCTCCGTGGAGGGCGTCGACGTACGCGGCGAGGGTGTCCACCGCGGGGTCGTACGCGGGCAGGACGACACCGAGGGACTGCGACATCTACTCTACGTCGCTCGGCGCGTGGTGTAAAATCGTTCGCTTCGGGACGGTCACGAGCGCTCGCGGAGGGGCGGGCGTGCCGTCCGCGAATTCGATGACGGAAGCGTCGACGGGGTCTTCTCTCGGAGCCTGCGAGCAGAAAGGGTTTAGCCGCCGCGCTCGCCAACGTCGTGGTAGATGGAGTACTCGCTGGTCCTCGTCTGGCTGGCGGTGTTCGCCGCGCTCGCCGCGGCGGCCACCCCGCTCGCCGGCCTCCTCCTCGCGCCGCTGCCCGACCGCGGGAGCGCACTCGGGCTGCCCGTCGCCGTCGCCGTCCTCGGCGTCGCGAGCTACTGGGTCGGCCAGGTGGCGTTCGGCTGGCCGGGTATCGTCGTCGCGCTCGTCGCGATCCTCGGCGGGTCCGCGTACGCGATCTCTCGCGGGCACGCGCCAGAGCGGACGCCGGCGGTCGAGGCGTTCGTCGTCTTCGTCGTCGGATTCTTCCTCGTCGTCGCCATCCGGGCGGCGGACGCGGCCGCGGACCCGTACGCGGGCGAGAAGATGCTCGACCTCGGCCTGCTCGCGACGCTGTACCGTGCGCCCGCGCTCCCGCCGGAGGACATGTGGTTCGCGGGCGAACGTCTCCAGTACTACTACGGCGGGCACATGATCGCCTCGCAGTTCGGGCGCCTCACGAGCACGCCGCCCGCGTACGCGTACAACCTCGCGCTAGCGGCGTACTACGGGCTCACGGTCGCGGCGGCGTACGGGCTCGCGCGGTCGATCGCGGTCGCTCGCGACGTCTCGCCGCGGCGCGCCGGCGTCCTCGGCGCGTTCCTCGTCGGCGTGGCGAGCAACCTGTCGACGCCCGCACGCGGGCTCATCCTCCTCGCCCAGCACCTCCAGCAACCGATCACGCTGAACGGTCCGGTCGACGTCCTGCTCGCCCCGGGCCGACTCGTCTTCCTGCTCGTCCCGGACGACGCGATCCGGGTCGTCACCGAGGAGGGCGGCGGGAAGTTCGTGGAGGTACTGGGCTACCAGTTCTCGGGGCTGGCGGTCTCCGTGGACGGGTTCGGGTACTGGGCGGCGAGTCGCGTCATCCCGTGGACGATAAACGAGTTCCCGCTGTTCGCCTACCTGAACGGCGACCTGCACGCGCACATGATGAGTCCGCCCCTCCTGCTGGTCGCCGCTGCGATATCGTTCGCGTACTGGCGGACGCCCGCGGCGGCGGTGTGGCGGCGGCGCGCGTACCTGTTCGTCGCCGCGCCCGCGCTCGGCGGCCTGCTCGCGGTCGTGAACACGTGGTCGTTCCCGTCGGTCGCGGGCATCGTCGCGCTGGCGACCGCGTTCGCCGCGACCCATCCCGCGACGGTGTTGCCGGGACCGGTCGCGGATCGCGTGCTCCGCGTCGCCGAGCGCTCGCGCACGAACCTCGAGGTGTCGCGACTCGTCGTCGCGGGCGTCGTCGCGGCCGCGGTCGGCGTGCTCTCGGTCGTCTTCGCCGTCCCGTTCTTCTCGGGGGCGACGAGCGGCCAGCACCCGGCCCTGCTCCCGGACCGATCCTCGCTCGTCGGCCTCCTGCTCGTCCACGGCGCGTTCCTGCTCGTGACGGTCGCGTACTTCCTCGACCGATCGCGCGTCGACCGGGACGCCCTCGAGACGGGCGCGCTCGTCGCGGTGCTCGCGCTATTGGCGGTCGCGAACCTCGTTGTCGGCTGGGTCGGCGCGTCCCTGGTCGTCGTCGCCGTCGCGGGCATCATTGGCGCGGTCGCGCTCGGTGCGCCGTGGCGGGACCGCGGGTTCGTCGCGGTCGGCGTTCTCGCGCTCGTCGGATTCGCGGCGTTCCACGGCTCGGCGGTCGCGTTCGTCGCCGCCGGCGGCGCTGCGCTGTTCGCGCTCGTCGCCGCCGCGTTCCGGAGCGAGCCCGCGACTCGGCAGGTCGCCGCGGGAGTCGCCGTCGGCGTCGCCGTGCTCGCTGGCGTAGCGTGGGTGCTGGAGGCGACGGTCCTCGTCGCGGTCGTCCCCGTCCTCCTCGTCGGGATGGGCCTCCTCCGCCTGGAGCGCGACGTCGGGTTCGAGGCGGTGCTCGTCCTCGGTGCGACCGGCCTCGTGACGCTCGTCGAGTTCGTGTACGTCGCCGAGCGCGCCGGTCCGGGCCGAATGAACACGGTGTTCAAGCTCTACTGGCAGGTGTGGGTGCTGTGGGGCGTCGCGGGCGGCGTGATGCTCGCGGACGTCGCCGCACCGTCGTGGCCGCGGTGGCTCGTCCGCCCGCGGCTCTCGCGGGTGCGTGCGGCCGTCGGGAGCGAGACGGCCGCGGACGGCGGAACCGACGAGGTGACTGCAGACGCCGGGACCGGTGACGGCACCGACACCGTCGAGGGAACCGACCAGTCCACGGACGGCGTCGACTGGGGGCGGATCGCGCGCGTCGGATCGACGGTCGCCGCGGTCGCGCTCGTCGCATCGCTCTCGCTGTACGCCGGGTTCGCGCTCGCCGGCCACTTCGAGGCGAACCCGAGCCAGCACTGGATCTGTGGCCAGAGCGGCGAGCGCGGCGAGGGCGAGTGGACGCTCGACGCGACGGACTGGAGCGAGGAGTGCTATCCCGACCAGGCCGCCGCCATCGACTGGCTGAACGACCACGACGGTCGACCCGTGGTCGTCGAGGCGCCGACGACCGGGCAGTACCTCTACGGGGACAATTCGCCGGCGTCCGGGCTCGTAAGCGGCGTCTCCAGTCACACCGGCCTGCCGACGATTGCGGGGTGGGCGCACGCCGCGAACTACCACACGCAGGCGGGCTGGGAGGCCAGGCTCGACGACGTCCGGACGGTGTACGAGGCCGCCGACGCGAGCGAGCGCGCGACCGTGCTCCGACAGTACGACGTCGCGTACGTCTACGTCGGCCCGAACGAGCGCTCGCGCTACGACGTCGCGCGCCTCGCGGACGACCCCGGTATCAGCGTCGCACAACGGTGGGGTGACGCCGTCGTGTACGCCGTCGACCGGGACGCACTCGCCGCGAACGCCACGGCCGCGTCGGTCGAGGGCGTCGACGCCAGCGCGAACGCCACGGCCGCGAGTGACGACGAGCGCGACGAGTTTCGACGATCGAAGCGCGAACCACGAGCGAGCGACGCGCTTCCGGCGATCTGACCGGATGCCACTCGACGGGAGAAGCGGGAAAGAGAGTCGGTTCGCTCAGACGCTGAGCGGGTTCTTCTCGGAGAGGACGTCGACGGCATCGGCGTCGACGCGGTCGACCTCGAGGTGGTGCGGGATGTAGTCCCGCGTCTGGTACGTCTCCAGTTCGTCCTCGTCGCCGACCGTGCACCAGAGCTGGACGCGCTCGGGGCCGTGCCACTCGCCCTGGCGGTTGATGCCGAAGACGTGGACCGACTCCTCGTCGCCGTAGGAGATGGTCGCATCCTTCCGAATGCCGGGGTCTCCGTCGATGATGAGTCGCTTCATGCTCTGCGCTTCGGATACACCGCCATTAAGCGTGTCGAAGCCACGCCCACCGACGTCGGCGTGGCGGTCCGCTATGGCATCGAGCCAGGCGGCGAGCGCGGCGAGCGTCGCAGTCGTCGGATTCCCGACAGCGGAGCCGTCGCCGTGAACCGTACCGGTTTTAAGCGCCCGCGAACAAACCAACCTCAAGGTAGATATCTATGAAGATGCCACGCCGGTTCAACACGTACTGTCCGTACTGTAACGAACACAACGAGCACGAAGTGGAGAAGGTTCGTGGCGGTCGCCCGACGGGCATGACGAAGGTCCAGGGTCGACAGCGCGAGCGCGCCATCTCCTCGATCGGGAACTCCGGCAAGTTCTCGAAGGTGCCGTCCGGCGAGAAGCCGACGAAGAAGACCGACCTCAAGTACCGCTGCGGCGACTGCGGGAAAGCCCACCTCCGCGAAGGATGGCGGACGGGCCGTCTGGAGTTCCAGGAGTAACCATGGCGGGAAGTTTCATTACTGTCGCCTGCCCGGACTGTGAGAGCGAACAGGTCGTCTACGAGAAGGCCTCCAGCGAGGTCGCCTGCGCCGTCTGTGGGCACACGCTCGCCCACCCGACCGGCGGCAAGGCGGACCTCGAGGGCGAGGTCACGGGCGTCGTCGAGGCACGATGAAGTACAGCGGGTGGCCCGAGAACGGCGAACTCGTCGTCGGCAAGATAGACGAGATCGAGGACTTCGGCGTCTTCGTCGACCTCGAGGAGTACGAGGACAAGCGCGGGCTCATCCACATCAGCGAGGTTGCGAGCGGCTGGATCAAGAACGTTCGCGACCACGTCAACCCGGGAATGACCGTCGTCTGCAAGGTCCTCGATGTGGACGAGTCCTCTCAACAGATCGACCTGTCGCTGAAGGACGTCAACGACCACCAGCGTTCGGACAAGATCCAGGAGTGGAAGAACGAGCGGAAGGCGGACAACTGGATGCTGCTCGCGTTCGGCGAGGACGTCAGCGACGAACAGTACCAGAGCGTCGCGACGGAGCTCCTCGGGCAGTTCGGGAGTCTGTACGACGGGTTCGAGGAGGCCGCGATCCACGGCGAGGAAGCGCTGGACTCGACGGACCTGGACGACGACGAGGTGGCGGCGCTCGTCGAGACTGCTCGGGATAACGTGTCGGTGCCGTACGTGAACGTCACGGGCTACGTCGACCTGGAATCCCCGAATCCGGACGGCGTGGACGACGTGAAGGAAGCGATGCAGGCGGCCGAGGGCGACGACGGCGACGTCCCGGACGAGGTCGACCTCGGCGTGACGTACGTCGGTGCGCCCGAGTACCGCATCAAGGTGCAGGCGCCGAACTACAAGACCGCGGAGTCCGAGCTGGAGGCGAGCGCGGGTCGTGCCCGGGAGGCCATCGAGGCGGTCGGTGGCGAGGGCGCGTACCACCGCGAGCGTCACACCGACGACGAGTAGATGCACTCGGACATCCGCGTCTGTTCGGCGTGGGCGTCCGCGCACGACCGGCCGGTCTATACGTTCTCCGAGTCCTGTCCGGAGTGTGGTGCCGACGCGGTGAACTCGGCGCCGGCGCCGTTCTCGCCCGAGGACCGCTGGGGCGAGTACCGACGCAAACTTAAGCGACGCGAACGCGAGTAGCGGGTATGGACGCACTCGACATCGAGGTTGTTGCGGACGTCGAACTCGACGATCCGGTGTTCCTCGAGGGCCTGCCCGGGGTCGGGCACGTCGGGAAGCTCGCAGCGGAGCACCTCCTGGAGGAGCTCGAGTCGACGCTCGTTCGGCGCGTGTACTCGAACGACCTACCGCCGCAGGTCGACGTCGGCGACGACGGTGTGGCGGAGTTGACGCACGCGGAGTTCCACGCGGTGGAGGCCGACGGCCGGGACCTCCTGATTCTGACTGGCGATCATCAGGCCCAGAGCAACGAGGGCCACTATCGGATGGCGGACGCGTTCCTCGACCTCGCGGCGGAGTTCGGGTGCGAGTCGGCGTACGCGCTCGGTGGCGTGCCGACGGGCGAACTCATCGAGGAGTACTCGGTCCTGGGTGCGGCGACGAGCGAGTCCCGCGTCGAGGCCCTGCAGGACGTGGGCGTGGAGTTCCGCGAGGACGAACCGGCCGGCGGCATCGTCGGCGTGTCAGGGCTCGTGCTCGGGCTCGGTGGCCGTCGCGGGTTCGACGCGGCGTGCCTGATGGGGGAGACTTCCGGGTACCTCGTCGACCCGAAGAGCGCGCGAGCGGTACTCGAGGTGCTCGTCGAGCTGTTCGAGATCGAGATCGAGTACGAGTCTCTGGAGGAGCGCGCGGACGAGATGGAGGACGTCATCGAGAAGATCCAGCAGATGGAGCAACAGCAGACGCCCCAGATGGCGGACGACGACCTCCGGTACATCGGGTGAGCGGTCGCCAGCGACTTGTTCGCTGTCGAGCGGTCGCGGTCGTGGACTGTTTCTTCGCCGTTCGCGCTCGCTACTGGGGCGCGAACGTGTCGACGGTGACGCCGTCGTCGGTGATGGTGACGCGAACGCTCTCGGTGTCCGTGTAGAAGCCGCGGGCGGTGGCGTCGTCGTCGTCGAGGGCTGCGAGGACTTCGTACGTGCCGTCCTCGGGGAGGACGTTCGAGTTCTCGCGGGTGCTGCCGGCGGGGACGTCGTACTGGAAGTCGACGACGAAGCGCTGGCTGGTCCCGGGCGTGGTCGTCGCGTCGGTCGTCGTCGTTTCGGTGCCTTCGGGTGCGCGACGGACGGTGATCGTCACGCTCCGTGCGCTGTCGGTCTCGTTCTCGACGACGAGCAGGTGCGCGTCCTGCGTGAGCGTCTGGCAGCCTGCTGTGGCGACGATGCTCGCGAGTCCGGCCGTCGCGCCGACCGACCGCAGGACGCGTCTTCGCGGGGCGTTCATGCCTCCCCGTACGCCCGGGGGGCCTCAAAAGGCGTCGGATGCCGTCGGACCGCCGACGGCGTGGGACATTAGTGCGCGCACGCCCTAGGGGGAGGCGAGTACAGTGAACGGGGTTGGCGTGCCGGACGTGGTCGCGGGAGTGCCGCCGTGGGTCGGACTCGGTCTGGTCCTCGCAGCGGCGTTCACGGTCGTCGCGGCGTGCGTGTTCGTGCTCGCGGAACTCCGGTTCGACGACGCGGGCCGGGCGAGTGCGGCTGGCGGGCGGTCGGTGTCGAGCGAGAGCCGGCGGCGCGTCGAGATTCGCGAGTACCTGGACGCCATCGGCGAGCGGTACGTGGAGGACGAGGTCGTCGACGGCTACGCGGTCGCGTTCTACCTCCCGGAGCGAGCGGTGGCGGTGACGTTCGACGCGGAGGCGTACTTCGGCCTGGAGTCGACGGGGACGACGGCGGTCCTCTGCGAGCACGAGATGCACGGGCACCACCTCGGGCCGCGACTGCCGTTCGAGGTCCCGGAGGTCCGCGTGTACGACGACTCTTCGCCGGAGGCAGTCGCGGAGCGGGCGTTCGACGCGCTCGGCCTCCAGCCGTCGGCGGACGCCGAGGCCGTCCGGTCCGCGTACCGCGACCGCGTGAAGGAAGCGCACCCGGACCACGGCGGGACCGAGGAGTCGTTCAGGCGCGTCCGGGAGGCGTACGCGACGGCGATGGCGCACGCAGACGGCGACGGCGCGGACCCTGCCTCGACGGCGTCGCCGCGCTCGGGGACGCCCTGACCGCGACCGTCGCTGGCGGAACATTGGGAGGGGCGGGGGCGGGCAACGGAGAGGACGGACAGCGGTCGTGAGCGGCTTCGGCACGAGGGCGTCAAGTCTTTAACGCGACGCTACCTCCTTGCAGGTATGTCGCTGCCGCTGTCCGTCGAGTCCGTCACCCTCGGCGGCGTCACCGTCGGGTCGGACCTCCTCGGATGGCTCGTCCTCGCCGCGTTCCTCCTCGGGGCCGTCCTCGACGTGACGGGCCGGGTGGACGTCGCCAGGCGCGCTTACGCCGGCGCGTGGGCGCTGTTCGCGGCGTTCTGGGCGGTCGTGTTCCCGCACTTCCTGTTCACGAAGGCCTCCGCCGTCGAGGGCGTGCTGGCGCTCGTCGCGGTCCCCGCCTGCCTGTACACGGGCTATCTGCTCTGGAACGGCCGGGATGGCTTGCACGTCCTCTCCCGGGCGGTCCTGTTGATGGGCGTCGTCTACTATCCGACGCAGGCGATTCCGTTCGTCCGCGAGTTCCTGATCGAACTGGTCGCCGACCAGACGCACTGGGGCATCCAGTTGCTGGGGTACAGTCCCGAGTACACGACCGGCCCAGAGTACGGCTACCAGAACATGTTCGTGTTCAGCGAGTTCGCGACGTACATCGTGTACGCGTGCACGGGCATCGGGTCGATCGCGATATTCGGCGGCCTCATCGCCGCCGTGGACGCTCCGCTCCGCCGGAAGCTGAAGTCGTTCGCGCTCGCGATCGGCATCATCTGGGTGCTGAACCTCGTCCGGAACGTGTTCGTCGCGGTCGCCGCCGGCAAGGGCTGGTTCCAGCATCAGGCGGTACTGGACTTCGCGGCACTCGCCGGTATCGAGGCGTCGCACGCGTCGTTCTGGTTCGCGCACAACGTCCTCTCGCAGACGGCGTCGGTGTTCGCACTCGTCGGCATCACGTGGATCGTCGTGCAGGAACTCCCCGAGATGCTCGGCGTCCTCGAGGAGGTCCTGTTCGTCGCGACCGGGAGCGAGTACGACCTCGAGAGCGCGCTCGACGTGGACGCGAACCCCGCGATGCGGGCCGACGGCGGGGAATGACGACGCTCCCCGCGCTCGTGCGATGATCGGTCGCGAGGACCTCGCGTTCCGCGACCGCGCGGTCTACCTCCCGTCGCTCGACGTGCTCGTGCTCTCGGACCTCCACGTCGGTCGGGCCGAGGCGAGCGACGTCGCGTTCCCCGTCGGCGAACGCGACCACCTCCACGGTCGCCTCGCGGCGCTTCTCGACGCGTTCGACCCGGAGACGGTCGTCTTCGCGGGCGACGTCCTCCACAGCTACGGGCACGTGCCGGTGGTCGCTCGCGACACGCTATCGGACCTCGTCGCGCTCGTCGACGACGCCGGTGCCGACCTCGTGGCGACGCCCGGGAACCACGACCCCCAACTGGCTGACGTCCTGGACGCGCCGACGCCTGCAGCGTACGCCGACGGGGACCTCGTGGTCTGTCACGGCCACGAGGAACCCGACGCGGAGGGTGGCCTGTACGTCGTCGGCCACGACCATCCGACCATCGACATCGAGGGCCAGCGACGCCCGGCGTACCTCTACGGCACGCGCTCGTTCCGAAACGGTGACGTCCTCGTGCTCCCGTCGTTCACCGAGCTGGCGGCCGGCGTCGAGGTGAACCGGATGCGGACGCGGGACTTCGCGTCGCCGCTGGTCACGGACGCGAACGCGCTCCGGCCCGTCGTGTACGACGCCGACGTCGACGAAGCGCTCTGGTTCCCGCCACTGGGCGACCTCCAAGCGTACCTCTGAGCTGGACCTTTCGGGCGGGAGACGCCCCGGACTCCTCAGCTATCGGCGGCGACGGCCTCGGCGGCGACGCGCCCGCTCTCGAGGGCGCCCTGGATGCTCGACCAGCGCGTGTAGTCGCCGGCGAGGTAGACGCGACCGTCGGGGTCGCGGACGCCCGGCAGCCCCTCCCTGAATCCGGGCGGCTGTGCGAACTGCGCGAACTCGATGCGATCGGCGCGACGCAGGTCGAGGCCGTCGACGCGTCGCTCCGGGTACCAGGCGGCGAGCGCGTCTCGAACCTCGTCGGCGAGTGCCGCGTCGGACGCGTCCTGCTCGCCGAGGAACGTCGCGGACAGGACGTCCGCGTCCGAGTCCGCGGGCGCGTACTCGGGCGCGACCTCGGTGTGGTGGACGACCTGGTTCGGGCGGTCGTCCGCGGAATTCAGGAGGATGCGGCCCTTCGTCCCGAGTTCCAGGCCGTCCGGGGCGACGAACCACGAGGTGACGCAGGCCCTCCCCTCGGTCGGCGTGCTCGCGCCGGTGAGGTCGCGGGCGGTCCGCGGATCGGTGGCGACGACCACCGCGTCCGCGTCGACGGTCTCGCCGCCAACCTCGACGGTCGCGCCGTCGTCCTCGCCGGCGACCGCATCGACGCGCTCGCCGGTCCGCACGTCCACGCCGGCCCCTCGTGCGCGCTCGCCGAGCTGGGCTGCGATGGCACCCATGCCGTCGGCGGGGACGGCGGTCCGGCCGCGAGCGAGCATCGCGAACGTGTACTCGAAGACGTGCGCGCTCGTCTCCAGGGACCTGTCGAGCGTGATGCCGCCGTAGAACGGCGCGGCGAAGTTCCGGACGAACTTCTCGGAGAACCCGCGCTCGTCGAGGAACGCCCGCGTCGACCGGTCGGGGCCGTCGAACAGCGTCGCCGGGTCCTCGCCCGCGAGCTCTCGACGGA
Organism: Halorubellus sp. JP-L1; assembly: GCF_011440375.1. Classification (NCBI taxonomy): domain Archaea; kingdom Methanobacteriati; phylum Methanobacteriota; class Halobacteria; order Halobacteriales; family Halorubellaceae; genus Halorubellus; species Halorubellus sp. JP-L1. The sequence goes on from NZ_JAAOIR010000002.1 coordinate 711,413, forward strand.
GCGCGAGCGTGCGGAGCTTGTCCCCGAGAGTTACGTCCCGGTTCAGTGCCGACTCGACGATCGCCTCCGGGTCCCCCAGCGGGTCCGAGAGAACCGCTCGGTGGCCGTCGCGAGCGACGATCGCACCCGGCCGAAAGTCACGCAGGTCGAGCGCGCCCAGGTCGAGTTCTCGTCGAACCGCGGGGTACGCGGTGAACAGCACCTGGAATCCGCGGTCGAACGTGAACCCGTCCTCGCGACGCGATCGGACGCGACCGCCGACCGCGTCGGATTCCTCGAACAACCGCACGGTCGCGCCGCGTCCGGCGAGCCGACGTGCGGCGACGAGCCCCGCCAGCCCTCCCCCGACCACGACGACGTCCTCGTCGTTCATGCGCCGCCATACGGCCACCGACGGCATAACGCCCCGGGAAACGAATCACCAGCACTCGGCCCGGGAAACGAATCACCCGCAACTGCGCCGGGAATCGAGTCACCCGCGATGGACAGGGATTAGTCCCGGCCCGTCCAAGCGCCGCGCATGGACACCACGGACGCCTTCGTCGGCCTCGAGTGCGTCGACTGCGGCGAGCGGTTCGACGCCGACGCCGCCACGCATCAGTGCCCGGATTGCGACGGCATCCTCGACCCCGCGTACGACTACGACGCCGTCGACCTCACGCGCGAGGACCTCCGTGAACGACCGTTCGACTCGATGTGGCGCTACGAGGAACTGCTCCCGTTCCCGCGCGAGACAGCGGTGTCGATGCACGAGGGCGCGACGCCGCTCGTCGACTGCCCGACGCTCGCGGCCGAACTCGGCGTCGAGCGCGTGCTCATCAAGGACGAGGGCCAGAACCCGACGGGGACGTTCAAGGACCGCGGGCAGTCCCCTGCGATCACTGCCGCCGTCCAGCACGGCGCGACCGACGTCGCGCTCGCCTCGGCGGGGAACGCCGGCCAGGCCGCGAGCGCGTACGCGGGTCGCGCCGGCCTGGACTCGCACGTCTTCCTCCCCGCCAGGTCTGGGTTCACGAACAAGGCGATGGTGAACGTCCACGGCGGCGACATGACCGTCGTCGGCGGCCGCATCGGCGACGCCGGCGAGGCGTACGCGGACGCGATCGCCGACCACGACGACTGGTACTCCGTGAAGACGTTCGTCACGCCGTACCGCCACGAGGGCAAGAAGACGATGTACTGCGAGATCGCCGAACAGCTCGACTTCGAGGCCCCGGACCACGTCGTCTACCCGACCGGCGGCGGTGTCGGCCTCGTCGGCATGCACAAGGCCGCTCGCGAGTTCCGCGACCTCGACCTCCTCGACGGCGAGACAGCGTTCCACGCGGCACAGGCCGAGGGCTGCGCGCCCATCGTGAAGGCGTTCGAGGACGGCGCGGACCGCCACGAGCCCTGGGACGTCCCCGACACCATCTGCGGCGGCATCGAGATCCCGGACCCGGGCGCGAGCCACCTCATCCTCGACGCGATCCGCGAGTCCGGCGGACGCGCGGTCGCGACGAGCGACGACGAGATCCTCGACGCCGCCGTCACCGTCGCCCAGGAGGAGGGCGTCGAGATGGCGCCGACGTGCGCCGCCGCCGCCTCGGGCGCGTGGGCGCTCGCCCAGGACGACGCGTTCGACGCGGACGACACCGTCGTCATCGTCAACACCGGAACCGGGAACAAGGAGGCGGACGTCCTCCGCAGTCACCTGATGGGCAAAGGAATCTGAACGCGAGACGAGAAGCGCCCGCTACGATTCGGTAGTCGGTCAGTCCGCGAACGTTGGGATCTGTGCGGGCTCGCTGGCAGTGCTCTCGGCGTGCACTTCGACGCTCGCGCCCGCACCCACCGAGATGGTGAGGTCGGCGGTTCCCGGCACGTACTCGCGTTCGTGCGATCCGGACGCGGCGAGCCTGAGGCGCTCGTCGAGGAGTGCGGCGTCCGTGAGCGTGTCCACCTTCCGGTACGTCGTCGACAGCGGGAGGTCGCAGCGCTCGGCGAGTTCGCTCGCGGACAGCGCCTCCTCGGATACTGCCTCGACGATGGTGCGACAGTCGTCGTCCTGGAGCGCCGTCAGAAGCGCGTCCTCGTCGACCTCGGTCGTACCGTCGATACCTGCCGTCTCGGGAGCGTTGGGTGCGGACATGGCGTCGTTCTCACCTGTACCTACTGGCGGGAGCCTCACGTCTTCACACCCATCAAAAGAGGGGTGTTTAAATACTAGTGGGGAAGGGATTACGTGATCCGGCCCCGACGGTCCGAGCATGACCGACGGCATCCGCGCCGAGATCCGCGTCGACGGTCCGACCGGCTGTCCGGTCACGCACGTCGTCGACCGAACCGGCATCGCCGCCACGGACGTCCGCCGCGCCGTCTCCACCGACGGCCGGTGCGTCACCGAGGAGTTCCTGCTCGCCGACCCGCTCGGCATCGACCTGGCGGAGACCGGCCTCGAGGACCAGGAGACCGGCGCCAGCGAGGAGATCGGCGCCAGCGAGGAGAGCGACGTCGAGTTCCAGCGCGTCTTCGACTACGGCGACCACGTCACGTACCGCTTCGAGCGCGATCGCGACGTCGCCTGCCCGTGCGAGACCGTCGAGGCCCACGGCAGCCCCGTCACCGACGTCGACGTCCGCGACGACGGCGTTCACGTCGCCTTCCACGTCGCCGACATGGCCGCACTCCAGGCGCTCGTCGCCGACCTCCGGGACGCCTTCCCGTCGCTCGACGTCAAACGCCTCCTGCGCTCGGAGGGCGAACCCGGCACGCACACGCTCGTGTTCGTCGACCGCGGTCGCCTCACCGCCCGCCAGCTCGAAGTCCTCGAGACCGCCCACGACATGGGGTACTTCTCGCACCCGAAGGGCGCGAACGCCGGCGAGGTCGCCGAGGCCCTCTCGATCACGCGCGCGACGTTCAGTGAGCACCTCGCGGCCGCCCAGTCGAAGCTCCTCGACGCCATCCTCGACTGACCGGCCAGCGGCCCGGGCGGACCGCCCTCGCGCTCTCGGCGCCGATGCGTCCCGCGGGTTTTACGTGCGGCAGGGCCAGAGTACGTCTCAATGGCCGACGTCCGTAGCGTCTCGCTGACGGCGACAGAGATCGAGGGGTTCCTCGGCGACGGAGGTACCGGCGTCCTCGCGGTCGCGCGCGACGACGAACCGTACGCGTTCCCGGTCTCGTACGGGTTCGACGCCGACGACGGCGAGTTCTATCTGCGTCTCGGGTACGACGACGACAGCGCGAAGGCGGCGTTCGTCGACGAACCCTGTCCCGCACAGCTCGTCGTCTACGAGGAAGCGACTGACGGCGACGGGTCGCTAGACATCAAGAGCGTCGTCGCGACCGGCGACCTCGTCCGGATTCCGAAGGACGAACTCACGCCCGAGGACGTCGAGCGGCTCGGGAAGGCGCGGACGCCCGAGTTCGAGGTGTGGGAGCAGGCCAAGGCAGACATCGAGTTCACCGTGAACAAGCTCGTCCCGGAGTCGATCACGGGCCGTCGGAACGTCTCCGAGCGAGCGGACAGCAGCGTCTAGAAGGGACGACGACGGGGCGGGGTCGGAATCCAGTTACTGCGCTCGGAACGCGTCGTCGGGGGCTGGCGTCCCGCAGACGACGCAGCCGTGAGCCTGGATGGCCTCCTTCATCGACTCGTTGACGTCGATGGATTCGGCGCACTCCGGGCACTCGAACCGGAACTCGACTGTCTGACTCATCTCGTCTGTACCTACCTTGCCACGGCCAAATAAAGGACACTCCTCGTTTGCCGTTCGGTGAGAACGCCCGACAGGGGTCTTCTGGCCGGCACTCAGTTCGTCCCGATCGGTTCCCCGTCTCGGGTTTTCGCGGCCTCGGAGTCGTGCACGACGACGTCCTCGTCGGGCGCGTCGACGCGCTCGTAGTTGTCGCGGACGCCGATCGCTTCCTCGAGCTCGCGGACGGCGCGCTCCTTGAGTGCGTCGGCGAGTTCCTCGGCGTGCTCGCGGTCGATGTCGCGACCGAGGCCCTCGCACTCGTGCGCGCGAACCATCCCGGCCTCGTCGACGGCCTCGCCCATCGGTTGACTGGTGCCGCCGAGCGCGACGCTGAACGGGTACGTCTCGCAGATGAGCGGCCGGTCGTCGTGGACGGTGCACGCGCCGGTGCCGTCCGCGGCCTCCTCGTAGAACGTGCAGTTCCCGCACGCGTCCGTCTGGAGCGCCCACTCGAACGTCTCCCCGGTCTGGGTCCCGTCGGCGTCCGTCTCCAGCCCGTATGGCATCGGGCGGGCAACGTCGCGCCAGTCGTACTTTTCACCGTCGTCGCCGTCGTGGTCATCGCCGTCCGCGTTCGCGGCTTGCAGCGTCCGGACCTCGTCCGGGAACACCGTCGCCGTATGCGGGTCGTCGGCCTCACTCTTGCAGCACGCGCCACAGCGCGTGCACTCGAACCCGATCGTCTCGATGGCGTCGGCGAGCGCGCTCGCGTCGAGGTCGCGGGCGCGGGCGAGTTCCGTCTCGAGGGAGTCCACGTCGTCGTCGTGGGGGCGCACGGACAAAAGGCGCTCGTCGCGCGGTCGCGATGGCCGAGGCTCGGGAGGGTCGGTGGCGAACAGGCGGACCGCCGCGCGCGGGTCGAAGTGACCGTCACCGGGTGGGTGGTCTACGCTCCCGTCGAGGCCGCACCCGGGGCGTCTTCACGTCACGCTCCGCGGTTGCCGCGCCCTCCGGTTTGAACGTTCGGCGCGCTCAGGCGACCGGGTGGACGCGGCCGTCCTGCCAGCGGACGCGGCCCTCGTGGACGAGCTTCTGGACGTGGGCGTGCACGGTCGCTTCGGCGAGGTCGCGGACGCCAGCGAGGTCCTTGTCGTAGGCCGCGTCGGTGACGGCGGCGACGGTGTCCGCGCCGTCGCGGACGGCGGCGAGTACGCGACGTTCCCGGTCGAGGCGGTGCGCGAGCAGGCGCTCGCACGCCTCGCGCGGCGACTCGATAGCGGGCCCGTGACCGGGGTGGAGGACGGACGGCGATTGCGCGTGGAGGCGACGGAGCGACGTGAGGTACGCGCGCAGGTCGCCCTCGGGGTGGCCGACGACGACGCTCCCCTCTGCGACGGCGAGGTCGCCGCAGAGGACGGCGTCGTCGGCGCGGAACGCGAGGTGGTCGACGGCGTGCCCGGGCGTCTCGATGGCCGTGAGGCCGGCGACGTCGTCGCCATCGCGGAGCTCCCGGTCGGGGACGACGCCGGTCGCCGACTCGAACGGGCGAGTGCGGCCGTAGCGCGCCCACGTCGTCGCGTGGCAGGCGTCGGCGTAGTGCGCGAGCGCGCCGACGTGGTCGGGGTGGGTGTGCGTCGCGACGACGTGCTCGACGCCGCGGTCGGCGACGGCGTCGTCGAGCGCGTCCGAGCGGGCGGCGGGGTCGACGAGGACGGCCGGGTCCTGGCCGACGACGTACGCGTTCGTCGCCCCGGTCGGTGCTCGCGTCGGCACGTCGACGCTGACGCGCGTGACTTTCATGTCTCAGCGTTGGGAGAGGGCGGCGAAAAACGATGTCGGTCGCCTCGACGCGGCCGCACTCGATCCGTCGACTGTCGAGTCGTCGTCGAGCGAGCGCTGTCGGTGGCTGTGGCGGGTCGAGAAGGGTCGCTACCGGACGGCGGTCAGACGTTGAGGTAGTAGACCTGCTTCCGGGCGTCCTGGAACGAGTACCGGGAGTTCACGAGTTCCTCGTCCTCGAGGCGGTTGAGGGCGTAGCGGACGGTACGGTCGGGGAGCAGCGATTCCTCGGCGAGCTGGCCCTGGGAGAGCGGGGATTCCCCTTCGAGGACCTTCGACACGAGCTTCGCGCTCGGGGGGAGTTCGCGGAGGCGGTCGCGGTATTCGCCGTCGGAGAGTACGTCGTCGTTGTTGGCACGCTCGTCTGCGGTACTCATGCTCATACCACGCACAGAGCGAACGTCGGTGTTAAAGGTTGGCTACAGGGTGATACATACAGTACGAACAATATTAGGTGTATTATTACCATGGAAGGTCGGGTCGTTCGTGGCGTCGCTCCGCCGTGCCGTGGGCGCTCTCGGTCTCCCTGGTTCTGGTCGCTCGTCGCCGGTCCTGCCGCTTCGCCGTCCCTTTTCGGGCTGGCGAGAGAGCGGGGACGCATGGTGGAGATTCCGGCTTCGTTCCGCGACCTGTTCGAGAAGAAGTCGTTCGCGCACTTCGCGACGGTGATGCCCGACGGGACGCCACAGGTGACGCCCGTCTGGGTAGACTACGACGCGGAGCGCGGGCACGTCCTCGTGAACACGGCCCGCGGGCGTCGGAAGGAACGGAACGTCCGGTCGAACCCGAAGGTCGGCATCGAGATCACGGACCCCGACGACCCGTACCGGTACGTGTCCGTACGCGGCGAGGTGGTCGAGGTGACGGAGGACGGTGCCGTCGAGCACATCGACGAACTCACGCGCCGGTACTTCGAGCAGGACGAGTACCCGAACAAGGGCGAGGAACGCGGCCCTCGCGTCGTCGTTCGGATCGCGCCCGAACACGTCGCGACGAGCGGGTAGCTGACGCCGGCGACGAAGACGGTCGTGCGCAGCTAGTCCCCGGCGGGGTCGCGGTACGCGCCGAGGAGGCCCTCGCACTCGGGGCAGTGGACGCGGAGCAGGCCGTCGGTCTCGTGCCTGACGAGTGCCTCCACGTCGACGTCGGCGTCGCAGTATCTGCAGTGAGCCATGTTCTGAGGTACGGTACCATGGAACAAATACGTGCGTGGCGAAAGTTCAGTACCGTTTTATCCCCACGGCGGCCTACCCGAGCATACAGTGAAGGGACAGGAGTGGTACCAGGCCGACGACGTGGCCGCGGAGTACGACGACAAGCGCTTCTCGAAGGGCGGCCGGCTCATCGACCGGCGGGAGAAAGCGGCCGTGCTGGACGCGCTGGGGCCGCTCGAGGACAAGCGCGTGCTCGAGGTCGCGTGCGGGACCGGCCGGTTCACGGTGATGCTCGCCGAGCGCGGCGCCGACATCGTCGGCGTCGACATCTCCGCGGCGATGCTCGAGGAGGGCCGCGAGAAGGCGAAGGCGGCGGGCGTCTCCGACACGCTCGAGTTCATGCGCGGTGATGCCGCACGCCTGCCGTTCCCGGACGATCACTTCGATAGCGTGATCGCAATGCGATTCTTCCATCTCGCGGACACCCCGAAGTCGTTCCTCTCGGAGATGCGTCGCGTCTCGAAGGACCAGGTGTTCTTCGACACGTTCAACCGGTTCTCGGCGCGCTCGATCTACAACTGGGCGCTCCCGATGGGATCGCGGCTCTACTCGCGGTACGAGATCGACTCGCTGCTGGAGAAGGCCGACCTCGAGCTCGTCGACGCCCAGCACGACTTCGCGTTCCCGTACGGGTTCTACCGGGAGATCCCCGACGACGTCGCGAGCGCGTTCCGGTCGCTCGACACCAAGATCGTCTCGATCGCCGGCCTGGATCGGCTCGCATCGGTGTCGTACTGGGACACGCGCGTCTGACCGCTCTCTCCGGAGTTCCCTCCCGTCCCCGTTCCCGAACCGTTCGTCACGTCCCTGTCCCGGACTCGTCTCTGCGGTCTCGGTCGGGTCTCGTTCTCGCTTTCGCTTCAGTTCCTTGCGGCCGAGCGCGAAATCAGATTCGAATCGTTGCCTGGGGTCCGTCTCTTCTTTCGATTCCTCTCCTGGCGTGGTCGAGACACGACGATTTTTATACGAGACAGTCGTTCGTTGGGGCATGCACCTCTCGGTCGTCGTCCCGACACTCAACGGGCGGGAGCAACTCGGTCGTGCGCTCGACGCGCTCGCCGAGGATGCGCCCGACGCCGAGGTCGTGGTCGTCAACGGCCCGTCCTCGGACGGGACGACCGGGATGGTTCGCGAGCGCGAGGACGTCGACGTGCTCGTCGAGATCTCCGAACGGAACCTGAACGTCGCGCGGAACGCGGGCGCGCAGGTCGCGTCCGGGGACGTCGTCGCGTTCCTCCGGTACGACCTCGTGGTCGAGGCGGGCTGGGCGGACGCCATCGAGACGGCGATCGAAGGCGGTTCGGACGTCGTGACGGGGCCGACGCATCGGTCGGTTCGAGCGGGCGTGACGACGGAGGCCCGCGAGACGTGGACGGTCGGTGGGCGCGAGGTGACGTTCGTGAACGGCGACAACGGCGCGTTCACGCGCGCCGCGCTGGAGGCGGTCGACGGCTTCGACGAGTACCTGGAGACGGGTGGGTCGCGGGACGTCTCCCATCGCGTCGCCGCGAACGACTTCGAGGTGGCGTGGGACGCGGGCGTCTGCGTTCGCGGCGAAGTCCACGCCGACGGTGGGCGGGCGCCGGCGGACTGGGGGTCGAAGTACCGGTCGCTCGCGTACCGGCTCTCGAAGAACTACGGCGTCAGGCCGTCGCCAGTCTACCACACGGCGAAGACGGCGATCGTCGACGGCGCGCGTGCGCTCCGGGACGTCGTCGGTGGGGCGAGTACGCCGTCCGTGTGGCTGGAGAACGGCAAGCGCGTGTTCTCCGGGATCGCCGTCGGGACGAAGGACGGGCTGGCGGCGCGCAAGCGAGCGGCCGCCGGGTCGCAGAATCCGAACGGGCTCTCCTCGCGTGCAGACCGAGCGGTCACGAAGTACGAGCAGTAGCGGACTGGTTCTCCGGTCGGTTCGAGCGGTGTCGCTCCGACTCACGCGGTCAGGCGTGGTCGGAGGCGAGTTCGGGGACGATCCTTGTGGCGTTCTTCGAGAACGCGCGACGCATCTTGTCCTCGCTGACGTCGAGCGTGAGGACTTCCATGATGGCGACGTTCGGGTGCGCGGTCGGGGCGCCGCTCCCGAAGAGGACGCGGTCGGGGTGCTCCATGAGCGCGCGCTCGAGGGGATCGCGGAAGCGGACGTGGCTCGTGTCGAGGTAGCAGTCGTCGTGGTCGTCGAGGAGGGAGACGGCGTCGTGCATGAGGTCGCGCTGGAGCGGATAGCCGCCGAATCCGGCGAGGACAACGGTCACCTCGCGGTCGAGGAGCGCGGTCTCGACGACAGACGGCGGGCACGCCGCACCGGCCTGGACGACGACAGGGAGGTCGACGTCCTCGAGCGCGTCGAGTACGGCGTCGTCCGGGAGGCCGTCGCTACCGGGGTCGAGCACGAACCCGTGGAAGCGGTCGTCGTACGCGTACTGTTCGACGGTCTCGGGGTCGGTGTGGTGGTCGCGGCGGCGCGCGGCGAGGTTCCGGAGTTTGCTCGTCGCGGCCGTCCCCGGGTCGCGGGGGCCGGTGAGGCGCGCGAACGCCACGAATGGACGTTCGACGCTCTTGCGTGCGACGCCGTTGTTCGCGGCGACGTAGTCGGTCGCCGCCTCTTGGGTCCGCGGGAAGACGAGGCTCCGGACGATCCCGGCCTGGTGCATCTCTCGTTCGAGCTGGTCCGGGCCGACGACGGACTCGCCGCCGGGGGCGTCCTCGGGCGAGAGCGTGGCGTGAACGTCGACCACGCGGAACCGATGTTCCAGTTCCAGCATCTCTCTGAGCGTTCCATCGCCTGCATCAAGGCTGTACCGGCCCGTCCGGTCGGCCAACACCTCGCCTGGAGTCCCCACGGAGGCGTTCGATCCACGGGCGAGCGTCGGTTTCTGGAGAACTCACTTCGGGAGCATGCCGACATCATCGCCGCAAAGGAGGCGACCCCGAACCGTCTCCGCGGTCAGCCGACCGTGGGGAGGTGCCAGTCGAACCGGATCGCGAGCACGCGCAGCACGAACGCGAGCCCGACGCACGCGGCGATCCCGATCGGTGCTGGTGCGCCCGCGGTACGGAGCAGCCAGAACGCGACGGCGCCGACGAGCGCGCACGTCGCGTAGAAGTCCTCGACGAGGATGCCCGGTGTCCGACCGACGAGGAGGTCCCGGATCGCGCCACCACCGGTTCCGGTGAGCATCGCGCACACGAGCACGCCGAACGCGGACAGGCCGGCGTCCCACGCGACGATCGCGCCGGTCGCCGCGAACGCCGCCAGCCCGACCGCGTCCGGGACCTGGACCGCGGGCGACGCCGTGCCGATCGACGGTCCTCGCCTGACGAGGAGCACCGCGACGACGACGCCGACCATGACGACGGCGACGTCCGCGGTCGCGGTGAGCGCGACCGGCGTCCGGTCCACGAGCAGGTCGCGCGTGATGCCGCCACCGAGCGCCGTCACGACCCCGAGGACGACGACGCCGAGGGCGTCCAGGCCCTCGTCCGCGCCGTCGAGCGATCCCGCGAGCGCGAACGCGAGCAACCCCAGCCAGTTCAGGGCGTCGAACGCGCTCACCGAGAGTACCGGACCGGCCGTCATTCGTCGACCTCGAGGACGACCTCGTCGCCCGACGACAGGTCGAACGCGCGGTCGCCCCGTCCCTGGTTCACGTCGCACTCGACGTAGCCGTGACTCCCGACCGTCGCCAGCCACTGCCCGACCGGGACTTCGGCGAACGTCGCCACCGCCGGCACCTCGCGGTCGTTCACGCGCACCGACTCGACGCCCTCGAGCGCGCGTCCCGGGACGTTCGTGATGACGTTCCCGAAGTCGTCGACCGTCATCACTTCCCCCACCGCACGCGACGCCGTCACGTCGGCCTCCGGCAACTCGAGGGACTCGAAGGAGTCGAGTCGCGTCACGTCCGAGCGATCCGTGAACTCGCCGAACCCGACCCGATGCAGGTCGCCCGCCGCCGGCGCGAACACGTCCCGCCCGTGGAACGTCGACGACGCCGCATCCGCGTCGTCGATCCGCCACGCCCGAATCGACTCGTCGTCCCCCGCGAGCGCTCGCGCCGCCGGCACCACGACGCCGTTGTCCGGCGCCACGAACGCGTGCTCGCCGGCCCGCACCGCCAGCGCCGCCCGATCCGTCCCGACGCCCGGGTCGACCACGACCAGATGCACCGCCGGCGGGAAGTGCGGCAACAGCTCGCGCAACCAGAACGCCGCCGCACGCACGTCCTGGCGCGGGAACTCGTGACTCACGTCCACCAGTCGCGCGTCCGGGTCCCGCCGCAACAACACTCCCCGCATCGCCGCCGGATACGGCGACCCGAAGTCGGACGACAGCGTGATCATACGCACCCTTGACGCACCCCTCGCTTATCAATTCCCTCTCAGAACGCCACACGCGCACCCAGCAGAACCACACCGCACCGCCCGGCAGAAACGGCGGCCGGGCGACTCTCAACGGCCGCGATCGCACCGCTCAGCGGGAAACGGCGGCCGGGCGACTCTCAACGGCCGCGATCGCACCGCTCAGCGGGAAACGGCGGCCGGGCGACTCTCGGCGGCTGCGACGGCATCGCCCGGCAGAAACGGCGGCCGGGCGACTCTCGGCGACTGCGACGGCATCGCCCGGCAGAAACGGCGGCCGGGCGACTCTCGGCGACTGCGACGGCATCGCCCGGCAGAAACGGCGGCCTGGAGGCCGCCGTATGCTCGTGCGGGCAGTTCACCCCCCGTTCGAATCGGTTTCGGCGACCTGCTGGATGCGCTGGACGCCGTCGATCTCGTCGATAACCTCCGCCGTCGGTGCGGGGACGAGTCCCTTCCAGTCGTCGCCCTCGATCATGCGCTCGCGGACCTCCGAGCCCTCCAGTACTTCGCGGTTGAACATCGGCGACTGACGGACCTCGATGCCGGCCTCCTGGAACAGTCGGATGACGAGCGGGTTGTTCGAGTACGCGACGTCGAACGTCGGACTCATCGACTGGACGTGACTCACCCAGACGGAGTTCCGGTCGAGGTCCTCGATCGGGACGACGTACGTCGTCACGTCGAACTCGCGCAGGGACTTCGTGAGCATCATGATGCGTTCCCCGGCGGTGAACGGGTCGTGCGTCGAGTGGGAATCACCGGCGCTCCCGATGCCGAGGACGAGCTCGTCGACGTCCTCCGCGATCTTCGCGACCATGCTGTGGTGGCCGTCGTGGTAGGGTTGGAAGCGACCGATGTAGAAACCCCGCGTCATGGCCGAGTCGTCGCGCCAATCGTGCATAAGAGTGGCTAATCGGTCCAGTGACCGCTGTATCGGAACCCGGTCGGAGCTAGGTCGCCTGCGGCGGCGATTCGACGTCCGTCTCGGGTCCGTCGGCGTCGCCGGACCGGAGCGAGCGGCCGTACACGACGAACACGCCGAGAGCGAAGAGACACACGACCCCGGCGAACACCCAGTGGAGTTCGCCGGTGACGGTCTGAACGCCGGGGAGCAGCAACGTCGAACTGTTGTAGCTGGCGTGCAAGATCATCGCCAGCAGCACGCTCCGGCCGGTGCTGCGGTACAGCCACGTGAACAGGACCGACAGCCCGAGGAGCGAGACCACGTACGGGGCGAAGGACGAACCGTACTGGCCCGATCCCTCTAATGCGAACAGCGGGAGGTGCCAGCTCGCCCACACGAGGCCGATCAGGACGCTCGCGGTAACGGCGTCGAACCGTTCGAGCAGTCGTGGCAGGGCGAACCCGCGCCAGCCGAGTTCCTCCTGGCCACCGCCCACGAGGAAGACGGTCACCATGTTGAGAACGAAGATCAGCGGCAACACGAACAGCGGGACCTGCGCGAGGATCTCCGGCCCCTCGAACGAGTAGCCGATGGCGACGGTGACGACGCTCACGAGTGCGACCACGGCGATCGGGAGCCCGACGGCGACGACGTACCATCGCGGGCGAACGCGCCATCGCAGCACCTGGCTGGCCCACGCTCGCACGGAATCGCCGACGAGCCACGTGACGAACGCGGCCGCGAGCAGAGGGCCGAAGCCGCCGACGACGACAGCGGGGAACACGAACGGCCCGTAGTCGACGATGCCGATCGCCCCCGGAACCCACGCGGCCCACGAGAAGGCGATGGTCAGACCGAAGAACGCGAGCACTTCACGGGTGGCGACGAACGAGCCGACCGGTCCGAGGCGGGACGGATGGGCAGCGGTGTCTCTGGTCATCGGTTGCGAGTGGACCACTGCGACGGAGCACCATAGCACTTTGCACTACAAAGTGACTTTGTAACAGAAAGTATTTTGTGAAGGAGGTCAGATATGGGGTATGTCAATGGAGACGATCGTCGATTCGACGGCCTTCGACGAGCGCGTTGGTGGCGGCAGTCCGATCGAATCCGAATCGGCGTCCGTCGACCGCTTCACCAGCCATACGAAACGTTCTCCAGCACGGGAGGTCTACCCCACGACATGAGCGAGACAGAGGTCGACCCAGAGTCCCTGCAGGAGGAACTCGGCCAGATCAAGGAGGCGTTGGGGCTGGCGGAGGAGCACCCCTACTGGTGGCGCTTCTGGCTCCTCGAAGGCGTCGGATTGGGGGTCACACTCCCGGTCGTCCAGGTCGGACTCCGGGATGGGTTCTCTCCACCACTCCTCGCTCTCGCGATCGGGCTGTTTCTGGCCCACCAGTTCCTGACGTGGCGAGCCCTCGAACGATACGACCGACCGACGGGCGGCGTCCCCAGCTGGAGAGCCTGGAACGTCACGTACGGTGCAGGAGCAGTGGCGGCGGCTATCGGACTGCTGCCGGTTCTGGAACGGCTCGCGACCGACGACATGTTCGTGACGGCATTCGTCGTCGCCACGGCAATCAGCGGCGTCGCATACCTCTACATGGGCCAGCTGCTCGCGTCCTACAACATCAGAGCACCGGATTGCTATGCGTTCTACACCGGCGGTGTCTGGCTGCTCGTCCTGGCCGCTGTCGTCCCGCACATTCCCCCGCTGTTGGGATGGGAGTTCGCCGTCCTCGGTATCGGTCTCGCTGCACACAACGTCGGAGCATACGTCGTCCTCTCACGGGTATAGCATGGAGTTCGACAAGCTGGTGCATCAGCCTACGCGGTTGCGGATCTTCGCCCATCTCTACGCGAACGGCGAGGTCAGCTTCACGGACCTCAAGTCCGAACTCGATATCACCGAGGGGAACCTCGCCAGTCACATCCAGAGGATGGAGGACGCCGATTGCGTGAGCGTCAGAAAGCAGTTCGTCGACGGGTCTCCTCGGACGAGCTACCGATTGACCGACCGGGGCGAGGAACTGATCGAAGCCCACGTTCAGACGCTCGAATCGCTCATCGACAAACTCGACGAGTAAGAATACGGACGATCGCTCTGCAGGGGGAGATCGGGCCGTGGATCGTGCGGGGATTACCGGCGGTCTCGATGCCGAGGACGAGTTCGTCGACGTCGTCCACGAACTCCTCGACCCGGATTTATAACGATGCTTGATTCCGGCCAGTTCGAATACCGACCGTAGAGGCCGCCTGTCCTGCGAAAAGTCCGAGCGGGTGGCGAGTTCTGTAGGAGGAAAGTATATCAGTCGCAATCCCTTCGGTTCGGATACCGAATCACTTCTATGAGCAAAGACAGCGACACCACCGACGGACGCCCCGAAACGGCCGACGAGGCCGAGGACGGGAGCGGCCAGCCGGACCCCGAGGTCCCACGGGACGAGCACCCGGACCTCGGCGTTCCGGGCGGCCCAGAATCCGGAGCGGACGACTCCGGGAAGTCCGACGATGGCTCCGACGACGCCCCCGCACAGGAGATCGATCGGCTCGGGAGCGACGTCGAAGTCGAGGCGGAGATCGACGAGTCGGTCGCGGAAGACGACCTGCTTGGCGGCCTCCAGATCGAGAGTACGGACGCGATCGAGGTTCCGGACCGGCTCGTCGATCAGGTCATCGGGCAGGACGAGGCCCGCGACATCGTGAAGAAGGCGGCGAAGCAGCGACGGCACGTGATGATGATCGGCTCCCCGGGGACGGGGAAGTCGATGCTGGCGAAGGCGATGAGTCAACTCCTCCCGAAGGAGGACCTCCAGGACATCCTCGTCTACCACAACCCCGACGACGGGAACGCACCGAAGGTGCGGACGGTGCCGGCGGGGAAGGGCGACCAGATCATCGAGGCGCACAAGGAGGACGCCCGCAAGCGCAACCAGATGCGGCAGTTCCTCATGTACATCATCGTCGCGGTCGTCCTCGGGTACGCGCTCATCCAGGGCAACCTCCTGCTCGGCATCCTCGCGGCCGGGATCGTGTTCCTCGCGTTCCGGTACTCGAGTCGGTCGACGGACTCGATGATCCCGAACCTCGTCGTGAACAACGCCGACCAGCAGACCGCGCCGTTCGAGGACGCGACGGGCGCGCACGCCGGTGCGCTCCTCGGTGACGTCCGGCACGACCCGTTCCAGAGCGGTGGGATGGAGACGCCGAGTCACGACCGCGTCGAACCCGGCGCGATCCACAAGGCGAACAAGGGCGTGCTGTTCCTCGACGAGATCAACACGCTCGACATCCGGAGCCAGCAGAAGCTCATGACGGCGATCCAGGAGGGGAAGTTCTCCATCACGGGCCAGAGCGAGCGTTCCTCGGGTGCGATGGTGCAGACGGAGCCGGTGCCGTGTGACTTCATCATGGTCGCGGCCGGGAACCTGGACGCGATGGAGAACATGCATCCCGCGCTCCGCTCGCGCATCAAGGGGTACGGGTACGAGGTGTACATGGACGACACCATCGAGGACACCCCGGAGATGCGCCGGAAGTACGCGCGCTTCATCGCGCAAGAGGTCGAGAAGGACGGGCGACTCCCGCACTTCACGCGCTCGGCGGTCGAGGAGATCCTCCTCGAAGCCCGCCGTCGTGCGGGCCGCAAGGAGCACCTCACGCTCAAGCTCCGCGACCTCGGCGGGCTCGTTCGCGTCTCCGGCGACATCGCTCGCGCCGAAGACCGCGAGCACACGACCCGGGAGGACGTGCTGCGCGCGAAGCGCCGCAGTCGCTCCATCGAACAGCAGCTCGCGGACGACTACATCGAGCGCCGGAAAGACTACGAGCTCACGGTGTCCACCGGCGACGTCGTCGGTCGCGTGAACGGTCTGGCGGTCATGGGCGAGGACTCCGGTATCGTCCTGCCCGTGATGGCGGAGGTCGCGCCCTCGCAGGGCCCCGGTCAAGTTATCGCGACCGGGAAGCTCCAGGAGATGGCGGAGGAGGCGGTGCAGAACGTCTCCGCGATCATCAAGAAGTTCAGCGACGAGGACATCAGCGAGAAGGACATCCACATCCAGTTCGTGCAGGCCGGCCAGCAGGGCGTGGACGGCGACTCCGCGAGTATCACGGTCGCGACCGCCGTCATCTCCGCGCTCGAGGAGGTACCCGTCGATCAGAGTCTCGCGATGACGGGCTCGCTGTCGGTCCGCGGCGACGTGCTCCCCGTCGGCGGGGTCACGCACAAGATCGAGGCGGCGGCGAAGGCCGGCCTCGACACGGTCGTCATCCCGGCCGCGAACGAGCAGGACGTGATGATCGAGGACGAGTACGAGGAGATGATCGAAGTCATCCCCGTGAACCACATCAGCGAGGTGCTGGAGATCGCGTTGACGGGCGAGACGGAGAAGGACTCGCTCGTCGACCGCCTGAAGAACATCACCGGGAAGGCCCTGGAGCAGAAGGTCGGCCGGACCGGTAGCGGGAAGCCGAGTCCGCAGTAACGCGCCGTGACGGCGTGGACGGCGTTCGCGTCGGTCGCGGGCGTCGTCACGGTTCTCTTGCTCGCGCTCTCGCACGCGACGAGCCAGCGCTTCGACGGACCGTCGGCGGACGACTCGGTCGACGCGGTCGGCGAGCGCGTGGACGCAGTCGGCGAGCACGTCGACGCGGTCGGGGAGTGCGAGGACGTCGCAGACGACAGCGTCGCCGAAGGCGGCGAGATGGGCGAGGTGCCGCGGCTCTCGCAGCCGCTGCTCCTTTTGAACGTCGCGCTCTCGCAGGGGGCGTTCGGGGTCGTGCTGGTCGTGGCGGCGGTGCTGGCGTCCGTGCCGCGTACGGCGCTGGGGGTCGCGGACCAGCACTTCTCGGTGCTCGCGGTCGTCCTCGGCGTCGCGTTCGGAACGGTACTGTACGCGGCGAACGAGGTTGGGGGGTCGGTCGCGGACGCGTACGGGTTCGGTCGCGGCGACGAGCTCCGCGAGTTGCTGGCGCCGGCGTCCCGAACGGGGTGGGTGATCCTCCTCGGTGGCGTGCTCCCGGTCGTCGCGACGTTCGAGGAACTGCTCTTTCGCGGTGTGCTCGTCGGGGCGTTCGCGGCCGGCGCGGGCGTGTCGCCGTGGCTGCTCGTCGTTCCGGCCTCGATCCTGTTCGGGCTCGGACACGGCACTCAGGGCCGGATGGGCGTCGTCGTCACGACTGCGCTCGGGGCGGTGCTCGCGGCCGCCTTCGTCGTCACGGGGAGCCTGCTGGTCGTCGTCGTCGCGCACTACCTCGTGAACGCCCTGGAGTTCGTCGTCCACGAGCACGAGCTCGGCCACGCGAGCGGTTGAGAGCGGTCGACCTCGAACCGACGGGTTGACGCCGCCGGCGTTCGCAGCACGGACCATGGCCGAGGACCGGACCGAGAGCGGCGACGGGGGCGACGGCGACGCGACCGCCGATACTGGGGGCGATCCGGCGGCTGCGGAACCGACGGCGGCGACCGAGTCCGGTGGGTGGCTGGTACTCGCCGTGCTCGTGGTCGGCGTCGTCTCGATGCTGCTCGTCGGCGCGCTCCTGGACGCGCCGATCGCCGAACAGACGACGGAGTTCGCGATCGGGTTCGTCTGGCTGCTCGCGGCGGCGTACGTCGGGTTCCGGCTGGAGGATCGACCGGGGCGCCGGCTGCTCGGTGCGATGGCGTTCGTCGCCGCGGCGGTCGCGCGCTTCGTCGGACTCCTGTTCCCGTCCGGCGTGCTCGACGTCGCGAGCATCGCGTTCCTCCTCGTCGGCGCCGCCGTCCTGCTGTCGGTCGCGCGGACGTGAGCGTCGGCGGACGCGGACGGTGGCGGGTTTCAGCCGGCCGGCAATCGCGTCGCCGGCTTCAGTCGGCGGTGACGGCGTCCTCGGCCGTGGCGTCGTCGGTCGCGCTCTCGTCGCCGGTCGAGCGGACGGGGTCGACGGCGAACCAGAGAAGTGCGCCGACGCCGGCGAGGACGACGCTCGCGGTGGCGACGCCGTCGATCGGGCCGATGGCGTCCGTAACGCGACCGTTGACGATCTTCCCGAGACCGGAGACGACGGAGAGCGCCATCGATGCGCCCGAGAGGACGGTGGCGCGCCCGACGTCGTCGAGGCGGTCGTTGAGGTACTTGTTCCGGATGGGGCGGACGGCGGTGTTGATCGCGCGGTTCAGGAACACGACCGGGACGATGGCGACGGGGACGACGTAGACGACCGCGAACGCGAGCGCGTACACCGCGGGGAGGACGGCGAACGTGCCGCGGACGCCGAGGCGCTCCTCGAGGTATCCGGAGGTTGACGCGGCGCCGGCGGACACGAGCTTGAACGCGGCGTAGAGGACGCCGAGGCCCGCGATGGGGACGCCGACGGCCCGGAGCATCGGCTGCTCGAACGGGCGGGTGGCGGCGAACGCGGTGGCGAAAACGGCGGCGTACGCGACGAACCAGCGGACCTCCGGGCGTCGGGCTTGAGCGCGCAGGAGCACGACGGCGTCCCGGACGCCGAAGGCCTGTTCGTCGGCGTCGGTCTCGATCGGGGGGAACGTGTAGAGGATCGGGAGGCCGACGAGTGCGAGCGCGGCATTCGCGAGGAACGGCGCGGCGGGTTCGACGGTGTACATGAGACCGCCGAGGACGGCGGCGACCGCGCTCGTGCCGAGGACGAGCGTGTTCGCGCGGCCGTCGACGCGAGCGTACTCGTCCTCGTCGCACGTCGACTGGAGGACCTCGTACAGCCAGGCGTCCTGGGTGCCCGAGCGGAACGCCCACCCGATCGCCCAGACTCCGAACAGCGCGAGGTACGCGGGTTTCGAGGGGAGGAACGGGAACGACGCCATGACCGCCGCGCGGACGACGGCGCCGACCGCGAGGCTCCCGCGGCGCCCGACGAGGTCTCCGAGGTAGCCCGTCGGGATCTCGACGGCGACGAGCGAGAGCGAGAACGTTGCGGAGAGCAGGCCGAGGAACGCGAGGTCGAACCCCTTGTCCTGCAGGAACACGAAGTAGATGGGGAGGTAGAACCCCGACGCGTTCGTGACCTTGAACGCGTAGAACCGAAGTACGAGTCCGTTCGGTCGCTTCATATCTAGACTGTGGACCGACGGGACCGTGAACGTTCCCGGAAACTGACTTTTGTAAGCTCCCTTCCGTTAACTCGTTTTGGTAGTGGTTCTGACTATTCTACGTCGTCTTCCTCACCTGAATCTCTCGCCGAGCGGGTCAGCTGAAACTAGAACCGACGCTCGTCGCCACGGCTATCTACTAGAAGCGACACAGGTAGGGCGGGTGCGTGCTGGCTCGTTCGGTCGGCGACTCAGAGGTCCTCGAGCGACCGGAGCTGCTGTTCGACCTGTGGCGGGAGCGCGCTCGGGCCGTCCCGGACGCGGTGGTCGGGGACGAGCACCGGCAGTGGGTTCTCCGCGAGCGCCTCGCGTACCGTTATCACGTCCTGCTCGTCGTCGGGGTCGAGCGTCGGCGTCATGTTCGCCAACTGGGCGACGCTCACCTGTTCGCCGTACCCGACCTGTCGGAGCGTCTCGAGGACCTTCCGTTCGCCCGTCGGGACCGTCAACCCGACCTCGACGTCGGCGAAGTCCTCCTCGCTGATGCCCTCGCAGTATCGCTCGAAGCGGTCGAGGAGGTCGTAGGTATCGCTCGCGTCCTCGGGCGCCGTCTCGGGGAACGAGACGGAGATGACGCGACCGCTCGCCACGCCGAACTGGACGTACCGTTCGAGGTAGTCGATCTCTCGGGCGTAGATGCCTGCGGTGTCCGCGTCGTCCATGCACGACCCGTCGCCCACCACGACCTTGAAGGTTCCTCGTCGCCGGTCGCATCGACGCCCGACGCTCCGCGGTCGTCGCCGGGTGCGCCAACGGCCGACGCTCCGCGGTCGTCGCCGGCTACAACGGCCGACGCTCCGCGGTCGTCGCCGGCTACGCCAACGGCCGGCGCTCGCGTCGGTCGGCGACGTCACCAGTCGCCGTCGTCGAGGCGACGGAGGAACGCACGGACCTCGGCGAGCGCGACCTCGGGTTCGTCGCGGACGACGGCGTGTCCGGCGTCGGGGACGTGCACGAGCCGACCGTCCGGGAGGTCGGCCGCGACGTCGAGGTCGCGCGCTCGGTCCCGAACGGGTGCGCGCTCGGTCGCTTCCGCCTCGACTGCGTCGGGGTCGCGCTTCAGGACCAGCGCGGGCGCGTCGACGTCCGGGAAGACGCCGGCGAGTGGCGGGTACCCCTGGCGGGGAACGTTCTCGATGTGCACGCTCATGCACTGGTCGGCGCGCGCGAGCCAGTCCGCCGTCTCGGGGTGCTCCTCGACGTACTGCTCGCGGAGTTCGTCGAGGGACTTCTCGTGCTCCGCTCGAACCTGCTCGCGGACGTACTCCGCCATCGCGTCCGGGTCCTCGTCGGGGAGGCCGTACATCGCCGCCGGGTCCTCCATGACGACGGCGCGGACGCGCTCGGACTGCCTCGCAGCTGTCGTCGCGACGGTGTGCCCGCCCATCGAGTGCCCGTAGAGGACTGGGTCCGCGAGGTCGAGTGCGTCGAGGACGCCGACGAGGTCGGCGACCCGGTCCGCGATCGCGTAGCCCGCTTCGGGCGCGTCGGTGTGACCGTGGCCGCGGGCGTCGTACGCGACGACGTCGAACCCGTCCGCGGCGAGCGCGTCCACGACCGGACGCATGCAGCGGGCGTCATCGTAGAAGCCGTGCGCTGCGACGACCGGCTGCCCGTCGCGGTCGCCGACGCGGTAGTACGAGACCTCGATGCCGTTGGCGCGGACGCTCCCTTGCGTCCAGCCGTCTGGCGTCGGTCGGTCCTCGTTGCGCGCGACGCCGCGGTCGGTGTCGACTCTCCCGTCTTGATCGACGGCGGCGGATTCGCCGTCGGTTCCGCCGCCCTCGCCTCCGCCGTTCGTCTCGGGGACCATACTCGAAGGGGTCCTGTGAGCCGCCTAAGGGTTCCGGAACGGCACTGAATCACGATGCCAGGGTGGGGGGTCAGTTCGAGCGGGAAAAGGGCCTGGAGCGCGTTCCAGGGGTACGATGACGCAAGCCTTATGTACGAATGAGTCCGTCGATGCACAATAATGAACACTAGAGATGGGCGAGGGCTCGCGCCAGCCGTCGAGGCCATCCTCGACGCGGCGCGCGACCGCGAGGTGCCGACGAGCGAGCGCGTCGACGTCGACGCTCGATCCCTCCCCGACGCCTTCGACGCGGCCGAGGCCGACGGTCGGACGCCGATCATCGCCGAGGTCAAGCCGACGAGTCCGACGACCGACGGGACCCGCGAGGACGACCCCGTGGCACTGGCGCGCGAGATGGTCGACGGCGGCGCCGCCGCCCTCAGCGTCCTCACCGAACCCGAGCACTTCGGCGGGAGCACCGACGCGCTCGCCGCCGTCCGCGACGCCGTCGACGTCCCCGTCCTCCGGAAGGACTTCCTCCTCCGCGAGCGCGACCTCGACGCCGTCGAGGCCGACGTCGTCCTCCTCATCGCACGGTTCTTGGGAAGCAGTGGCGACGACGACACCGGGGTCGAGGGCGCGGCCGGCCTCGAGACGATGCTCGACGCGGCGCGCGACCGCGGGTTCCAGGCGCTCGTCGAGGTCCACACCGAAGCGGAACTCGAGCGCGCGCTCCTGGCCGGTGCGACCCTCGTCGGCGTGAACAACCGCGACCTCGCGCGACTCGAGGTCGACCTCGGGACGTTCGAGCGCGTCGCGGACGCGGTCCCGGCAGGAGACCGCGACGGCGTCACCCTCATTGCGGAGAGCGGCGTAGGTTCGACCGAGGACGTCGCACGGATGCGGCGAGCGGGCGCGGACGGACTCCTCGTCGGGAGCGCGATCATGGACGGGGACGTCCGCGCGAACACGCGACGACTGACGGCCGGGAGTGCGGCTGACCCCACGGAGAATACACGATGACAGCGACGGACACGAAATTCGGAGAGTACGGCGGACAGTACGTCCCGGAGGCACTGATGCCGGCGATCGAGGAACTCACCGAGGCCTACGAGCGGTACGTCCTCGAGAACGAGGACGGCTTCATGGACGAGTTCCGCGATCGACTCCGGGACTTCGGCGGGCGGCCCACGCCGCTCCAGTACGCCGAGCACCTCAGCGAGCGCTACGACGCGGACGTCTACCTGAAGCGCGAGGACCTCGTGCACGGCGGTGCGCACAAGCTGAACAACGCGCTGGGGCAGGTCTTGCTCGCGAAGTACATGGGGAAGGAGCGCATCGTCGCGGAGACCGGTGCCGGCCAGCACGGCACCGCGACCGCGATGGCCGCGGCGCACCTCGGGCTGCCCTGCGAGATCTACATGGGCGAGCGCGACATCAACCGCCAGCGCCCGAACGTCTTCCGCATGAAGCTCAACGGGAGCGACGTGAACCCCGTGACGACGGGTCGGGGGACGTTGAAGGAGGCGATCTCGGAGACGATGCGTGACTGGGCGACGAACGTCGAGGACACGCACTACGTCATCGGGAGCGTCGTCGGGCCGGCGCCGTTCCCGGCGATGGTCCGGGACTTCCAGGCCGTCATCAGCGAGGAGGCTCGCGAGCAATCGCTCGAGAAGACCGGCGGCCTCCCGGACACCGTCGTCGCCTGCGCGGGCGGTGGCTCGAACACGATGGGTGCGTTCGCAGAGTTCGTCGGAGATACTGATACCGACCTCGTCGCCGTGGAGGCGGGCGGGTCGTCGCTCGACGTCGACGAGGACGCCGGCGTCGCGCCGAACTCGGCGTCGCTGTCGACGGGCGAGGAGGGCGTCCTGCACGGCGCGCGGACGAAGCTCCTCCAGGACGGCGACGGCCAGATTCTCGAATCGCACAGCGTCTCCTCGGGCCTGGACTACGCTGGCGTCGGTCCGGAACTCGCGCACCTCGTGGACGAGGGGCGCGTGCGAGCGGCGAACGTGGACGACGACGCCGCGCTCGCGGCCTTCCACCGGCTGTCGCGACTCGAGGGGATCATTCCGGCGCTGGAGACGGCGCACGCGTTCGCGTGGGCCGAGGAGCACCCCGAGGAACTCGGTGACGTGTCGGTGATAAACGTCTCGGGACGCGGCGACAAGGACCTCGAGTCCGTCGTCGAGGAGACCGAGAAGCGCGACGTCGACGGTGCGGTCGACGTCGGGGAGGTGTTCGAGTAGTGGCCGACGAGGAACCACGTTCCTCGAACCGGTCGAGCGGGCGAAGCCCGCGAGACGTAGAGAACCAGGCGCTGAAGGAGGCATTCGCGGGCGAGCCGGCGTTCGTGCCGTACCTCGCGGCGGGCGATCCGAACTACGAGGCGAGCATCGAGTACGTCGAGGCGCTCGAACGCGGCGGTGCGGACGTCATCGAACTCGGCCTCCCGTTCAGCGAGCCGATCGCGGAGGGGCCGACGATCCAGGAAGCGGTCGTCCGGTCGCTCGAGGGCGGGATGACGCCCGAGCGGTTCTTCGAGTTCGTCGAGGACCTCGACGTGGCGGTCCCGCTCGTCTGCATGACGTACTACAACCTCATCTATCAGTATGGAGAGGGTGAGGGCCCGGAGCCGTTCGTCGAGCGTGCCGCGGAGGTCGGCATCTCGGGGTTCGTGGTGCCGGACTTGCCGGCGGAGGAGGCCGACCCGTTGCGGGAAGCGTGCGACGCGTACGGTCTCGACCTGGTGTTCATCGTCGCGCCGACGACGGCGGGCGACCGCCTGGAGCGCATCATGGACCAGGTGTCGGGCTACGTGTACGTGCAGGCGCGACTGGGCGTGACGGGCGCGAAGGACGACGTGAGCGACCAGACGGGCGCGAGCCTGGAGCGCCTGCGCGAGTGGGACGTGCCGAAGGCGGTCGGGTTCGGCATCAAGACCGGCGAGCACGCGGCGTCGGTCGTGGAAGCGGGCGCGGACGGCGTCATCGTCGGGAGCGCGCTCGTCGACATCGTTGCCGAAGGACACGAGAACGAGACGTCGGTGACGGCGACGGCGGAACGGCTGGAGACGAAGGCCCGCGAGCTGAAGCGCGGCGCGCTCGACGCCGGGGACCGGCGGTCCGGCGAAAGCATGCCGGAATCGGAACCGACATAACCAGCCATGGCAAGGTCTAACACACTAACGGACGCCGATTCACGCACATGACACGCGACACAACATACGTCGGAGTGGGGAAGCGCACACGACTGGACCGCATCTCGACGGACGGCAAGTTCCTCGTCGTCCCGATGGACCACGGCATCACCATGGGCGCCGTCAAGGGACTGAAGGACGTCGAGGCGACCATCGACGGCGTCACGCGCGGCGGCGCCGACGCCGTCCTCACCCAGAAGGGCATCGCGCCGCGCGTCCACGACAACAAGAACGACGCCGGCTACGTCGTCCACCTGAACGGCTCCACGACCATCGGCCCGGACGAGGCCGACAAGCGCGTCACCGGCACCGTCGAGGAGGCCGTTCGCGCCGGCGCCGACGCCGTCTCCTTCCACATCAACGTCGGCAGCGAACACGAGCCCGACCAGATCGAGGACCTCGCCGAACTGACGCGGGACGCCGACCGCCTCGGCATGCCCGTGCTCGCGATGGCGTACGCCCGCGGCGAAGGCGTCGACTCCACCGACCCCGAATCGCTCGGGCACGCGGTCCGACTCGCGGAAGAACTCGGCGCGGACGTCGTCAAGACCGGGTACTCCGGGGACGCCGCGAGCTTCGAGCACGTCGTCGAGTCCACGCGCCTCCCCGTCGTCATCGCCGGCGGCGCGAAGGGCACCGACCGCGAGACCGTCGACGCCGTCCGCGGCGTCATGGACGCCGGCGGCGCCGGCGTCTCCATGGGCCGTAGCATCTTCCAGCACGACGACCCCGAAGCCATCGCGACCGCGATCAGCGCCGTCGTCCACGACGACGCGACCGTCGACGAGGCGCTCGACCGCGCCGGCCTCCTCGTCGAGGCCTGAGGACCGTACCGCTTTTCCCGTCGTCGCTCCTGCCAGCTACTCGTGCAGAGTGGGACGCCCGACCCGGACACGCCACGCGACCTCCTGTCGTACGCTCGCATCTACGCCGAGAGCGTCGACGTCGACGTCGATCACGACCGCATCGACTGGGAGATCTCGAAGCGAGCGCGCCGCCGCGCCGGTGCGTGCTCGTACGACGCCGAATCGGGCGACGTCACGATCCGGTTGACGTGGCAGGCGTACCGCGAGCACGGCTGGCGGCAGTTCACGGCCACCATCCGGCACGAGCTCGTGCACGCCTGGGAGTTCCAGGAGTTCGGCGAGGCCGGCCACGGCGAGCGCTTCCGCGAGAAGGCGGCGTCGGTGGACGCGCCCAGGCACTGCGAGTCGTTCGCCGCTCCGCGACTGTCGCTCGCGTGCAGCGATGGCTGCGAGTGGTCCGCGGGCCGGCATCGCGCCTCCCGGCCCGTGAAGGACCCGGGCGCGTACCGGTGCCCGGACTGCGGCGGCGACGTCGTCGTCGCGCACCGCGAGAGCGGTGTCACGTGGACGGACGCCGCCGGCTACGAGCGCGCTCGATCCGTCGTCGACGACTGGTAGCGACGGCAGTCGAGCCGCTGCCCATCGAGAGTCCCCGATTTCTCCGCGTTCAGAGCACGTCGCGGACGCCGTCGGGCGCGTCGAACGTGTGGTGGGGGTCGTGGTCGCCGTCGTCGCTCGCCGCCTCGTAGGGAACCCAGGCGGACCGTGCGCCGGCGGCGTGCGCGCCGGCGACGTCCGACGCCTTCGAGTCGCCGACGTGCAGCGTCGCCGCCGGGTCGACGTCGAGCGCGTCGACGGCGGTCCGGATGGGCTTCGGGTCTGGCTTTGGTGGCATCCCCGCGCTCGGGTCGCAGAACACGGTCGCGTCGAACGCGTCGGCGATGCCGAGCGCCTCCAGTTTCGTCGTCTGCGTCTCTCGGCCGCCGTTCGTGACGAGCGCGACCGGGCCGTGGTCGCGGGCGGCTTCGAGCGCGGCCTCGGCGCCGTCGCGGAACCGGACCTGCGAGTGGTCGACGAGGTCGTCGTGCGCGAGGGCGAGGTCGTCGACCGGAACGCCGTCGGGGTCGACGCCGTCGACGCGTTCGGCGGCGAGTTCGAAGAGCACGACGAAGAACTCGTGGTCGGACGAGACCTCGGGGACCTGCGGTGCAACCGCTGCCAGGTCCGCGACCCCGCAGTACTGATCGACGCCGACGCGATCGAACGTACCCGACAGGACCTCGCTCCGGTCCTGGGTCGTCTCGCACAGCGTCAGGTCGAGGTCGAAGAGGACGGCATCCGGGGACGTCGCATGCATGAACGAACCGGTTCGACGGCCGACGTCAAGAACCTTCGGCGTCGCCGCGGTCGACGACGTCGCCGGTTCCGTCGTCAGCCGTCGTCGTCTCGTCAGCGTCGCCCCCGCCGTCCGCGCCGTAGTGGCGTTGCTCGACCAGTCGGTCGTAGAGGCGAGCGAGGAGGTCGGTGACGGGGCCGCCGCCGACGTCGATGCCGTCGACGCTCGCGACCGGCCGGAGCTCCCACGTCGAGTTCGTGAGGAAGCACTCGTCGGCCGCCCTGACCGCGTCGAGCGCGTACTCGCCGGTGTGGACGGGGACGCCGGCCTGCTCGCGGGCGAGGTCGAGGACGACCGAGCGCGTGATGCCGGGCAGCAGGTCGAGGTCGGCGGCGGGCGTGTGCAGGCCATCGTCGTCCACCCAGAAGACGTTCGACGCCGCGCCCTCCGCGACGCGGTCGTCCTGATCGCGCAAGAGCGCCTCGTCGGCGTCCGCGACGAGCTCGTCGCGGGCGAGGATCGAGTTCAGGTAGTTGTGGGTCTTCGCGCCCGGCGGGAGCGCGTTCGCGGGCGGCTTCCGCGTCTTCGCGGTCTGGAGGACCGCCGGCGCGTCCCAGACGGACTCGCCGTCGAGCCCACCGCGCGGGAGCGGCTTCGCGTACACGACGACCGTCGGGTCCACGTCCGGCCGGGGCGTGACCGTTCCGGGCTGGCTGCCCCTGGTCATCGAGAGCTTCGCGTACGCGTCCTCGAGGTCGTTCGCCGCGAGCGTCTCCACGACGCGCTCGCGGAGGTCCTCGCGACCGAGCCCGTGGTCGAGCCCGATCGCGTCGCACGAGCGCTCCAGGCGGTCGAGGTGCGCGTCGAACGCGAAGACGTCGCCGCCGTACGCGCGCATCGTCTCGAAGACGCCGTCGCCGTACTGGAACCCGCGGTCGTCGACGCTCACGGCCGCCTCGCTCGCGTCGACGAGCGCGCCGTCTACGTGGTACTGCACAGGAAGTTCCTCACGAGTCGCTTGCCGACGCGCAGATCCGGACGCGCACCGGCTCGGGGATCAGTCCCCTCGTTGGCAGTCGATTCGTCGCTTGCTTCGGTAGTCGTCCCGTCCCCAGTGAGGATGCTCTCCGGGTGGAACTGGACGCCGACGTGGGGCTTCTCGCGGTGCCGGACCGCCATCAGCGTCGCGCCCTCGTCCGTCGCCGTCGCCGCCGTCTCCGAGAGCGACGCCGGGAGGTCCCCGCGTTCGACGGCGAGCGAGTGATAGCGCCCGACGTGCAGGCGCTCGGGGAGGCCCTCGAAGACGCCCGCGCCGTCGTGCGCGATTATCGAGGGCTTCCCGTGCACGACCTCTGGGGCGTGCCCGACTCGTGCGCCGTTGGCTGCACAGAGCGCCTGGTGGCCGAGGCAGACGCCGAGCGCCGGCAGGTCGAGTTCCTCGAATACGGACATCGAAACGCCCGCGTCCGCCGGCGTTCCCGGGCCGGGGGACACCACGATGCCGTCCGGGTCGAGTCGCCGAACCCCCTCGACGTCGATCGCGTCGTTCCGGCGGACGACGACCTCGCCCGCGAACTCGCCGACGTACTGCACGAGGTTGTACGCGAACGAATCGTAGTTGTCCACGACCAGCACCCGCGGCTCGCCCGGCACCGGGTCGAGCGATGCAGGTTCGGTCGCGGCGCCGTCCTTCGCTGGCATCAGTCTTGCACCTCCACGGCGGCGTCCGCCGCGAGCGCGTCGTCGACCGCGTTCAGGAGCGCGCGCGCCTTCGCGAGCGTCTCGTCGTACTCGCGCTCGGGGTCCGAGTCGTGCACGATGCCCGCGCCGACGCGCAGGTGATACTCGTCGTCGTGGCGGACGAGCGTCCGGATGACGATGTTCAGGGTCGCGCGGTCGTCGAACCCCAGGGCGGCCATCGCGCCCGTGTACGGGCCGCGGCGCGTCGACTCGAGTTCCTCGATTATCTCCATCGTCCGCGGCTTCGGCGCGCCCGTGATGGTGCCGCCGGGGAACATCGCACCGACAGCGTCCGCGAGTCCGACGCCCTCACGCAGCCGCCCGGTCACGTCCGAGACGAGGTGCATCACCTCGCTGTAGCGGTCGACGCGCCGGTACTCCGCGACATCGACGGACCCGTACGCGCAGACCTTCCCGAGGTCGTTCCGTTCGAGGTCGACGAGCATCGCGTGCTCGGCGCGCTCCTTCTCGTCGCTCGCCAACTCGGTCTCGAGTGCGGCGTCCGCGTCCGCGTCGTCGCCGCGCGGTCGCGTCCCCGCGATGGGTTCCGTGCGGACGACGTCGCCGTCGCGCTCCAAGAGCAACTCGGGGCTGGCGGAGACGAGATCGACGCCGGGGAACTCGAGGTACCCCGAGTACGGCGCGGGGTTGACGCGCCGGAGCGCGTCGTACGCCGCGACGGGGTGCACGGCCGCGGGGGCGCGCAGTCGGTGCGAGACGTTCGCCTGGAACGTGTCGCCCTCGCGAACGTACGCCTTCACCGCGCGGACGCGGTCGGCGTACGCCTCGCGGCCGGTGTCGCTCCGGAACGCCGCCGCGCTCGCGTCCCCGGCCGGTGCGGGTCCGTGTTCGGGGTCGCCCGAGAGCGCGCGCGCAGCGAGCGCCTTCGCGCGCTCGACGCCCTCCTCGTAGCACGCGTCGACGACGGCCTCGTCGAGGTCGCCGTCGTCCGCCCAGGCGTCCGCGGGGAGTTCCGGGCACGCGGTCACGCGGAGCGTCGTCTCGCCCTCGGTCGCCGCGTCCGCCGTCGTCCACGCCGCGACCGCGTCGTAGACGCCCACCTGGACGTGCGGGAGTCCGCGGTCGTCGACGGTCGACTCCGGCAGCGATTCGAGCTCGCGCGCGAGGTCGTAGGAGAGCCAGCCGAACGCGCCACAGGGGTACGGGACGTCGCAGTCGCCGCGCTCCAGGTCGAACCCGCCGAGGAGTCCCTCGAGGGCCTGCAGCGACGGCGAGGCCGCGCCCGGGTGCGCCGGCTCGCGGTCGTCGACCGGTGTCGCGTCCGGGCGCGCCGTGAATCGCTCGATGGGATCGACCGCGAAGTACCCCCAGCCCTCGCGCTCGCCGGCACCGTCAGAGTGAGCCGCGGAACTCCCGGCGCCGTCCAGCCCCGTCGTCTCGAGGAACGCGCCCCACTCGCCGTGGCCGCGGCGAGCGCGACGGTACGCCACCCACGGGTCGTCGACGGCCACGCGCAACTCGACGGGCACTCGCGTCCCCGGCGTCGCGTCCCGCGCGGCCGATCGGAACGCGCTCGCGTCGGTCACCACCCGCGGCGAATCCATACCCGACAGGTCGAACCCGGTGCTAAACGGTGTTACGGTGTCGGCGGAGAGCGCGGTCGGCGACGAGCGCTACTGGCGCGCGTTCGCGCGGTCGACCCACTGCTTCACTCGCCCCGGCGCCAGGTCGGCCTCCTCGGCGATTGCGTCGGGGTCCGCGGCCGCGAGCTCCGCGACCGTCGAGATGCCGACCGCAGCGAGCCGGTCGGCGTACGCCGGCCCGATCCCCTTGATGTCCTGCACGTCCTCCCCCGCGGCCGCCTCGGCGTCGGCACTGGGTTCGGCTTCGGTCGCTTCGGCGCTGGGTTCGGCTTCGGTCGCTTCGGCGCTGGGTTCGGCTTCGGTCGCTTCGGCGCTGGGTTCGGCTTCGGTCGCTTCGGCACTGGGTTCGGCTTCGGTCGCTTCTGTGTCAGCGTCCGCTTCGGCGGCGTCGTCGTCGGATCCGGCGTCGGCAGCAGATTCTTTCGTCGACTCGGCTTCGGCAGCGTCCGCCGGCTCGTCCGAAGCGGCCTCGGCGGCCGCTTCGGTCGCCGCCCGGGCCGTCGCGTCGTCGTGGTCGGTCGGTTCGGTCGTCGCGTCGTCGGTCGGTTCGGTCGTCGCGTCGTCGGTCGGTTCGGTCGAGTCCGTCGACGTGCTCCCTTCGTCGGTCGATGGCGATGTCGCATCGTCGGTCCCGGCCGTGGACGCGGCTCCTTCGTCGACGCCCTTCACGGTCGCCTCGTTCGCGGCGTCCGCGTCGTCGCGTTCGCGTTCGACGGTCACGCCGACGTCGTCGCCCCGTCGCCCCGAGCGGTCCTCGTCGCCATCGTCGAGTCCGAGTACCGACTTCAACTTCGATAGCAGTCCCATTATGGAATAGTGGAACCCCGCCGGACTTAAAAGCCGCTGCCCGCGCGCTTCCTGCCACCTCGCCCGCCCCCGGTAAGCGAGGCTTACTGGGAGAGGCCGTTCCGAAGCGCGTCGTTCATCGCGTCGACGGGCGCGGGCTCGTCGGTCCAGCGTTCGAACGCGGCTGCGCCCTGGTAGAGCAGCATCCACGCGCCGTCGACGGTCCGCGCGCCCGCCGCGGTAGCGTCCCGAAGGAGTCGCGTCTCCAGGGGCGCGTACACCGCATCGAGGACCACGAGGCCGCCGTGCAGGGCCGCGGCTGGGACCGGCGTCTCGTCTTCCTCCATCCCGACGCTCGTCGCGTTCACGAGGACGTCCGCGTCCGCCAGCGCCCCGACGAGGTCGTCCAGTCCGCGGGCACCGACGGTCGCGCCGTCGACCGCCCGCGAGACGTCGGCGGCGAGCGACTCCGCGCGCTCGACCGTCCGGTTCGCGACGCGAACGCTCGCGCCAGCGTCCGCCAGTCCGAACGCGACCGCTCGCCCCGCGCCGCCCGCGCCGACGACGACCGCCGTCGAACCCTCGAGTTTCGCGTCCGCCTGCTCGCGGAGCGCACGGACCGCCCCCTCCACGTCCGTGTTGTGTCCCGTCACCGTCTCTCCGGAGAAGTCGAGCGTGTTCACCGCACCGACCGCCGACGCCAGGTCGTCCGTCTCGACCGCAGCGGCGACGTCGCGCTTGAACGGCACCGTCACGTTCAATCCCGCGACGCCGAGCGCGTCCGCGCCAGCGACTGCGTCGACGGCCGCGTCCTCGTCCGGCTCGAACGTCACGTACCGCGCGTCGAGCCCGAGCGCGTCGTACGCAGCCTCGTGCATCGGCGGCGACAGCGAGTGCCCGACCGGATTCCCGATTAGTCCGTACACGTCCATACGCGGGGCGTCGGGACCGCCGACCAAAAGCCATGCGTCACCGGGAACGCCCCCTGGTGCTCGTACTTGCGTGGACGGAATCCGATGCCGCTCACTCGTCGGGTCGAACGACGAGCACCGGGACGTCCACCTGCTTGAGCACGCGGTCGGTCGTACTGCCGAGCAACTGGCCGGCGAACGACCCCTCGCCGCGGGACGCCATCGCGACGAAGTCCACGCCCGCGTCGTCGACGTACGCCGTTATCTCCGCCGATGGCGACCCCGTCCGAACCGACCGCGTGGGGTCGAGCGCGCCGTCGCCCGCAGCTTCCTCGCAGGCCGCCGCGAACGCGTCCAGTTCCTCGGTGGCCTCGGCGACCAGTCCGTCGACGTACTCCTCGCTCACTCCCCCGGCGTTGAACGGCCCCGCCTCGCGAGCGACGTCCACGACCGACAGCACGTGCATCGTCGCGTCGTACGTCGTCGCGACGCTCGCACCCGCCGGTATCGCTGCCCGCGCCGCGTCGCTGCCGTCCGAGGTCACCAGCACGTCCTCGTAGTCGCCCACGCCCTGACCCTGCTCGGGGACCGTCAACACCGGCCGGTCGGTCGATCGCAGCACGCGCTCCGTGACGCTTCCGAGGAACCGCTCCCTGAGGCCCGCGTGTCCGTGCCGCCCCATCGCGATCACGTCCGCGTCCGCGTCCACGGCCGTCTCGACGATCGCCGACCGCGGGTCGTCCTCCAAGACTCGCGTCCGCACCGTCAACTGGTTCGCCGCGCCGATCTCCGATACGTCGTCCGCGATCGACCGCGCGTCCGCCGTCGACAGCTCGCCGTCTGCGGCGACGACGACCGTGGCCGACGCGTCGTACGTCGCCGCCAGTTCGACGCCGACGCGCGCCGCTCGCATCCCGCAGTCGCTCCCATCGGTCGCGACGACTACCTCCTCGAACATGTGTCGACTGAACGATAGGGGAACCCGGCACAAAAACCCGCGGCTGCCGCGGCGACCAATTCGATGCTACGTGAGAGGATTCCACGCAGCACTACCTCCGGAAATCGCAAGGGTTACTTGTACCTTGGCGGACCTTCAGATATGCTCAAAGACCGGCTCCGGCACCCGCTGGTCGCCCTCGCGCTCGCCGCCCTCCTCACGGCTCCATGGGTGACGGTAGAACTCGTGGGTGGCCCGGACGCGGTGGGTCTCGGGAACCTCTCGACAGTCGCAGTGAGCGGCGTGGCGGTCCTCGGCGCGTCGTTCATGCTCGCGTGGGGCGCGGAGACCGCGGAGAAGGACGTCCCGCGAGCGTTCGCGATCGCGGTGCTCGCGGTGCTCGCGGTCGCGCCCGAGTACGCCGTCGACGCGCTCTACGCGTGGCAGGCCGGGAGCGGCGGTGCGACCGAGGCCGCCTGTAGCGCGAGCAACCTCCCCTCGCAGACGCAGGCCGTGAAGGACGCGTGTCACGACGCGAACCTCGCGATCGCGAACATGACGGGCGCGAACCGCATCCTCATCGGACTGGGCTGGTCAGGCATCGCGCTGTTCACCGTCTACCGCGCCGGCAGCGAACGCGACTCGTCCGTCGAACGGAGCGACGGGTTCCTCGCGAGCAAGGTCCACCTCGACCGCGACATCGGCCTCGAGATCGCGTTCCTGCTCGTCGCGACCGTGTTCGCGTTCACCGTCCCGTTCCTCGGCGGCATCGACGTCATCGATACCGTCGTCCTCCTCGGACTGTACGTCGCGTACATCGCGATCATCGTGCGCGGCGACGTTGAGGAGCACGAGGAACAGGTCGGCGTGCCAGCGTACCTCCAGCGGCGACCGTTCCCGGTCCGGGCGCTGACGTCCATCACGCTGTTCGCGTACTCCGGTCTGATGATCTACACCGCCGTGCATCCGTTCGCGCACGGCCTCGAAGAGGTCGGGCTCGCGTACAACATCCCCGAGTTCTTCATGATCCAGTGGGTCGCGCCGCTCGCGAGCGAGAGCCCGGAGCTGATCGT
This sequence comes from Halorubellus sp. JP-L1, assembly GCF_011440375.1. Taxonomy (NCBI): domain Archaea; kingdom Methanobacteriati; phylum Methanobacteriota; class Halobacteria; order Halobacteriales; family Halorubellaceae; genus Halorubellus; species Halorubellus sp. JP-L1. The sequence continues at coordinate 744,716 of NZ_JAAOIR010000002.1, forward strand.
CGTCGCGTACCTCGTGAACAAGGCGCGCTCGACGGCGGGGTTCAACGCGCTCATCTCCTCGAAGCTCAACCAGTGGACGCTCCTGGTCGGCACGCTCGCGGTCGTCTACTCGATCGCGTCCGGGAGCATCGGCACGCTGCCGTTCGACGAGAAGCAGGCCGCCGAGATCTGGATCACGGCCGCCCAGAGCCTGTTCGCGATCGCGATCATCACGAACTTCGAGATCTCGGTCCGGGAGGCGGTGATGCTCCTCGTCCTGTTCGTCTCGCAGGTGGCCATGGAGTACGTCGTCATCATCACGACGACGTCCGTCGCGCGAGAGACGGAGCTGAGCATCGCCATCCTGTACGCGTACACGGTGCTCTACCTCGCCATCTCGCTCGGGCTGTTCTGGTACCGGCGCCGGGAGCTCGCCGCCATCTTCGTTCGGAGCGCGCGGACCGCCCGGTACGCGCTCGGCAACGGGACGGCACCCGCCGAGGGCGCCGACTGACGGGTCCGGGCGATACGGGACCGAAGCAGCCGACGCGGAATCGACTCATTCTTGCCGGCGAGTCCGCAACCGACTGTCGTGATCGCAATCGTCGTCAGTCGTGCGGACGAGGCGTCCGAGCACGTCGGCGAACGCCTGCTCGACCGCGTCGACTGGGAGCGGACGGTCGACGAGTCCCGCCCCGACGCCGCCGGCGGTGGCGACGTCTACGTCCACGACCCCTTCGAGCTGCGGACGTTCGACGACCTCCACCTGGAACTCGACGACGCGGCGGAGGCGTTCTCGACGACCCCCGGACTGCTGGCGTTCGCGTCCCGACACTCCGGCGACACGGGACCGCTCCTGACCGCGCACTTCACGGGGAACTTCGGGCCAGCGGAGTACGGCGGCGACGACGACGCGCTCGCGACCGCCGCCCCCGGCGCGCAGGCCGCGCTCGTCGACTCGTTCGTCGAGTACGCGCCCGAAGGGTACGAGGTCGGGATGGAGTGCACGCACCACGGCCCGAGTGCCGTCGGCTGTCCGTCGCTGTTCGTCGAACTCGGGAGCGGCGAGACCGAGTGGCGCGACCCCGACGGCGCGAGCGCGGTCGCGAAGGCGATCCTCGACCTCGCGGCGCTCGCCGAGTCGGGGAACGAGCGGTCGGACGGCGAGCGGTCGGTGATGGGCGAGCGGTCGGTGATGGGCGAGCGGTCGGGCAGCGAGCGCTCGGTGACGGGCGACCGCACCGTCGTCGGGTTCGGCGGCGGCCACTACGTGCCGCGGTTCGAGCGCGTCGTCCGGGAGACGCCGTGGACGGTCGGGCACGTCGCCGCGGACTGGGGGCTGGACGCGATGGGCGACCCCGGCGAGCACCGGGGCGTCCTCGACCGGGCGTTCGAGGCGAGCGACGCCGAGCACGCGCTCGTCGAGGGGACTCGCCCCGACCTCGAAGCAGTCGTCGAGGACCTCGGATATCGCGTGGTCAGCGAGACGTGGCTCCGCGAGGTCGCCGACCGCGACCTCGAGGCGGTCGCGGCGGTCGAGGACGAACTCGGGTCGGTCGCCGACGGCGTCCGGTTCGGCGACCGACGACGGTGGACGGCCGGCGATGCCGACGACTGGGTGACGCGCGCGCTCCCCGACGCCCTCGTCGAGACGGCGCGGTCCGTCGACGCCGACCGGACGCGCACGGTCGTCGAGACCGAGACGGTGGCGTTCCAGACGCGCAACGGCGGGTCGCAGGTCCAGGGTCGCGCGGCGTTCCCCGACGCGGACGCGTACGACGCGCTCGTCGACGCGCTCGTCGACGTGGTCGCCGAAGACTACGACGCGGTGCGTCGCGACGGCGACCGCGTGGTCGCGTCGAAGGAGGCGTTCGACCCGCGGCGCGCGCATCAAGAGGGCGTCCCGGAAGGCCCGAAGTTCGGGCGACTCGCCGGCGGCGAAGCGGTGACGGTCGACGGCGACCGCGTCCGTCCCGAGGACGTCACGACCCACCGCGAGGACGTGTTCGAAATCTAATCGATGGTCTGAAGCTCCCCATCTGGCCGGTAAGCGCCGCTTACTACGCTTGGACCGACCGCGAATTTTCCGTCATGCGGACGTCTGACAGAGAGGGGAAACGTAATTACCCTCCATAGAATAAAGAGGGTCAAGGATGGATTCGATCGTCGAAGACGCTATTGACGAGGCCGAGGGCGGGGAGGACCCCGGGCGTCGGTCGGGTGGGGACGACGCCCACTCGCCGGCGCCATCGCGCGAGTCCGGCACCATGACCGACGACCAGCTGGAGGACGTCCTGGAGGACCTCCAGACGAACATCACGGTCGTCGGGTGCGGGGGCGCGGGCGGGAACACCATCAACCGCATCCACGAGGAGGGCATCACGGGCGCGAAGCTCGTCGCCGCGAACACGGACGTCCAGCACCTCTACGAGATCGAGGCGGACACGAAGATCCTCATGGGCGAGGACAAGACCGGCGGCCGCGGCGCCGGGTCCCTGCCCCAAGTGGGCGAGGAGGCCGCGCTCGAGTCCCAGAGCGAGATCTACGACGCCATCGAGGGCTCGGACATGGTGTTCGTCACCGCCGGCCTCGGCGGCGGCACCGGGACCGGTTCCGCACCCGTGGTCGCGAAGGCCGCCCGCGAAGCGGGCGCGCTCACGATCAGCATCGTCACGACGCCGTTCACGGCCGAAGGCGAGGTTCGGCGGACGAACGCGGAAGCCGGCCTGGAGCGTCTGCGGGACGTCTCCGACACCGTCATCGTCGTCCCGAACGACCGCCTGCTGGACTCCGTCGGGAAGCTCCCCGTCAAGCAGGCGTTCAAGGTCAGCGACGAAGTCCTCATGCGCTCGGTGAAGGGCATTACGGAACTCATCACGAAGCCCGGGCTCGTTAACCTCGACTTCGCGGACGTCCGCACCGTCATGGAGCGCGGCGGCGTCGCGATGATCGGTCTCGGCGAGTCCGACTCGGACGCGAAGTCCAAGGACTCCGTCACGTCCGCACTCCGCTCTCCCTTGCTCGACGTCGACATCTCCGGCGCCTCGTCCGCGCTCGTGAACGTCACGGGCGGGAACGACATGAGCATCGAGGAGGCCGAGGGCGTCGTCGAGGAGATCTACGACCGGATCGACCCGGACGCCCGCATCATCTGGGGGACGAGCGTCGACGAGTCCCTCGAGGGCCGCATGCGGACGATGATCGTCGTCACCGGCGTCGACTCCCCGCAGATATACGGGAACGGCGACGAGGGCGACGCACAGGTGTCCTCGCAGCCGGCCGCGCAGCGCGACCAGATGCAGCAGTCCGGCAACGACATCGACTTCATCGAGTGAACTGACGCGACGCCGTCGAGCCAGCGGTCGACTGCTGACTCGTACGCGACCGTCGGCGACGGCGTTCGGACGTCCTTCCGTCTTCCATCCACCAGTCCCGACGCGCCCGGTGGCGCGTCGACGCCCGCGGGCGGTCGGCCACGGTTCGGGCGGCCGGTGCGAATGCAATAGATAGAAAAGCGAGCGCGTCGAATCGGCGCGCATGGAATTACCGACGGAGCTCTCGTCGTACGTCCGCGTGCTCAAGTTGGCGAGCACCCCGTCCTTCACCGAGTTCTCGCAGATCGCGAAGATCGCCGGTGCCGGCATCGTGCTCGTCGGCATCCTCGGGTTCATCATCGCACAGTTCATGTCGCTGCTGGTCACGTCGTTCATCACCGATCCGGCGGCGGGCGGTGCCGCGCTCGCGCTGTGGTGGTAACAGATGCCGATCTACGCTGTCAAGACCACGGCCAGCCAGGAACGAACGGTCGCGGACATGATCATGAACCGCGAGATGGAGGACATCCACGCTGCGCTTGCCCCCGACTCGCTGACGAGTTACGTGATGGTCGAGGCCGACGACTCGGGCATCCTGGAGCGCGTGCTCGAGGACATCCCGCACGCCCGGGGTACCATCCCCGGCGAGTCCGACATCAGCGAGGTCGAGCACTTCCTCTCGCCGACGCCGGACGTCGAGGGGATCGCCGAGAGCGACATCGTGGAGCTCATCGCCGGCCCGTTCAAGGGCGAGAAGGCGCAGGTTCAACGCATCGACGAGGGCAAGGACCAGGTGACGGTCGAACTGTACGAGGCGACCGTCCCGATTCCGGTCACCGTTCGTGGCGACCAGATTCGCGTGCTGGACTCCGAAGAGCGCTGACGCGCTCTTCGTGCTCCCGTTCGTTCGCGCGCTCACTCATGGGAACAGCGAGGAGCGGTGAAGCGAAGCGAATCGCTCCTCGGAAAGTCGAACGGCGAATGGTAGCGAGCCGCGAGACGCCGAAGCGCGATAGGCGGTCGCTGAGGGGTTCGCGCTCGCGTTCGGCTCGATTCTCGCAGTCGAATCACTCCGAGTAGGGACGCGACTGCGGAGCCGCGCTCAGGCGCGCGGGTCGCCGTTGAGTCGTTCGACGACGGCGTTCAGGTCCGCTTCGCTCTCGATGGCGTCCCTGACTTCCTCGCGGTCGCGGACTTCCTGTGCGCTCGCGCCGTACGCGCGGACGTACTCGGCGCGGGTGTGTTCGGTGAACGCGTGCCGGATGGCGAGGTAGCCGTCGGGGACGACGGTCCCGCACACCTTGCACTCGCAGCGCTCGTGGTCGGTGGTCTGGTGGACGATGGCGTCCTCGGCAGTCTCGAAGATGCCGCCACAGTCCTCGATTCCACATTCCCAGGACATTCGATGTCTGCCCGTACGGCGGTCGCTGTCTTGAAGGTTGTCAGAGACGTCAGCGGATGCGGGCGACGATCGCTCTGTCGACGACCGCGGTCAGCGGATGCGGGTGACGATCGCTCTGTCGACGTCGTATGCGACGGCGACGTGCGCGAGGAGGAGGCCGACGCCGAGCGCGGGCGCGCCGTAGCGAACTTGCGAGAGGGGGTCCGGTGGGGTGAGTGCTGTGGTGGCGAAGAACGACGCGACGGCGGCGACGAGGCCGCTACGGTAGAGTCGCACTGGCCAGTTCGGGCCGCGGCGGAGGTCTCGGGCGACGACGAGGACGATACCGGCGACGGCGACGGCGACGGCGGCGACGGCAGCGACCGTGGTGGCCGTCGAAAGAGGTGCGACGAGCACGGGGACGCTGAGGAGAGCCGTCGCGCACGCCGCGAGGGCGGCGAGTGCGAGCGCGTGCGTGGTCTCGGTAGCCATTGTCCGACGGGTCGTCGCTAGTACAGATAAGCACCGCGACTGCGGGCAGCGGTTTCGTCGCTCTTATATCGGCCGGCGCGATTCGATGGAGTAGTATGGGGAGCGACGAGTTCCGGGTGGACGCGCACGTGAAGGTGCTGTCGGACGCGGTCGTCGAGCGCGCGAAGCGCCGCGGGGTGGACGCGCTCGTGTACGCGCCGCACTTCGAGCAGTTGCCGGACGTCCGGGAGGCGGCGGCGCGGTACAGCGACGACGAGCTGCTCGTCGTCCCGGGCCGCGAGGTGTTCACGGGGACGTGGCGGAACCGTCGGCACGTGCTCGCGATCGGGCTCTCGGAGCCCGTGCCGGACTTCATCACGCTCGAGGGCGCGATGGCCGAGTTCGACCGGCAGGACGCGACGGTGCTCGTCCCGCACCCGACGTTCCTGAACGTGAGTCTCGGGTACGAGGAGATCCAGCGGTACCGCGACCAGATCGCGGCCGTAGAGGCGTACAACCCGAAGCTCCTCGGTGGGTGGGCCGACCGCGCGAAGCGCCTCGTGGCGGACTTCGACGTGGCGCCGTTCGGGTCGTCGTACGCGCACGTGCCGGGGAGCGTCGGCGAGGTGTGGACGGCGTTCGACGGCGAGATCCAGACGCCCGCGGACGTCGTCGACGCGTTCGAGAGCGACGATGCGCGTCGCGTCGGGCGACGGTCGTCGCTCTCGCATCGGTTCTGGAAGGCAGTGGAGTTCTCGCACCTCGGGTTCGAGAACACGTGGGCGAAGGTCGACCGCACGTTCCTGCAGGGCACCGAGCCGACGCATCCGCGCCACCTCCTGTACGGCTCTCGGTTCGACGACGTCGCCGTCTACGAGTGAGCGACCTGAGGGACCCGGGATCGTCCCCGTGGCGGTTCTATGGGTAGAGCGCGGTGATCGTCTGCCGGGCCGTCTCGAGCTGGAAGTCGAAGCCGCTGATCGCGACGGCGGCGACGAGCGCGCACACCGCGATCTCGAAGCCCGTGATGGCTATCGTCATCGGGCCGGACCAGCTGCTCGACGTCCGGACGCCGATGGGGAACCCGTACTCCTTCGAGGAGAACGGGTAGAATAGCGCGATGCCGCGCTTGCTCCCGAGGACGTCGAGCACGTAGTGCGTGGCGATGCCGATCCACACGAACTCGAGGTTCCCGAAGAAGAACGGGTAGGCGACGAAGGCGGCGAGCAGCGGGAGGTTGTGGAGGGTCTTGCGGTGTTTCCCGAACGCGGTGTCGATGTCGGGAAGCAGTGCGCCGAGCACGAGCGGCGGGAGGAGCAGCGTCGCGTCGACGAGGAGCGTCTCGACGTCGGCCGCCAGCGGCTGGTCGCCGAGCGGCGACCGGATGTACGCGAGCCCCAGTGCCAGAAGTGCTCCGTTGAGGATATGTCCCTTCTTGTTCATTCGCCGTATGGACACTGTCGACTACTCGAACATAAGTGTGCCACCTCGAAGCCCTCTCCGTGTCTGACGCGCGTCAGACGCTCGTCCGTAGCGGTTGTCAGGTCCCCCGTCCTGCGCCGTCGATCCTACATCAGGAATCTGTCCGTTCTGCCTCCCCATCGATCGCGTCGACGAGGTCCGCTAGCGCGGCGGTCACCGTCGCGTCGCGCACGGCCGCACGGTCGCCGTCGAACGCGTAGCGCTCGACGGACGCGAACGACGCCTCGCTCCCCCAGGGCGCGGCGTAGGCGACGCCGACGTAGACGGTGCCGACGGGGGCGTCGTCGGTACCGCCGGTCGGCCCGGCGACGCCCGTCGTCGAGACGCCCCATGTCGCGTCGGCGGTGTCGCGCACGCCCCGTGCCATCTGGCGCGCGACCGGTTCCGAGACGGCGCCGTGGGCGTCGAGCGCCTCTCGATTCACGCCGAGGCGTCGCTCCTTCGCGCCGTACGCGTAGGTCACGACGCCCTCTTCGAAGTAGTCCGACGCCCCCGGGACGGTCGTGATGCGCGCGCCGACGAGGCCGCCCGTACAGGATTCCGCGACGGCGACGGTCTCCTCGCGCTCGCGCAGCCGGTCGCCGACCGCCATCGCCAGCGTGCGTTCGTCCACGGCCTCGGCCTGGGGGTCGTCGACGCCGTCGTCCGGCGTTCGCCCCTTCTCGTGGTCTTCGACGTCGTCCATGGTCGAACGCACTCGCGCGAGCGAGTTGAGCGCTTCGTCCGTCACCGATGCCGGACCGACTCGCTCGTCTGCCGGACGACGCCGGGTCGGCACGCCCTGGCGGGGTCGCGATAGACCTACGGGGGACGAGTGCGACGCCTTCGGGTATGGAGTACGAGACGCCGCTGTTCTTCCACGTGATGTCGTACGCGGCCGACGCGGACCGGGACGTCGTCGACATGGTGAGCGGGAACCCGGACTGGGAGCCGCCGGAGGCACTCCGTGACGGCCTCCGCGAGTACGCGGACTTCGCCGGCGACCGGTTCCAGTACCCGCCGAGCGAGGGGCTGGCGCACCTCCGCGAGGAGATCGCCCAGCGTCGCGGCGTCGACCCCGAGCAGATAATCGTGACGAACGGCGGGGGGGAGGCGAACTACCTCGCGATGGCGCGCGCGCTGGAACGCCAGCCGGGTGGCGACGTGATCCTCACCGACCCCGTCTACCCGTACTATCCGGGGAAGACGACGATGCTCGGCGGCGAGCAAGTGTTCGTGCCCGCCGAGAGCGACGGGCAACTCGACCCCGAGCGGGTCCGCGAGGCGGCGAGCGAGGACACCGCCGCGATCGTCGTGAACTCGCCGAACAACCCGACTGGCGCCGTGTACCCGCGCGAGACCGTGGAGGACCTCGTCGCCATCGCGGAGGCGAACGACGCGGTCCTGGTGAGCGACGAGGTGTACGACCATTACGACCTCTCGGGGTCGTTCGTGAGCGCGCTCTCCGTCGACAGCGACCACCGGGTCGTCACGAACTCGTTCTCGAAGACGTTCGCCGCCACCGGCCTCCGCGTCGGGTACGCGATATTCCCCCACGACCTCGTCGAGGACGCGAAGAGCCGGCACATGCTCGTGAACGTCGCGACGACGCGCCCCGGCCAGCACGCCGCGTACCGCGCGCTCCGCGAGACCGACCCCGCGTACCACGAGGCCAACCGCGAACTGCTCCGCGAGCGCGTGGACGCGTTCACGAGCGCGCTCGACGACGCCGGCGCGGAGTACACCGTCCCCGACGGCGCGTTCTACGTCCTCGCGCGCTTCGAGGGGTTCCCGGGGACGCTCGAGAACGTCGAGAGACTGGTCGACGAGGCGGGCGTCGCGGGGATGCCCGGCGAGGCGTTCGGGGACGCGTACGACGACTGGCTGCGCTTCGCGCTCGTCACGCCCCGCGTCGACGAGGCAGCGCAGCGGCTCGCGGCCTACTTCGACTGACCGAGGTCGAACGACCGCGGGACGTTCCACGGGAGATCCCAGCCGTCGCCGTCGTCCTCGTCGTCGGCTTCGCCGTCACTGCCGCCACTGCCGTCGGTGGCGTCGCCGTCGGTGGCTTCGTCCCAGGCGTCCGCCCAGGCGTCGCCCCAGCGCGTGGCGACGTCGCCCCAGCGGTCGCGGCTGCGTTCGCGGAGCGCGTCCGGGAGGTGCTCGGGCGCGAGCGGTTCCTCGCTCGTGTCGGCGTCCGTGTCGAACCCGGCGGGTTCGGCGGGTGCGCCGCCGCGGTCGTCGGGCGCGCCGTGAGCGTACACGTGCTCGTCGGCGTAGTTCCAGACGTGCATCATCCACGGCGTCCGGCACGGCCATTCGACCGCTCCGCCGTCCGCAGCGCGGAATTTCGCCCACGCGTACCGGCCGGGGACGCCGACGTGCGCGTGCCAGGGCGTGCACTCGCCGCCGGACTCGGCGTACACGGACGGCGGCGGATCGAGGCGGTCGCCGTCCGGCGTCGCGATGAACATCACGCCCATCGGTCGCCAGTACTCGTGGTCGACGAGCACGGACTCGGGACGGGCCGGGTCGAGGACGCCGTCGTCGCCGACGTACTCGGGATGCAGCCAGTGCGACCACGTCGCTTCCTCGGCGAAGAAGTCGAAGTACGGGACGAAGCCGTCGTCGACGAGCGACCCGACGGTCGGGTACTGCGACTCGAGGGTCGACCGCACGCGGTACTGGAGCGCCCGCGTCTCGTAGTGGTCGTCCGCGCAGACGTCGTGAACCGAGTGATCGTAGTGCGTCATGCTCGGCTCGAGCGTCGCGTCCTGGCAGTCCCGGTCGAGGTCGGCCGCCGTGGACGTCCCGTCTGCCGTCGCCCCCGCCGTGGCACCCGCGGCGCTGGACGAACCGACGCTCAGGCCGACCGTCGCGATCGCGCCGCCGGCGACCCGGAGCAGTCGCCGCCGGGACGCGTCGTGATCGCCGTGCGAACGCCGTTCCGAGCGGTCGGCGCCGCTCGCGTCGCCGCCCTGTCCCCCGTCGTCGGCCAGTCGTGTCTGCTCGTGCATGGGCGAAACCGCTCGGAACGCAGGGCGCGAACCCACTTGGTTAATTGCTGGCAATGCGCGTGAAGGCGAGCGTACCGGCCGGTGGCACACCGATCGGTCGAGCGTCCTCGCACGTCGACAAAGAGTGACTGCGACCGTCGAACGAAGCGAACCAGCCGGGCGACAGCGAACCAGCCCGTCCGGGGACGCTGTTCTCAGATGCTGTCGGGTCACCCGGTTGTTCAAAACAACCCATCAGTCCAAAATATGGTGTATTGATTTCTGAGCCGTTCGAACAGGGCGGATGACAGGACGATCAATGGCGAAAAACATCACAGGTGACGCCGCCCGGGAGGACGCTCGGGACCTCGGCCGACAGCGGGACGCAACGACCGTGCTCTTGACGGAGGACGACGACGCGTTCCGCGAGACCGAGCGACTCTGGCTGGCGCGCGAACGACACTACGACACGCGGGAGGCCGCCGACGGCGAAGAGGCACTGGCAGCGCTCGACGCCGCGGTCGACGTCCTGGTGCTCGACCTGCACATGCCGAAGGTCTCGGGTCCCGAAGTCCTCGCGCGACTCGACGAGACGACGTTCGACGGCGACGTCGTCGTCGTCAGCGCCAGCCGACTCGAAGACCACGAGGACGGGGGGCCCCTGGGCGGTGGGGCGGTCGCCGCCAAACTCGACAAACCCGTCGATTGCGAGGAGTTCGTCGGGACCCTCGACCGGTACGCACGGTGACTCCACGGGGGCGGCGCCCCCTCTCGGGAGACCGGGAAGTACACAAGTCCGAGTCGCGAACCGCGGCGTATGAGTGACATCGACGTCTCGCCGGTCGAGGAGGTCGAGGACGACGACGTCGCGGACGAGAACGCCGCAGACGACGGGTCGTCGGACATCGACGTAGACGTGGTCGACGACGCTGGCGGCGAGCCCGAGACGCGCACGACCGAGGACGTCTCGCTCGACGGCGTCGACGCACCCGAGTACGTGCTCTACGGCGGGAAGGGCGGCGTCGGGAAGACGACGATGGCGGCGGCGACTGCGCTCGCGAGCGCGAGCGACGGCACGCGGACGCTCGTCGTCTCGACGGACCCCGCGCACTCGCTGTCGGACACGCTCGGCGTGGACGTCCCGGCCAAACCCGGGCGCGTCCGCGAGGACGTCCCGCTCTGGGGCGCGGAGATCGACCCGGAGGTCGCCGCGGAGGAGGGCGTCGACGCGCTCGGCGTCACCGGGAACGGCGAGGGGTTCGGCGACGACGACCCGTTCGCGGACGCCGCCGGCGGCCCTGGCAGTGGAGACCAGTCGGGCGGGCTGGGCGGTGGCGGCCAGTCGGGCGGTGGCGGTTCGGGTCCGTTCGGGGGCGCGAACGGCGGCGCCGGCCCGATGGGCGGCCTCGGCGAGATGCTCGGCGGCGACGACCCGCTCGGGTCGATGATGGGCGGTGCCGTCCCGGGCGCGGACGAGGCCGCTGCCATCCAGCTCCTCATGGAGTACATCGACGACCCGCGGTTCGACCGCGTCGTCGTCGACACCGCTCCGACCGGCCACACCCTCCGGTTGCTCGAACTCCCGGAGGTCATGGACTCGATGGTCGGCCGGATGATGTCGATCAAGGAACGCCTCAGCGGACTCATGGACGGCATGATGGGCATGTTCGGCGACGACGACGCCCAGGACGCGGGCGGCGTGGACGACCTCCGCGAGCTCGCGGACCGCATCGAGGAACTCCGTGACGTCCTCCAGGACCCCGCCCGCACGGACTTCCGGGTCGTCATGATCCCCGAGGAGATGAGCGTCCTCGAGTCCGAGCGCCTCATCCGCCAGCTCGACGACTACTCGATCCCGAACGGCACCGTCGTCGTGAACAAGGTGATGGAGGACCTCGCGGACGTCACGGACGCGGTCGACGCGACCGACTTCGTGACGCCAGACCTCGAGGACTGCGAATTCTGCCAGCAGCGCTGGAGCGTCCAGCAGGACGCCCTCGCGCGAGCGCAGGACGTCTTCCGCGGACACGACGTCAAGCGCGTGCCGCTGTTCGCCGACGAGGTCGCCGGCGACCGCATGCTCAGGGTCGTCGCTCACTGCCTGGAGTAGCGCGAGGCCCGAGCGGAGCGAGGGTCTCGCGTCGCCCGCGACTAGTGGTTGCTGCGGTCGTTGTAGGAGCGGAGTAGCGCGCGGGTCTTGCGTCGCGGAGTCAGGCGATCCGGTCTTCGCGGTCCATCTTGTCGGGTGCGCGCCAGTCCGTTGTCAGTTCGAGGAACTGGACGAGGATGCGGGCGGTGGCGCCCCAGATGGTGTAGTCGTCGACGTGGAAGTAGTGGACGACGACTTCGCCGTACTCGGGGTGGTCGCGGCGTTCGACCTCGTAGTTCTCGTCGTCGAGGAGGTCGTCGACGGCGACGACGACGACCGCCGCGACCTCGCGCTCGTCCGGCTTGTACGTGCGGTCGGGGATGCGTGCGACGACGGGGGTGACGGCGTACTCGGTGATGGTGCGGATGTCGTCGATGCGCGTGATGACTTCGACTTCCTCGGGTGCGAGCCCGATCTCCTCGAACGCTTCGCGGAGCGCGGTCGCCTCGATGTCGGCGTCGCCGGGTTCGCGGCCGCCGCCGGGGAAGCTCATCTGGCCGGGGTGCTTGCCGAGGTCGTCGCTGCGCTTCGTGAACAGGAGGTAGTCGCCGTCTGCGCGTTCGACGATCGGGATGAGGACGCCCGCGTCCCGCGGCTGGTCGGTGACGGTGATCGGGTCGAGCGCGCGGATGCGGCCGAGGTCCATTCGCTTCACCGTATGGACGCGACCCGTATAGCGTTCACCCTCGCGGAGCGAGCGCGGGACCTGTGGATTCTTGGGCCGTGGCGTCGTCGCTCGTGACGTGACCGACAACGACACGCGACGGGTGGCGCTCGTCGACGCGTTCACGACCGAACCGCTCGCCGGGAACGCCGCTGGCGTCGTCCCCGACGCGGACGACCTCGTGCCGGAACAGATGCAGGCGGTCGCGCGCGAACTCGCGGTCTCCGAGACGGCGTTCGTCACGGAGAGCGCGGACGCCGACCGCGCGCTCGCGTACTATTCGCCGACGCAGGAGGTCGACCTCTGCGGGCACGCGACCGTCGCGACGCACGGGTTCCTCCTCGATGACGACCGAATCGACGCTGGGTCGCACACGATCGAGACGAACGTCGGCGTGCTCGACGTCGACGTGGAGGACGACGGGACGGTGTGGATGACCCAGGACGCGCCGGTCGTCCGGCCCGTGGACGTCGACTACGAGCGCGTCGGTGAGGCGCTCGGCGTGGACCCGGCGGCGTTCCAGGACGTCGGCGCGGACCTCTCGGCGGCCGTCGCCTCCACCGGCCTGCCGTTCCTCGTCGTGCCCGTGAACTTCCTCGAGCACGTCGGCGGCGCGGACCCGGACGACGACGCGGTCGCTGCGCTCGCCGACGAGTACGACGCCGCGGGCGTCTACCTGTTCACGTTCGACGCGCTGGAGGGCGAGAGCACGCTCCACGCTCGCGCGTTCTGCCCGGGCCTCGGCATCCCCGAGGACCCCGTCACGGGCACCGCGAGCGGCGCAGTGGGCGCGTACCTCCGGCAGTCGGGTGCGTTCACGGACTTCCCGGACGAGGTCGTCTGCGAGCAAGGGCACTTCGTCGACCGGCCCGGAATCGTCCGCGTCCGCGTCCGCGGCGAGACCGTCACGGTGGGCGGCCAGTCGACGACCGCGATGGACGGCCGGCTCCGCGTTCCGGCGCACGAAGAAGACGACATCGTCGAGGCCTGACCCGCGTTCGTTCGACTCGCCGCTCGCACCTCACTCGGACCCGTTCGAACTCGACCCGGAGCCGCTCCGGGCGTCCGCCGACGAACTCCGCGAGGACCGCCGGTTGCTCCGGCGGTTCGACTCGGCGTCGTCGCTCGAGGCGTCGGCGTCGTCGCCGGTGGCGCTCGCGGACTCGCTCGCGCGTCGCCGCGACCGACGGTTCGACGCGTCGTCCTCGCTCTCGTCACTGCGCGACGACCCCTTCGGCGATGCACTCGACGCTTGCGAGATCCGGTTCTCGTGGCGCTTCACGTCGGACTCGATGCCGGAGAGGCGGTCGTCGACGTCGCTCAGGACCTCGCGCTTCACGGCTGCGGCGTCCACATCGGCGCCACCGGCGGTGCCGGCACTGCCCTCGGCGACCTTCCCTATCGTGAACACGAGCGCGAGCGACTTCCCGACCTGCCACACGAGAACGCCGACGACCGCGAGGATACCGAATACGGTCGGGTTCGCGGCCGCGATCGCGTCGCCCCAGTTCTGGGGGGCGTCGTTCAGTACGATCGCGATGGTCTCGCCGAACCCCATCGAGACGCCAAGGCCGACGATGCCGAGTCCCACCACTGTCGCGAGCGTCGCGAGCACCTGATAGAGCGCGACGTACTTGACGGTCTGCTTGCCATCCATGCAGGCACGCTCGCGCGGCGGTCGTATTAACTCTGGGGCCCCGCGAATGTCATCGAATCGACCACAGGAGCCGCCTCCCTTTCGTTTTCGCCCGCGGTTTTCATCCGTGGGCGAGTGAACGTACACTCGCTGGTGTCGGAACCTTCTTGGTTGTTTCCGGCGCACGACCGCACACAGATGGCAGTACTGTGGCTGGACGACATCAGAGCCAGCGACCTCGAGCGCGTCGGCGGAAAAGGGGCCTCCCTCGGTGAACTGACCGCCGCCGGACTCCCGGTCCCGCCGGGGTTCGTCGTGTCCGCGGACACCTACCGGACGTTCATCGAGGAGGCCGGCATCGCCGACGAACTCTTCGAGGCCGTCGACGTCGACGTCGACGACACCGAAGCGCTCGCCGAAGCCCAGGAGCGGGCGAGCGAGCTCATCCTGAACTCGCCGTTCCCCGACGAACTCCGCGAGGAGATCCTCGGCGCGTACGCGGACCTCGGCGACGGCGAGGAGTTCGTCGCCGTGCGCTCCTCGGCGACCGCCGAAGACCTCCCCGACGCCTCCTTCGCCGGACAACAGGAGACGTTCCTCAACATCCGGGCGGACGACCTCCTGGAGCGCGTTCGCGAGTGCTGGGCGAGCCTGTTCACGCAACGCGCGATCTACTACCGGAAACAGCAGGGGTTCGCGCACAGCGACGTCAACATCGCGGTCGTCGTCCAGCAGATGGTGGACGCGGAGAAGTCCGGCGTGATGTTCACCAGTCACCCCTCGACGGGCGAACCGAAGATGATCGTCGAGTCCGCGTGGGGGCTCGGCGAAGCGGTCGTCTCCGGGTCCGTGTCGCCGGACAACTACGTCCTCGACCGCCAGACGGGGACCGTCGAGGAGGTGACGGTCGCGGACAAGAAGGTGATGATGGAGAAGGACGACGAGACCGGCGAGACCGTCGAACGCGAGGTCCCCGAGAGCGACCGGGAGCGGCGCGTCCTGACCGACGAGGAGCTCGGCGCGCTCCAGGAGCTCGGCGAGACCGTCGAGACGCACTACGATACGCCCCAGGACGTCGAGTGGGCGATCGTCGACGACGAGGTCTACATGCTGCAGTCCCGCCCCATCACGACGATCGCGGACGACGTCGAGGACGCCGGCGACACGCGCGTCGACGCAGGGGTCGACGTGGGTGCCGAGGACGCGAACGAGACGGCGGCAGTCGACGGGGCGAGCACGACGACCGACGGCGGGAGCGGCGACGTCCTCGTCTCCGGTCTCGGGTCCAGTCCCGGCATCGCTAGTGGCGCGGCGCGGATCGTGAAGAAGCTCGACCAGCTCGACAAGGTCGAGGAGGGCGACATCATCGTCACCGAGATGACGACGCCGGACATGGTGCCGGCGATGAAGCGCGCGGCGGGCATCGTCACGGACGAGGGCGGGATGACGAGTCACGCCGCCATCGTCTCGCGGGAACTCGGCGTCCCAGCGGTCGTCGGCGCGGGCGACGGCACGACCGCGCTCGCCGACGGCCAGACGATCACGATCGACGGCGACAAGGGCACGATCCGCGAGGGCGCGGTCGAGACCCCCGACGAGGAGCGCGAACCCGTCGAGGAGGTCCGCCCGCAGGCGCCCGTGAAGCCGATGACCGCGACCGAAGTGAAGGTCAACGTCTCCATCCCCGAAGCCGGCGATCGTGCGGCGGCGACGGGCGCGGACGGCGTCGGGCTGCTCCGCATGGAGCACATGATCATGTCGACGAACAAGACGCCGGAGAAGTACGTCGCGGATCACGGCGTCGACGCGTACGTCGACGAGATCATCGACGGCATCCAGCGCGTCGCCGAAGAGTTCTACCCGCGCCCCGTCAGGGTGCGGACGCTAGACGCCCCGACCGACGAGTTCCGACAGCTCCAGGGCGGCGAGGACGAACCCGAAGAGCACAACCCGATGCTGGGGTACCGCGGCATCCGGCGGAGTCTGGACGCGCCCGAGACGTTCAAGCACGAACTCGAGGCGTTCCGTCGCATGTACTCGATGGGGTACGACAACGTCGAACTGATGCTGCCGCTCGTGAACGACGCCGAGGACGTGATTCGAGCGAAGGCGCTCATGGAGGAGGCCGGCATCGACCCGGAGAAGCGCACGTGGGGCGTGATGATCGAGACGCCGAGTTCCGCGCTCTGCGTGGAGGAGATGGCGGCGGCCGGCATCGACTTCGCGAGCTTCGGGACGAACGACCTCACCCAGTACACGCTCGCGGTCGACCGGAACAACGGCCGGGTCGCCAATCGCTTCGACGAACTCCACCCGGCGGTCCTGGAGCTCATCGGGCGGACGATCGAGACGTGCCGCGAGCACGACGTCGACACGTCGATCTGCGGGCAAGCCGGTTCGAAGCCCGAGATGGTGCGGTACCTCGTGAACGAGGGCGTGTCCAGTATCTCCGCGAACATCGACGCGGTCCGGGACGTCCAGCACGAGGTCAAGCGCGTCGAGCAGAAGCTCCTCCTCGACGACGTCCGCTGACGCGACCACGGCCGCCGGAGCTGTCGTCACGCCACTTGCACACGTGGCCCGTTCGTTCGCCGAACCAAGAGATACTTACGCCCGGCCGGGACCAGTCCATACATGGATACAGGGAGAGCCCTCCTCGTCGTGGCCGTCGCGGCGATGCTCGCACTCGCTGGCTGCAACGGCGGGCAGACGACGGCGACGACGGCGACGACCGACGGTGACACGACCGACCCCGGTACGAACGGCACCACGGACGGCGGCGCCGACACCGGATTCGACGACGTCGACACGCCGTCGTGGATGACCGCCGACGGCGTCAACGGCACGAAACTGCTCGCCGCACACCACGGCTCGCTCTCGGGGACGAGCTACCGCGTGGAGACGTTCCAGAACTCCACTGGCATCCTCTCGATGGAACGCAACGGCGTGCAGCGCGTCGGTGCGAACGGGAACACGGTCTACGAGTACGAGACGAAGACGGCGCAGGGCAACTCGACGACGCGCGCGTTCGTCAACGACACGTGGGTACTCACCGAGAGTTCGAACGCCACTCGAACGGTCTACAGCGACTACCGCATCGACGATAGCGCGTCGTCGCTGAACTACTCGCAGCAACTCGTCCAGTACGTTCGCCTCGGCGACTTCGCGGTGAACCGCACGTTCCAGGTCGACGGCGAGACGCGCATCGAGTACGTCGCCCGGAACGCGTCGGACGTCCGGGGCGCGCAGGCGATCACGTCCTACGACGGCCGGTTCGTCGTGTCGCCGAACGGGCGCATCCACGAACTCTCCGTGAACGCGACCCAGGAGGCACAGTACGGGAACGCGACGTCGTCGTTCGAGTTCCGTCTCGCGGAGGTCGGTGGCGTGGACGTCGCCACGCCGTCGTGGGTCGGGACGATCCGCGAGGAGGCGACGACCGTGGACTTCTCCTACGAGTACAACGGGAGCGTCCTGGCGATCACGCACGAGGGCGGTGACACCGTCGCGGCAGGGACGCAACTCGTCCTCACGCCGACCGAGGGCCAGGGCGTCGCGTTCACGCGACTTCCGGAGGCGTTCGAAGCCGGCGAGACGATCTACGTCGCTTCGGCCGGCGGCCGCGACCTGAACGTCACGTTCGGGTCGCCGCCGGCGTTCGACGGTGGCATCGGCGGGTCCGTGAACCTCGCGATGTACGGCGACCAGGGCGAGGTCGTCGTACGGACGGAAGTCGGTCCGACGACGAACGGGAGCGTCGGGTCGCTCGCGCCCGTCACCGAGGTCGGCGTGGTCGGGTCGGCGGACGGCGTCGGTGTGGCGGGCGCACCAGTCGCCTGACCGGGGCCCCGTCCAATCGGTGTACCGAGTGCGTCCGCACCGCTCGCGGCCGGTCTCGCCGCAGTGACTTCTCGAAACAAAACTGATAAACTGTGGACGACGAACGTGTCTGTATGCGCGGCCAACCGCAGGACTTCGACCGGGTGCTCTCCTCGATGTGCACGGAACCGCACCCGGCGGCTCGCGAGGCCGCGGAGCGATTTCTCGCGACGAACCCGGGCGACCCCGCGACGTACCAGTCCGTCGCCGACCTCGAGACCGAGGTCGTCGAGATGCTCGGTGACGTGGTTGGCGTCGCCGACCCGTCGGGGTACGTCGCCTCCGGTGGGACGGAGGCGAACATCCAGGCGGTGCGGATGGCGCGGAACCGCGCGGTGACGCAGACGCCGAACGTCGTCGTGCCCGAGAGCGCGCACTTCTCGTTCAAGAAGGCGGCGGACGTGCTCGGCGTGGAACTTCGCGTCACGTCGCTGGAGGACGATTACACGGCGGACGTCGGGGCCGTCGAGCGGTTCTGCGACGAGGATACGGTGCTGGTCGTCGGCGTCGCGGGGTCGACGGAGTACGGGCGCGTCGACCCGATCCCGGAGCTGGCGGCGGTCGGGCACGAGTACGGCGCGCTCGTGCACGTCGACGCGGCCTGGGGCGGGTTCGTGCTGCCGTTCACGGACCACGACTGGAGTTTCGCGGACGCATCCATCGATACGATGACGATCGACCCGCACAAGATGGGGCAGGCCGCCATCCCGGCCGGCGGGCTGCTCGCGCGCGACGCCGAGCTGTTCGACGCGCTCGCGGTGGATACGCCGTACCTCGAGTCGGCGTCGCAGGCGACGCTCACGGGGACGCGGTCGGGCGCTGGCGTGGCGAGCGCGCACGCGGCCTTGCGGGCGCTCTGGCCGGACGGCTATCGGGAGGCGTCCCAACGCGCGCAGGCGAACGCCGAGTGGCTCGCGGACGCGCTCGCAGCCGCCGGCCTGAACGTCGTCGACCCGGAGCTCCCGCTGGTCGCGGCGAGCGTCACCGACGAGGCGTTCGAGGCGCTCCGCGAGCGCGAGTGGCGGCTCTCGCGGACGAGCGACGGCGAACTCCGCGTCGTCTGCATGCCCCACGTCACGCGGGAGATGCTGGAGTCGTTCGTCGCGGACGTCGAGTCGGTGACTGCGACGGTCGCGCGCGGCGGTCGGTGACTGCGACGGTCGCGCGCGGCGGTCTGTGACCGGTGCTTCTCGCGACCTGTGCGTCCACGAGACGGCGAGCGGTCGCGTCGCGAGTGCAGAAGACAAGGCTTAGGTTTCGTGCCGCGTCACGGTCGAGCAAACCGTGGTAGATGCCGCCCTCGCACTCGCGCCCGCTGGCGTCGACGCCCTCTTCGACGCCGCCGCTGCCCTCCAGGCGAGTGCCCCCCCGGTCGGCGGCGTCGACGTCGACGCTGCCGCGACATTGCTCTCCCAGGAGGCGACCACGACGACGCAGTGTGCGACGCCGAACGAGACCGCTTCGACGAACGGGACGACGACCGTCCCGGCGAGACCCGAGTGCACGGACGGCCCCTGGTGGGAGTTCAAGTGGCTGGAGGGGCTGGTGCGGACCGCGACCGGCTGGGTGGGTCTCGGCATCGTCGCCCTCTACTCGTTCCTCATCGCGTTCGTCCTCCCGCTCCCGAGCGAGGTCGTATTGCTCGCCCCGATCAACGTCGGGTTGCCGGCGTGGATGGAACTCGGCATCATCGTCCTCGTGAGTGGCGCGGGGAAGGCCGCCGGGAGCGTGTTCGCGTTCCACCTCGGACAGGAAGCCAAGGAGTCCGGCCCCGTCATCTCGTTCCTCCGCCGGTCGCGGTTCGACGTCGTCGAGTGGAGCGAGAAACAGACCGTCGAAATCGCACGCAAGTACGGCTACGTCGGGCTCGCACTGGCGCTCTGCGTTCCCGGGTTCCCGGACACCCTCTCGATCTACGCGTTCTCGGTGCTCGAGGAGGACTACGTGAAGTTCGCGCTCGCGACGTTCGCGGGCAGCGTCGGCCGCCTGGTGCTCTGGGCGGCGGGCGCGGAGGCGGTGCTCGCGATCATCTGACGGGGCCGCGAACGCCGTTCCGTCGTGCTCTCGCATCGCTCGCGCGGACCACCCACCAGTACGGTCTCGACGAGCGACCAGTACGGTCCCGACGAGCACGCTCGGTATCGGGCACGAACCGGCGGGTTTTAGGCCCGCACCGACCGGAGGAATAGCCATGAGCAGCGACGAGTACCCGACCGACGAGCCCGCGGTGGTGACGTGCGGGTTGCCGTACGCGAACGGCGACCTCCACGTCGGTCACCTGCGGTCGTACACGGCAGGCGACGCGTACAGCCGCGCACTTCGAAAACTCGGCCAGCAGACGGCGTTCGTCAGCGGGTCGGACATGCACGGCACGCCGATCGCGGTCGGCGCGGAACAGGACGGCGTCGACCCGGAGACGTTCGCGATGGCGTACCACGAGCAGTACGAGGCGACGTTCCCGAAGTTCAACGTCGAGTTCGACAACTACGGGCACACGCACGACGAGACGAACATCGAGCTGACCCGGGAGATCGTCTCGACGCTCGAAGACGAGGGGTACGTGTACGAGAAGGAGATCAAGGTGGCGTGGGACCCCGAGGAGGACCAGCCGCTCCCCGACCGTTACGTTCGCGGGACGTGCCCGTACTGTGGGGAGACTGCACGTGGCGACGAGTGCGACGAGGGCTGCGGCCGTCACCTCGAACCGGGCGAGATCGAGGACCCCGTGAGTACGATAACGGGCAACAGCGCGGAGTACCGCGACCGCGAGCACAAGTTCTTCGCGGTGAGCGACCTCAGCGACTACCTCACGGAGTTCCTCGACGGCCTGGAGGGGACGAGCAACGCCCGGAACCAGCCCCGGGAGTGGATCGAGAGCGGCCTCCAGGACTGGTGCATCACGCGAGACATGGACTGGGGAATCGACTACCCCGGCGCGGAGGACGACCTCGTGCTGTACGTGTGGGTGGACGCGCCGATCGAGTACGTCTCGTCGACGAAGCAGTACAGCGAACGCGTCGGCGCGGAAACCTACGACTGGGAGGCGGTCTGGAAGCCGCAGGCGACGGACGGCGACGGCGAGGTCGACGCCGCCGCGGGTGCGCCCGGCGCGACCGACGCGACCGACGCGGATGCGGCTGGGAGTCGAAACGGCGAGATAATCCACGTCATCGGACGGGACATCATCCAGCACCACACGATCTTCTGGCCCGCGATGCTGCACGTCGCCGGCTACACAGCCCCGCGCGCCGTCTGTGCGACCGGGTTCGTGACGATCAACGGGAAGGGCCTCTCCACCAGCCGGAATCGTGCGATCTGGGCGCAGGAGTACCTCGACGAGGGGTTCCACCCGGACCTGCTGCGGTACTACCTGACGACGATGGGCGGGTTCCAGCAGGACCTCGACTTCTCCTGGGAGCGGTTCGCCGAGCGCGTGAACGGCGAACTCGTCGGGACCGTCGGGAACTTCTTCTACCGGAGCCTGCTGTTCGCGGCGCGGAACTTCGACGGAACCCCCGAGGTCGACGTGAGCGAGGACGTCGCCGAGCGAATCGAGGCGGCAATCGACGAGTTCCGGGACGCGGTCAACGAGTACGACCTCCGCGAGGGGAGCGAGGCGGGCGTGCGGCTCGCGCGCTTCGGGAACGAGTACATCCAGGGCCACGAGCCTTGGAAGCTCGAGGACGGCGGTGCGGAGCAAGCGCAGGTGATCCGGGACTGCGTGCAGGTCGCGAAGGCCGTCGCGGTCCTCGTCGAGCCGTTCATGCCGGAGAAGGCCGACCGCGCGTTCGCGCAGCTCGGCGAGGACGTCGACGCCAGCGAGGTCACGCTCGAGGCGGCGACCGAGGCGCCGGGCGCGTTCGGCGAGCCCGACGAGCTGTTCGAGCAGGTCGAGGACGAGCGCGTCGACGAACTCGAGGCGGCGCTCGCGGAGAAGATCGCGGCCGCCGAAGACGACGCGGACGACGGCGACGCGGACGCGGACGACGGCGACGCGGACGACGGCGACGCGGACGCGGCCGAGACCGAAAGCGACGACTCGACGGCGAGCGAAGATGCGAGCATGACGGACGTCGAACCTCTCAGCGAGGACCGCATCAGTTTCGACGAGTTCCAGGCGATGGACCTCCGCGTCGGCCGCGTCGAGGCCGCCGAGCCAATTGAGGGCGCGGACAAGCTCGCGAAACTCGACGTCGACCTCGGCGCCGAGACGCGGACCGTCGTCGCAGGCATCAAGCAACTCCACGACCTCGACGACCTCCCGGGGACGAAGGTCGTCGTCGTGGCGAACATGGAGCAGAACGAGCTGTTCGGCGTGGAGTCCAACGGGATGGTGCTCGCCGCGGGCGAGGACGCCGACCTCCTGACGACGCACGGCGACTCGGAGCCGGGCACGAAGGTCCGCTAGCCTGATTTCCCGGCTCGATTCGAACGGACGGCGTCGCGGACGCCGGGCATGTCGGGGTGGCGTTCTCGCGGCGGTCCGGTACTAGTCCTCTTGTACTTACTTTCAAGTACCAGGTGGTTCGACGGTCCTGATGTGATGAACACAGTCGAGGTAGCGGTGCGTCTGCTCGCTGGGGTGGGACTGATCCTCGCGAACGGGTTCTTCGTCGCGATCGAGTTCGCGTTGACGCGCGCTCGCCAGTTCTCCGAGCGCGAGTTCGTCGGCGACGGCGCCGGCGGGGCGCTCGAGCGCGCGTGGGAGATGACGCAGGAACTAGAGCTCTACCTGACGACGTGCCAGGTCGGGATCACGGCGTCGAGCATCGCGGTGGGGATCGTCGCCGAGCCGGCGCTCGCGGCGATCTTCGAGCCGGTGTTTGCGAACACGGCGTTCGCGTCCGTCGGCGCCGGCGCGGTGATCGCGTTCCTCATCATCAACCTCGTGCACCTCACGCACGGCGAGCAGACGCCGACGTACCTCGGCGTCGAGCGCTCGCGGTTCGTCTGCCGGTACGGCGCGACGCCGCTGTACTGGTTCCATCGCGCGATCTCGCCGATCATCGCGCTCGGCGACTACGTGGCGAAGCTGACGCTGAAGCTGTTCGGCGTCGAGATGACGGGCGCGTGGCTGGAGACGGAGGAGGACGTGATCGAGTCCCGCGCGGACCTCCGGAACCGACTCGGGTCGGTGCTCGACGAGGGCGACCTGTCCGAGGAACGCCAGGAGGAGGTGATGAACGCGCTCGCGATAGGCGAGCAGCCGGTCCGGGACGTGATGGTGCCCGCCGACGACGTCGTCGCGCTGTCGACGGCCGTCGACGCCGAGGAGAACCGGCGGCGGATGGCCGAGCAGCCCCAGACGCGGTACCCGCTCGTCGGCGAGGACCTCACCGAGTTCGAGGGGATCGTCTACCTGCCGGCGTTCGCCGAGCATCCTGGGGCGTTCGATGGCGGGGACGTGGACCTCGAATCGCTCGCGGCGCCACCGATGACGCTCTCGCCGGACGTGGACGTCAGCGACGCGATCGACCAGTTCCAGGCGGAGGGCCAGGAGCTGGCGCTCGTGTTCGAGGACGGCGAGGTCGTCGGTCTGGTCACGGTGACGGACCTCCTCGAGTCCGTGACCGGTGACGTCGAGGATCCGCTGGACGCGCACTGAGACGGCGTCAGGCGGGCGTCGGCGAGACGGCGACGGGAGCGGGTGCCGACTGCGATATCGCGGACGGCAACGTGAGTACTCGGAGACGAGTCAACCGAGAAGGCTTTTGGACGGCGGCAGTGTAACGACTGGCATGCGAAGAGCCAAGATCGTCTGCACGCTCGGTCCCGCCTCGAGCGACCGCAGGACGATACGCGACCTCGCCGACGCCGGCATGTCGGTCGCGCGCGTCAACTCCAGTCACGGTACGCTGGAGAGTCGCGCGAGCATCGTCGAGACGGTCCGGTCGGTCGACGAGGAGACGGAGTTCCCGCTCGCCACGATGGTCGACATGCAGGGCCCCGAGGTCAGGACGGCGCCGCTCGACGAACCCATCCACGTCGAGACGGGGAGCACCGTCACGTTCGTCGCGGGCGACACCGCCACGCCGGAAGTCGTCGGGCTGTCCTGCGACATCGCGGGCGTCGGACCCGGCGACAAGGTCCTGCTCGACGACGGCCGCATCGAGACCACTGTCGAACGCGTCGACGACGACGGCGTCCACGCTCGCGTCGACGACGGCGGCGAACTCGCCAGTCGCAAGGGCGTGAACACGCCCGGCGTCGACCTCGACCTCGAGGTCGTCACCGAGTCGGACCGCCGCGACCTGGAACTCGCCGCCGAGCACGACGTGGACTTCGTCGCGGCGTCGTTCGTCCGCGACGCCGCGGACGTCTTCGAGGTCTCGGAGGTCCTCGAGGACCTCGGCGCGGACGTCCCCGTCGTGGCGAAGATCGAGCGCGCCGGCGCGGTCGAGAACCTGGAGGAGATCATCGACGCCGCCTACGGCGTCATGGTCGCGCGCGGCGACCTCGGCGTCGAGCTCCCGATGGAGCAGGTGCCGATGATCCAGAAGCGCATCATCCGTCGCTGCCAGCAGACGGGGACGCCCGTCATCACGGCGACGGAGATGCTGGACTCGATGGTCCACGAGCGCCGGCCGACGCGCGCGGAGGCGAGCGACGTCGCGAACGCAGTCCTCGACGGCACGGACGCCGTGATGCTCTCCGGGGAGACCGCAATCGGCGACCACCCCGTCGAGGTCGTGAAGGCGATGGACCGCATCGTCAGCCAGGTCGAGGGCGACCAGGAGTACGACGAGGCGAACGAGCGCCGCGTCCCGGGCGCGGACGACTCCCGGACGGACGCGCTGGCGCGGTCCGCGCGCTACCTCGCTCGCGACCTCGGGGCGAGCGCGATCGTCGCCGGGACCGAGTCCGGCTACACGGCGCTGAAGACCGCGAAGTACCGACCGAACGTCCCGATCGTCGCGGCGACGAACGCGGACCGCGTGCGCCGCCAGCTCGCACTCTCGTGGGGCGTGAACGCGCAGTACGCGCCGCTCGGCGTCTCGGGCGCTGACGACGTCATCGAGCACGCGGTGCAGGCCGCGCTCGACGCCGACGTCGCGGAGAGCGGCGACACCGTCGTCGTCCTCTCGGGGATGATGACCGACCTCGAGGGAGCCGGGACGACGAACATGCTGAAGGTCCACATCGCCGCGGAGACGCTCGCCGCCGGGCGCGGCGTCGTCTCGGGATACGTCTCGGGACCGCTCCATCACGTTCCCGACGGCGACATCACTGACCTCCCGGCGGGCGCGATCGTCGCGCTCGACGCGGACTTCGACGACGAGTTCCACGGCGACGTCTCCCGGATCGGCGGCATCGTCGACGCCCGGTCGGGGATGACGGGCTACCCCGCGCTGGTCGCGCGCGAGGTCGGCATCCCGATGGTGAGCGGCGCGGACGTCGTCGGCGGCCGAGCGGGCGAGGTCGTGACGCTGGACGCGGAACGCGGCGTCGTCTACGAGGGCGAGATCCGTCGGCCCGGAACCGAGCGCGCCGAGTACTGACGGCGCGCCCGACGCCGACCCGGTCGGTCGTGACCGTGCGACGCCACTCCGACGCCGACCCGGTCTGCCGGGACGGTTCGACGCCACCCCGACGCCGGCGGCGCGTTCGATTCGAATGCTGCGACGGCGCGGACCCGGCGGTTTTTCACGTTGCGTCCGCTATCACGGTGCATGAACGAGGACACGTCCGTGGACGACGCGGACGGCGCAGACGACGTTCGCGAAGACGGCTTCGAGTGGGGCGTCGGGCGCGACGACACCGGCTCCGGGACCGAATCGGTCGACGACGACGTCCGCGAGACCGTCGAGCGCGACCTCGCCGAACTCGCAGAGGACGACGAGCCCGAGTATCCGTCGGGCGACGACCCGGTGACGCCCCAGTCGATCGACGCGGAGAACGCCGCGTTCGTCGTGCTCGGCGTCCTCGCGACCGTCGGCCTCGTCGCGTTCCTCGTGCTGAGCGTCTGACGTCGCGCCGGATTCTCGTTCGCGTCGCCGCACAAGGTTTAATCGGACCGCCCACCAAGCGTCGCGCATGGTCGACCCTCTCGGCGTGGGATTGCCGCTATTGCTGGTCCTCGCGGGGACTGCGTTGATGCTCGCGGAGGCGGTGATTCCCGGTGCGCAGTTCGTCGTCGTCGGCGTCGCGCTGTTCCTCTCCGGAGTCGTCGGCATCCTGCTCGGGGGAGCGTTCTCGTCGGTCGTCGCGCTGGCGCTCATGACCGTCGTGTTCGGCGTGTTCGCGTACTTCGCGTTCCGCGAGATGGACCTGTACAACGGCCCGGACCGCGGGCAGACGACCGACTCGGACGACCTGTCCGGGGTGACGGCGGTGGTCACGGAGACCATCACGTCCCGCGGCGGTGCGGTCCGACTCCAGAAGGGTGGTGGCTTCGATCCGAACTATCGCGCGCGCTCCGAGCACGGCGACATCGAGGAGGGCGAGGAGGTCATCGTCACGGACCCCGGTGGCGGGAACGTCCTGACGGTCGCGTCCCTGGACAGGATCCGCGAGGACAGCATCGACCGGGAACTCGCGCGCGGCAGGACCGCGGACGATTCGACTGCGAGCACGGACGAGGGCGATTCGGACGACACGGCGACGACGAGGTCGAGGGCGTCCTCGAGCGACTCGTCCACAAGAGCGGGTGAGACGGCCGCGAACGATGAGGAGGCGCGGTCGGAGGACGGCGAAGAGGAGACCGAGACGGAACGGGCCTGATTGGTATCAGTTCCGTTTAGTTAGTAGAGAAACAAGAAGGCTTTTTAGTCGTCCATCAAAGGTCGAACTATGGTATTGCTACCACTGCAGGGTGCCGGCGGCACGATAGTGCTGCTGCTCGTCGTCATCGTGTTGGTCCTCGCGATCGCCGCTCTCGCCAGTTCCGTCCAGATAGTCAACGCGTACGAGAAGCGAGCGTACACCCGGTTTGGGAAGTACCAGAAGCTCCTGGACCCGGGCGTGAACTTCGTGACGCCGTTCGTGTCGAAGACGTACACGTTCGACATGCGCACGGAGACGCTCGACGTCCCGCGCCAGGAAGCGATCACGCGCGACAACTCGCCCGTGACCGCCGACGCCGTCGTCTACATCAAGGTCATGGACGCCAAGAAGGCGTTCCTCGAGGTCGACGACTACAAGCGCGCCGTCTCGAACCTCGCACAGACCACGCTACGGGCCGTCATCGGCGACATGGAGCTCGACGACACGCTCAACAAGCGCCAGGAGATCAACGCGCGCATCCGCAAGGAGCTCGACGAACCCACCGACGAGTGGGGGGTTCGCGTCGAGTCCGTCGAGGTCCGCGAGGTCAACCCCTCGAAGGACGTCCAGCAGGCGATGGAGCAGCAAACGTCCGCCGAGCGCCGGCGGCGTGCGATGATCCTCGAAGCGCAGGGTGAACGGCGCTCCGCGATCGAGGAAGCGCAGGGTGAGAAGCAGTCCAACATCATCCGCGCGCAGGGTGAGAAGCAGAGCCAGATCCTCGAGGCGCAGGGTGACGCAATCTCGACCGTGCTCCGCGCGAAGTCCGCGGAGGCGATGGGCGAGCGCGCCATCATCGACAAGGGCCTCGAGAGCCTGGAGAACATCGGGCAGAGCGAGTCGACGACGTTCATCCTCCCCCAGGAGCTCTCGAGCATGCTCGGCCGGTACGGGAAGCACCTCACGGGGAGCGACGTGAAGACCGGCGACGGCGAACTGGAGACGAAGGACTTCGACGAGGAGACCCGCGAGATCCTCGGGCTCGACGACATCGACGAGATCCTCGGTCAGATCGAGGAGGAGAGCGAGCCCGACGTCGAGGCCATGGAGGAGCAAGCGCAGGCGATCAAGGAGGGCGAGGACCCCGCGGACATCCAGGACCCGGACGACGTCATCGCGGAGATGGAGGACGAGTTCAATCCCGCGACCGACGAGATGGACGGCGAGGAGTCCCAGTCGAACTGAGCGCGACAGGCGAAGCGGTTTTATTTCTCCGCGTGCAACGCGTATTTGATAGATGACCGAACAGGACGGCGTCGACGAACAGAAGCGAGCGACGCTCCGGCGGTTCGCTGCGCTCGGCGCGGCGAGCCCGCTCGCGACGTTCTCGGACGCCGATTCGAGGGCGGACGCGAGCGAGAGCGACGTCCGCGACGCCATCACGGGGTACCTGTCGACGACGCCGGGCGCGCACTTCTCGAAGGTGCGCGACGACCTCCAGCTCGGGACGGGCGAGACCCAGCATCACGTCCGGCAGCTCGTCGAGGAGGGGCGGGTGTCGGTGTACCGGGACGGCGACTACAAGCGCCTGTATCCGGCCGGGGAGTTCTCGGAGTTCGAGATGCGCGCGCTCGGCTACCTGCGTCGGGAGACGCCGCGCGGGATGCTCGTGACGCTCCTGCGAGACTCGTCGGCGACGCCGTCGGACCTGGCCACCGAACTGGGCGTGTCGCGGCCGACGGTGAGCAAGTACGCGGGCGAACTGGAGGCCGCGGGGTTGCTGTCGCGCGAGGACGGGTACGCGGTGGCGGCGCCGGAGACGGTGTTGCTGCTCGTCGTCGGTTACGCGGACAGCTTCGACGAGCGCGCGGTCGCGCTCTCGCGCGAGGCGGCGGACCTCGTGACGTTCGACGCGTAGCTGGCTGGTTCTGGGAGAATCGGTTCGATTCGATCGTTATGATGCGGTCAGCGCACGGCGAAGAAAGAGGGCTGGCGTGACCGTGCTCCCTGGCGTGGTCAGGCGACGAGTGCGCCGGTGGCCAGTGCGCGGTACGGGTCGCGTTCGTCCTGGAGGGCGTCGAGGAACGCCTTCGCGGTGACGTGCGTGCCGTCGGGAAGCGTGCAGGGGGCGACGCCGGCGAGGTCGCCGTCGTATTCGAGCGTGAGGTAGACGACTGGCGTGTGGAGGACGCTCTCTCTGTCGTCCGTCATCGGGTTGGTCCGGGTGTGGAGCCGGAACGGGGTGCTGACGTCGACGTCGTTCGCGTCGCCCCACGCGGTGACGGTCTCGTAGACGTCGACGGCTTCGACGTCGCGGTCGAGGGAGACGGTCGCGGGCCATTCGGTGAACTCGCAGTCGTCGACGCGGTCGGTGGCGTCGAGCGTGCGTGCCGCGGCGACGACCTCGTCCTGGGACTTCGAGATCGGCGTGTACGCCCTGAGGTAGACGTTGAGTGTCGCGGTCATGACGCCTAGTCCTTAATCAACGTTCATCATAAACCGTTCGGTGAGTGTCGGTCCTCGATACCGAACGCGGGGGTACACGGTGCGACGGAGCGAAACGGACCGCGAAAAGCGTGGCCCTCGCTGGGGTCCGGTCCGGGTCGGGGTGTCGGGGCCCGACTGGGGCGTGGTGGATGACAGGCGGCGGGAGTCGACGAGTTCGCGGTTCGGCCTACGTGGTCACCTTCCAGGTCGTCGAAGACGAGTAGCCCCACTTCTCGACGTCGACCTCGAAGTCGCCGGCCGCGATGGCCGTCATGTTCGTCCCGACCTCCTTCGCGGTCATGTCGAGGTCCTGCCCGATGAGGCGGGACTTGAAGTACGTCTTCGCGTCGGCCTCGCCCCGGAGGTACTCGAGGATGCGTCGCTGCTTCTCGGAGAGGTCCGTCGTCGCCGCGGCACTCGTGCTCATACACGAGACGACGGGAGCGGCTCCCTTAGGGGGTTTGGTACGGGTGGTTAATCCGCCGCTTGCTTGCGGTTCTCCGACGACAGATGGTGCCTGGGTCCCCCTGGCTGTCCACCGTTGGTACGGCCGGTTAACGCGAACGTACCGTCTGGTCCCTCGAACGCAGGGAGTCGCTTCCGTCCGTCGCTTCCAGAACGGTTCAGAAACTTCTTACCGGCGGATGACGCAGTCCGACCCAATGAGTCGCGAGTTCGTCGAGGTGAGTGTCGTCCTCCCCGCGTACAACGAGGCGGCCACCATCAGGACCACGGTGGAGACGACCCTCGACGCGCTCGCCGCGTTCCTCCCGCCCGACGCGTTCGAGGTGATCGTCGCCGAGGACGGCTGCGAGGACGAGACGCCGGAGATCGCCGACGAGATGGCGGCGGCCGACGACCGCGTCCGGCACTTCCACGCCGACGAGCGACTCGGTCGCGGCGGCGCGCTCGAGCGCGCGTTCGAGGCGTCGGCGGGCGAGACGCTCGTGTACTTCGACACGGACATGGCGACCGACATGCGTCACCTGGAGGAACTCGTCGAGTCCGTCCGCACGGAGGGATACGACGTCGCGACCGGCTCCCGGTGGATCGCGGGCCGCGAAGCCGACCGTCCCGCCAAGCGCGGCGTCCCGAGTCGCGTCTTCAACGGCCTGACGCGACTGTTCCTCCGCTCCGACCTCCAGGACCACCAGTGCGGGTTCAAGGCGTTCGACAGGGCCGCCCTCCTGGAACTGATGCCGGTCGTGCAGGACCAGCACTGGTTCTGGGACACCGAGGTCCTCGTGAAGGCCCAGCGTCGCGGCATGCGCGTCAAGGAGTTCCCCGTCGACTGGGAGCCCAAGGGCGACACGAAGGTCGACCTCGTCCGGGACGTGTTCGGGATGGGGAGCCAGATCGTCCGGACCTGGTGGGAGCTGTCGGTGTCGCCGCGCGTGAACCGCCGCGTCGGCATCGTCGCCGGGACGCTCCTGACGCTCGTCGCTATCGGACTGATGCCGCTGTACCTCGACCCTGGAGAGGTGCTCGACAAGATGGCGGGCGCCGACCCGGCGCTCGTCGCGGCGTCGGCGGTCGTCTACCTGCTGTCCTGGCCGCTGCGTGGCGTCCGCTACCGCGACATCCTCTCGGAGATCGGGTACGACAGCGACGTCGGGTTCCTCACGGGCGCGATATTCATCTCCCAGACCGGGAACCTCGTGTTCCCCGCGCGCGCCGGCGACGCGGTCCGCGCGTACGTCGTCAAGGCCCGACGCGGCATTCCCTATCCGTCCGGGTTCGCGTCGCTCGCCGTCGAGCGCGTGTTCGACCTCCTCACCATCACGATGCTCGCGGGGTCGGTCCTGATTGCGCTCGTCGCGACGGGGAACGCGGCGGACCTCCAGGCGGCACTCGCGGGCGAGGCCGCGAGCGGCGACGTCGGACAGAGCGGACAGACCGCGGTCTACCTCGCGGCAGTCGTCGGCATCCTCGCGATCGGGTCGGTCGTCGCCATCGTCGCGTCGGCGCGGACGGACGGGAACCGCATCGAGGCGGCGCTCCAGTCGATCTCCTCGGACTCCTACGTCGGCTACGTCGCCGGCGTCCTCGAGCAGTTCGTCGGGGACATCCAGCGCGTCGCGAGCGACGGGCGGGCGTTCTCGGTGATCGCCGGGTCGAGCGTCGTCATCTGGACGCTGGACGTCCTCACCGCGGTGGTCGTGATGCGCGCGTTCGGCGGGTTCGACGTGCTCGCGCTCCCGTGGCTGCTCGCGGTCGCGTTCTTCGCGGTGAGCGTCGGGAACCTCGCGAAGGTACTCCCGCTCACGCCCGGTGGCGTCGGGCTCTACGAGGGCGCGTTCACGCTCCTCGTCGTCGCGCTGACGCCAGCGAGCGTCGGTGCGGAGGTGGCACTCGCCGTCGCGGTCGTCGACCACTTCGTGAAGAACGTCGTGACGGTCGTCGGCGGCCTCGGGTCGATGCTCGTCCTGAACGTCTCGCTGACGGAAGCGGTCGCGGAGAGCGCGGACGAGGTCGACCCCGCCGAGTCCGAACCCGCGAAACAGTAGCTCGACCCCGCCGAGTCCGACCCCGCGAAACAGTAGTCGCGGCCGACGGCGCGTGGTCTCCAGGAGTCAGTAGGCGTCGGTGACGAACGGCCCGAGCGCACCGGCGACGGCGGTCTCGAGCGCGTCGGTGCGCGAGACGACGTTCCCGGTGAGGATGCCGGCGGCGCCCTCCTGGGTGGCGACGCTCTCGCGACCGTACGCGTCGTCCATGACCGGGCCGAGTTCCTCGCCGGCGTCGACGCGCTCGGCGACCGCGTCCGGGAGGCGAAGGGCGGGGCCGCTCGCGGTCTCGACGCGGTCGCCGTCGGTGACGGCCGCCCACATGACGAGGAAGCGGCCGTCGACACCGTCGAACTCGGCGATCCCGCCTTCGATGCCGACGCCGAGGTCGAACTCGCCGGCGTCGTACGCTCGACGAGCGCGCGAGATGGCACCCTCGACGGTCTGAGCGTGGCCGCGGGGTTGCTCGGGGACGCCGCTGTCGACGTCGACGGCGTCGACGGACAGCCCCGGCATCTCGCCGATGGCGGCTTTGGTGGCTGAACGCTTCACGGGATTGGTCGAGCCGACGCCGACGAACATACGAGATGCTTTGGGGGCGAGGGTGGTATAGGCGTTGCTCACTGCGCCGCCCGGTATTCGACCGTCGACGCGGGGACTCCGTGGAGGCGTTCGGGTGCCTCCGGAGCAGTTCGCCGACGGCTGCCGACCACGTGGTGGTACTTAGATGTTTTGTCGTTCGTTCACATGCACCGCTCTAGCGGGCGATTACTCCGGTTCTGGAAGAAAATTCCGGAACCCTTATGTAGTGGCGTGCGTCATCAAGGTGTTACGGAACTGCGGGCGTCCGGGTTCTCACGTTCGGCCGCTCCCCCGGTAGCCCCCGCCTTCGCACCAACCATGACAGACGCACGAACACGAACCAGAACGAGAGTCGCGAGCACGGAAGAGGAATCGGAGAAGGGCGAGCAGGTCACCTGCCCGGAGTGCAACGGTGACGTCGTCACAGAGGGTCAGGAGACGGTCTGCAACATGTGCGGACTCGTCGTCGACACCGACGAGGTCGACCGCGGCCCCGAGTGGCGCGCGTTCGACGCCCAGGAGAAGAACGAGAAGTCCCGCGTCGGCGCGCCCACGACGAACACGATGCACGACAAGGGGCTGTCGACGAACATCGACTGGCGGGACAAGGACGCCTACGGCAACTCGCTGGACTCCCGCCAGCGCGAGAAGATGCAGCGCCTCCGCAAGTGGAACGAGCGCTTCCGCACGCGCGACAGCAAGGAACGCAACCTCAAGCAGGCGCTCGGCGAGATCGACCGCATGGCGAGCGCGGTCGGCCTCCCGGACAACGTCCGCGAGACCGCCAGCGTCATCTACCGGCGCGCGCTCGACGAGGACCTCCTCCCGGGTCGCAGCATCGAGGGCGTCGCGACCTCCGCGGTGTACGCCGCCGCGCGCCAGGCCGGCGTCCCGCGCAGCCTCGACGAGATCGGCGACGTCTCGCGCGTCGAGAAGAACGAGGTCGCGCGCACGTACCGTTACGTCGTCCGCGAACTCGGCCTCCAGGTCGCGCCCGCGGACCCCGAGAGCTACGTGCCGCGGTTCGCGAGCGGTCTCGAACTCAGCGACGAGGCCGAGCACCGCGCGCGCTCGCTCCTCAAGACCGCCAAGGAGAAGGGCGTTCACTCCGGGAAGTCGCCGGTCGGCCTCGCCGCCGCCGCCGTCTACGCCGCGAGCCTCCTGACCAACGAGAAGACGACGCAGGCCGCCGTATCCGACGTCGCCGACATCTCCGAGGTCACCATCCGGAACCGCTACCACGAGCTCCTCGAAGCCGAGGACACGCTCGGACTCGCCTGACTGCACGAGCGTAAACCGGCTGCACGAGCGTACGGCGGCCGTCAGGCCGCCGTTTCGAGCTGATTGACCGCACGAGCATCCGGCGGCTGGCAGGCCGCCGTTTTCACGACCGAGGGTTCCAGCGGACGACGGCCGCGAGTGCCGTCGCGACCGGAACTTTCTCCCGCGCTGTCGACGGATAGCCGGGCATGGACTTCGAGTCGTTCGTGCTGTGTGCGGCGACCGACGATCTCGCGGACGCCGCGTCGGCGGTGGCGCGCGAGCACGCGGACGCGATCGAGTACCGCATGGACGCGGTGGACGCGGCGGCGGACGCGGGAGCGGTGTCGCCGTCGGTGACGGCGCTCGCCGAGTACGACGGCGACCTGCCGGTGGTGGCGACGAACCGCGCGGCGTGGGAGGGCGGCGAAGCGGCGCCGGACGTGCCGCCGAGCGAGCAGGACGCGGTCGACGAGACGCGAGCGCGGAATCGCCTGGAGTCGCTCGCGGCGGCGGCGAGCGTCGACGCGGTCGCGGCGGTGGACGTCGAACTCGCGAGCCTCGCCGCCGGATCGCCCGGCGTCGACACCGTGCTCGCGGAAGCACGAGCGAACGACGTCGCGGTGATCGCGTCGAGTCACGACTTCGAGCGCACGCCGTCCCGAGCGGCGATGCGCGAGACGCTCGCCACCGGCCTCGAGCACGCGGACGTGGCGAAGCTCGCGGTGACCGCCGAATCCACGCGCGACGCCCTGGACGTGCTCGCGGTGACGAGCGAGCTCGCGGACGAACCAGTGGCGACGATGGCGATGGGCGCGGTCGGCCGGCACACGCGCGCCGTCGCACCCGTCTACGGGTCGAAAATCGGGTACGCGCCCGTCGACCCGGAGCGCGCGACCGCACCCGGCCAGTACGACCTCGCGACGCTCGCCGGCCTCGTCGCCGACCTCCGGTGAGTCTAGCTGGCAGGAACGTCCACGACCTCCGGTGAGTCTAGCTGGCAGGAACGTCCACGACCTCCGGTGAGTCTAGCTGGCAGGAACGTCCACGACCTCCGGTGAGCCTAGCTGCCAGGAACGTCGACGCCACACGTCCACTCCGAACGCGGCGTCCGACGAAACCGAACGGTAAAGACCCCGGCGAGAAAACGCCGCCCCATGCTCGGTACTCGGGTGCGCGCCGTCGCCGTCGGCATCTGCTCGCTGCTGTTCCCAGGCCTCGGCCAGGCACTCCTCCGCCGCTGGGTGCGCGCCCTCCTCTTCGCCGGCCTGTTCATCTCCACGCTCGCCATCTTCCTCCCCGAATCCGCGTACGTGGCCGACCCCACGTTCGAGTCCGTCATGCGCGCCACCGAAAGCATGTCCGACTGGGGCACCATCGCCGTCACCGTCGTCCAGTTCGCCGCCATGATGGACGCCTACGTCCAGGCCCTCCAGACCCACCAGCAACCCACCGACGGCCCCACCTGCCCCCGATGCGGCCGCGAGATCGACCCCACGCACGGCTTCTGTCACTGGTGCACCTACGAGTTCGAAGAACCAACGACAGAATAAGCGACCGCCGGCTCGGCGTACGTCGCTCCGTAGAAGCGACGTGCTCGACGGCTTCGCCGTCTCGCTTCCTCGAGGCGCGTAGCGCCACTCGCCCTCACCGGCGCTGACGCGCCGGCTCGGCGTTCGTCGCTCCGTGAGAGCGACTACTTCTCTATTATCCGTTCATCAACTGCTTCGCCGAAGTGCCGCGCGGTGTCCTCGTAGTACACGAGGAGCTCGTCGCCGGGCTCGAGGTCCGTGACCGCCGTCCGGCCCTCGCGCGTCTGGACCTTGATCGTCTCCGCGTTCTGGAGGAGGGTCTCGAACCGGTCGCCGTCGCGCTCCAGTTCCACGCGGAACATCGGCCGGCGCTCGATCTTCGCGCGGCCTACGACGGCCTCTCGGGTCCCGCCGTCGACGTCGACGAGCTGGACCTCGTCGCCCGACCCGAGTTCGCTCAAGTACTTCGTGCCGCCGTCGGGCGTCCGCACGTACGCGTGCACCGCGCCCGCGTTCACGCGGAACGGCCGGCTCGCGACGTACGGCGACTCCGCGGTCTCCGCGTGCACGAACACGAGCCCGCGACTCATCGACCCGACGAGCATCCCCTCGTCGTCGTCCATCAGCGACGCCGTATCCACGCAGACGCGGTCCGCACTCCCGGTCTGTTCGATACTCGTTACCTCTGCCCACGTCAGGTCCAGTTGCTCGCGCTCGGTCGCGTCCCGTTCCGCGACCGTCTCCCGGACGACGTCCGGGTCGTCCGAGTCCAGGAGGACCGCGTCCGCGCCGAGTTCCAGCGTCTCGAACGCCGTCCGCGCCTCCTCCGCGGTCGTCACGCCAGCGACCAGCGTCGTCTCGTCGCCGATGCGCGCGATGAGGTTCTCCAGGGGGATGATCGTCCAGTCCTCGCCGACGACGATCGTGTACTCGCCAGCGTCCGCGGCCGCCTCCGCGAACGCCTCGTACTCCTGTCCGCGGATCTCGACGTACGAGCCGTCCGCGGCACCGCGCCGTACCGTCGACAGGTCCGCCGACCCGGAGAGGTCCGGCGGGAGCGACACCGTCCCGTCGCCCTCGCCGCCCTTCCCGACGAGGTACGCGTCCGCGGGCTCGACGTCGATCGCGTCGCCGCCCTCCTCGTCGTCGTCGCCCTCTGCGTCCTCGATGCGGTCGACGCCGGATTCGTCGGCGTCGTCGACGAGCGTGCTGTCGCCGTCCGCGCTGAACGCCGCGACGTTCACCTCGCCGAGTTCGCGGACGCGCCCGACGTCGGCCTCGTCGACCACCACCCAGTCCACGCCGGCCTCGAGACCGGCGGTGATGCGACGCCGTCGAGCGTCCCAGTCGCCGACCTCGTCGTCGGCCTTCAGCCAGACTTCGCGTGTCATGCCGCTATCTCCTCGTGGCGGTCGCTTGAACGTGGCGGATGCGACACCGACGCGAAAGCGCGGGCAACGAGCCCGGGTCAGGAGGAGTCCTCGCCGGTGCCGTCCCAGTTCCGGCCGTCGGGGTCGTACGTCGGCGTGTGCGAGCCGTGCTGGCCGCCGACGTCACGGGAATCGTTCGCCGGGGCGTCGTCGACGTTGGCCGGGCGTTCGGTCGAGCCGTCCGTCTCGCTTGCCGCGTCGACGACGTCCTCGTCGCTCCCTACCGTCTCGTCGCCGTCGACCGCTTCGTCGACCGGTCGCGTCGGAACGCCCGCGCTACCCGGTTCGGGTTCGACGAGCGTCCCGGCGACGCCCGCGAGCGCGCTCCCGACGGCGGTGACCGCGGCGAGCGCGAGCGCGTTCACCGCGATCGCGCCGAACGCGAGCGACACCGAGGACTCCTCGACGATGTAGCCCTCTCCGGCCTGGCCGTACGCGAGGTGGGCGACGGCGACGAACGCGACGAACCCGACCGCGACGCCGACGAACGCACCGAGGGCGACGCCGCCGACGCGAGTGCGCCGCGACCCGCGGGCGCGGAGCGCTCCGGCGAACGCCACGCCGACCGCGACGACCGGGAGCAGTATCGGCGCGAACAGGAACGTGATGTTCGTCAGATAGTTCTGGTAGCGCTGGCGCGCTCCGTCCCCGGACTCCGCGGGGTTCGGGTTCGGGCCACTGCCGGTGTCGACGGTATCCGCACCCACCGCACCCAGCGCGTGCGGCACCACTCCGAGCGCGAGCGCCGTCGCGACCACCGCCAGCGCCACCCCCAGCACGACCGGCTGGCCACCGACCGCCCGCCACGCACCACCGACCGAACGCCGGAGGTCGTCGACGTCGAACACGTCGTCGTCGCGTCCGCTCATACCCGACTCTGATGCGGGCGACGACAAAAGCTTTCTCCGGCGCCGCGGCCGCCGTACGCTTGGAGAATTAGCGCGTGGAAACGGCGGCCTGGCGGCCGCCGTATGCTCGTGCGGGCAGTAGGCCGCCGTATGCTGGTGGAGTCAGGGAGGAGCGGAAACGGCGTCCTGGCGGACGCCGTATGCTGGTGCGGGCAGTAGGCCGCCGTATGCTCGCGGAGTCAGTCGTCGATTCGCTCGACGCCGTCGACCTCGAGCACGAGGTCCTTCCCGTACGCGGTCGACGGCGTCTGGTAGCCGGTGGGGGCGTCGCCGTCGAGGACGCGACGCACGCACAGCAGGGCGGTGTCGCGAGTGAGCGCGTACGCGTTCGGGGTCTCGAGGTGCGAGACGACGCGCTCGCCGGCTGCGTTCTCGGCTTCGCCGTAGATCTCGCCGCTACCCTCGCGGAGTTGCTCGTCGTCCGGGCCGTCGATTCGGCGGTCGACGAGCCACTTCAGGAGCGACTGCACCGGCCCCGTCTGCACGAGCGGTGCGAGCTTGCGGAACGTCCGGAGGCGAGAGATCGTGTCCGGGTGCGTCTCCGAGTACACGCGGACGTTCCCCACGCCCGTCGAGTGGTAGGCCGTCACCACGTCCCCCCAGGGGATCGTCATCGCGCTCCGGGTGCCGTGCGAGAACTCGAACTCGCGGTCGTCGAACGCCTGCGGGACGCGCTTCAACTCGCCGTTCTCGCGGACGACGCCGTCGTCGCCGAACCCCTCGACCATCGTCATCGCCGTCCCCCGCGACAGGCCGCCCATCCCGCCGAGCGCGAGCGTGATCGACTCGGCGTCCGGCAGCCGGTCGACGAGGTGCGCCGCCAGGCAGTCCGACGGCACCACGTCGAATCCCGTCCCCGGCAGGAGCATGACGCCCGCGTCCGCGGCTTCCTCGCTCCGTTGCGCGAGCGCGTCGAAGACCTGCCACTCGCCCGTGATGTCGAGGTAGTGCGTGCCCGTCTCGATGCACGCGTCCACCATCGGCTCTGCCGTCCGCGAGAACGGGCCCGCGCAGTTCAGGACCACGTCGAAGTCCCCGATCTCGCTCGCGACGTCGTCGCCGCCCGAAAGCGAGAACACCGCGCCCTCCAGCCCCAATCGGCTCGCCTGCGACCGAACCTTCTCGGCGTTCCGACCGGCCACGGTCGGGTCGAGGTCGCTCGACGCCGCCGCCTGCTTCGCTATCAACTCGCCCGTGTACCCGTAAGATCCGTAGATGAGGACGTCGTCGGCCATGTCACTCCCCTGTGCTCTCCGGTCGGATAAGGCTACGTGTACGTGCGAACAACCCGCGACGCTTGCCAGCGGAAGCGTTCCCGTGCGAAGCCAGGGAGCGCAGCGGGCCTACGCGAGGTCGTACAGGTCCTCGTACTTCTCGGTGACGTAGTCGAGGAAGTAGTCGGCCGTGTAGGGTTCGCCGGTCGCGTGTTCGACGAGGTCGTCGGTCTCGTAGCGCTTCCCGTGCCGGTGGACGTGCTCGTTCAGCCACTCCATGAGGGGGTCGAACTCGCCCTCGCGGAGCTTCGCGTCGAGGTCGTCGAGGTCGTCCTCGGCGGCGGCGTACAGCTGCGCGGCGAGGACGCTCCCCAGGGAGTACGTCGAGAAGTACCCGAAGCTCCCGTGACTCCAGTGGATGTCCTGCAGGCAGCCCTCGGCGTCCGTCTCCGGACGAATCCCGAGGTACTGTTCGTACTTGTCGTTCCAGGCCTCCGGGACGTCCTCGACGTCGAGGTCGCCCGAGATCAGGTCGCGTTCGATCTCGAAGCGCACCACGACGTGCATGTGGTACGTGAGCTCGTCCGCTTCGACGCGAATGAGGTTGTCCTCGTACACCTGGTTCGCGGCCTCGTAGGCGTCCTCGACGGTGACGTCGTCCAGCCCGTCGAAGTGCGCCTTGAGTTCCGGGAGGAAGTACTGCCAGAACGCCTTCGAGCGGCCGACGTGGTTCTCCCAGAGGCGACTCTGGGACTCGTGGACGGTCAGGTCGCGGGCTTCGCCCAGCGGCGTCCCGTAGTGCTCGTCGGGGAGTCCCTGCGTGTACGACGCGTGCCCGAACTCGTGGACCGTCGAGTACGTCGCGCCGAGCGGGTCCTCCTCGTCGAATCGCGTCGTGACGCGCGCGTCGTACTGCGTGCCCGACGAGAACGGATGCGGGGCCTCGTCGAGCCGTCCGCGGTCCCAGTCGTAGCCGAGTTCGTCCAGGACCGCACGCACGAACGCCATCTGGTCGTCGGTGTCGTAGGTGTCGTCGAACGAATCGACCGCCAGGTCGGCGTCGCTGTCGCGGACCGCGTCGACGAGCGGCGGGAGCTCCTCCTTGAGGCGGTCGAGTACGCGCTCGGCCGTCTCGAGTCCGAGGTACGGTTCGTACTCCTCGAACAGCGTCTCGTAGGGGTCCTTCTCGGGCGCGATGTGATTCGCGTACTCGCGCTTCAGTTCGACGAGCTCCGCCAGCGCGGGCGCGAACGTCGAGAAGTCGTCCTCGGCCCTCGCCTCCTTCCACGTCGGGTGCGCCTCGCTCGTCTTCTGACTGATCTCCTCGACGAGCTCGGTCGGGACGCTCGTCGCTCGCTCGCGCTCGCGGGACACCTCGCGGACGACCGCCGCCTGCTCGTCGGTCAGGTCCGCGTCCGCGAGCGCGTCGAGCTGCTCGCCGAGCTCGTCGCTCGTCAGCAGTTCGTGACTCACGGCCGACAGCGCGGCGGTCTGCCGGGACCGCGCCGGCGTCCCCGCCTCGGGCATCATGACCTCCTGGTCCCACGACAGCACTCCCCTCGCGTACCCGAGGTTCTTGTATCGCGTGACCGTCTCGAGGAACTCCTCGTACGCGGCCGGCGTCTCCGTCGCCACAGAAGCGTCCGTATCCATCGCGCAATACTTTCCGCTACCTGCTCATGAAAGCATGGATTCTCACCGGCCCACCGCTCGACGATCTCGCCAGCGCCACCCGCGACACCACTGCAACTCCAGAAACGGCGTCCTGGCGGACGCCGTATGCTACAGGAGGCAGTTTCGACCCGATGGTTTATGAACCACTCCGGCGAGGTTCCCGGTATGCTCTCGCCGTACGCGAGCTTCGAGCTCCTGACGGTCGTCGTCGCGGGTCTCTGTGGCGTGCACGCGTACCGGACTCGCGACCTGCCGTTCTTCGGAACGGCCGTCGTCTACGGGGTCGTGCTGGAGAAGCTCGTCGTCCTCGGGTTCGAGGACTACACGTACCCGGCCGCGCGGTTCGTCGACGTCGCCGGCATTCCGCTCGCGATCGGGCTCGGGTGGAGCGTCGTCCTGTACGCGGGCTACGAGACCGCGCGCCGCTGGGAGATCGACCCGCCTGCTCGCGCGGCGTTCGTCGCGCTGTTCGTGCTGCACGTCGACCTCGCGCTCGACGCCGTCGCCATCCGCGTCCAGCCCGTCGGGTTCTGGACGTGGACGCCCGCCGGCGAGTACTTCGGCGTGCCGCTCGGGAACTTCTTCGGGTGGTTCGCGGTCGGCTTCCTGTTCGTCGCCGTCTACGACGTCGCGCTCGGTCGCGCAGCGACCGCGGCGTGGTCCGACGGGGTGGACGAGGTCAGGGCCCGAGCAGTGGCTGCCGCGGTGACGCTCGTCGCCGCGTCCGCGCTCCTCTACGTCGCGATGTTCGCGTGGGACGTCGTGACGCTCGAGTCGACGCTCCGGAAGGCGATCGTCCTCGGGTCCTGCATGGTCGCCGCTGGTATCGCCGTCGCGCGCTCGAACGCGTCGCTCCGCCAGCCCGCGACGCTCCCGTCGCTCGCGGTGTTCCTCACGCACGGCTACTTCCTCGCCGCGCTCCTCTGGCTCGGCGTCCACCGCACGGAGCCGTTCCTCCTCGCGATGAGTCTCGCGATGCTCGGCGTCGCCGCCGCCCTCCACGTCGCCCCCGTCGTCCTCGCCCGCGGGCGCTCGCCGGAGGCGACGCCCGAGACGCCCTGAGCGATCGAGCGCACCCGGTCGACTCGAACGACCGACGAGCGGTCAGGCGAACGGTCGCTCGGCGATCGCGCGGTAGATTCGCGCACAGCGGTCGAGGACGGCGACGCTCGCGCTCTCCCCGGCGGTGTGGGCTTCGCCCGGTTCGGCGACGCCGCAGACGACGCAGGCGACGCCGGCGCGGTCGTCGAGCCACCCCGCGTCGGTCGCGTGCGGCTTGCTCACCAGTTCGGGCGTCGCGTCCTGCGAGTCGGCCGCCGCCGCGAGCACGGCGTCCGCGAACGCGTCGTCGCGACAGCGCATCGGCGGGAGGTCCTGGTCGACCGTCCACGTGACGCCGTCGACGGCCTCGACGCGCGAGACGGGCGCGCGCTCCCCGGGCACCGTCCGCTCGTCCACCGTCACCGAACAGGAGTCGGGGACGACGTTCCACGCGCTCCCGCCGTCGATCTCCGTGACGACGACGCTCCCCGAGATCGTCTCGCCGGCGACGTCGACGCTCGGCCACTCGAGTTCGCGTAGGACGTCGACCGCATCCGTCGCGCGGTAGATGGCGTTCGCGCCGTCCTCGGGGACGCTCGCGTGCACCGAGGTTCCGTCGGCGGTGACGGTGACCGCTCGCCGGCCCTTGTGCGCGACCGCGACGTCGGTCGCGTCCGGCGTCGAGTACCCAGTCGACCCCTCGCCGACCACTGCCCACTCGGGCGCGAACCCGTCCGCGATCGCCGCGCGAGCGCCGACGCCGCCCGCTTCCTCGCCGACGAACGACGCGAACGCGAGATCGCGCTCGGGTGCAGTGGAGTCAGTAAGGTCGGCGTCCCGGAACGCGAGCATCGTCGCCGCGACCGCGCCCTTCATGTCCGCCGTCCCGCGACCCCTGACGCGCTCGCCGTCCGCGCTCGATTCGAACGCGATGGTCCCGTCGGCCGCGACCTGCGAGTCGTCCGGCGGCACCACGTCGTGGTGGCCGACGAGCGCGAGCGTCGGCCGGTCGCGCGCGGTCACGTCCCCCGCGTCCGCGAGCTCGCGGTCGGTCTCCGCAGGTTCGCTCCCGGGCGTCCGACGCGCGAACACGTTCCCGTGATCGTCCCGCAGGACGTCGCCGGGGGCGTGCTCGCGGAGCCACGCCTCGATGCGGTCGCCCGCGACGGCCTCGGCGTCGTCGACGGGAACGGCGACGAGTTCGCGCGTCAACGCCACGACCTCCGGGACCGCGTCGCGTTCGGGTGGCTCGTCGCGTTCGGGTGGCTCGTCGCGCCCGTCGCCGTCAGCGCCCACGTTCGAACTCGGATTCGTCATGGGCGAGACTGTGAGGCGACTCCACAAGAGGTTTCTCCGCGCTTTTCGAACCCGTGTGCAATGACGGACGACGCCAACGGACTCTCTCTCCGCATGTTCCTCGTCGGACTCTGCATGGGGACCGCCGACGCCGTCCCCGGCGTCTCCGGCGGCACCATCGCACTCCTGGCCGGCATCTACGACCGTCTCATCGACGCCATCACCGACCTGACGCCGGACGCCGCCGTTCGCGCGCTCCGCGCGGTCGCGAGCCTCGACGCGGGCGGCCTCTGGGCGGTCGTCGAGGACACCGACGCGCTCTTCTTGGGGACGCTCGCCGTCGGCATCTCC
Source organism: Halorubellus sp. JP-L1 (assembly GCF_011440375.1). Taxonomy (NCBI): domain Archaea; kingdom Methanobacteriati; phylum Methanobacteriota; class Halobacteria; order Halobacteriales; family Halorubellaceae; genus Halorubellus; species Halorubellus sp. JP-L1. Next base: position 787,631 of record NZ_JAAOIR010000002.1, read on the forward strand.
CTCGCGATCGTCGTCATCTCCCGCATCGTCCACTACGCCGAGGTCACCCACCCCGTCGCGCTGTTCGGGTTCTTCTTCGGGCTCATCTTCGCGAGCGCGCTCGTGCTCTCCCGCCAGATCAGTCTCGACACGCGCCGGCACGCGATCGCGGCCGTCGCCGGGTTCCTCGTCGCGTTCACGCTCTCGGGCGACGTCGAACTGCTCGCCGGTCACAACCTCGCACTCACGTTCTTCGCCGGCACGGTCGCCATCAGCGCCACCATCCTCCCCGGCATCTCGGGCGCGCTCATCCTCGTCGTCCTCGGACAGTACACGTACCTCACCGAGGCACTCTCCGGGTTCGTCGACGCCGCGCTCGCGCTCGCGACCGGCGGCGCGGTCGACCGCGTCCTCGACCCCGCCGCGACCGTCGTCGCGTTCCTCGCCGGCGCCGCCGTCGGCCTCCTCACGGTCGCGCGCCTCGTCGACCGCGCGCTCGAGGCCGACCGCCGGACCACCATGGCCTTCCTCGTCGCACTCGTCGCCGGCGCCCTCCGCGCGCCCGTCACCGAAGTCTCGCGGCGCGAGGGCCTCGCGTGGACGACCGACGTCCTCGCGCAGTTCGTCGCCGTCGCCGTCGTCGGCGCCGTCATCCTGTTCGCGCTCGACCGCTACGCCGTCGACATCGACGTCGACACCGGCGACCTCGACGACGTCGACGCGGACGTCGCCGGCCACGACCGCTGAGCGCGCGACGGCAGCCGTCGACGACCACTGAACGCGCGACGCCGGGGTGCTCGCCGGGCGCTCGCGCCCGCTCCCGGCCGCCGCGTCGGTCGTGGGAGCGACCAACAAACCACCCTTTTAAACGGCGAGGCCCGTAGAGTCGTGCATGAACGTAGTCCCGGACACGAGCGTGGTCGTCGACGGCCGCGTGTCCGCGAAGGTCGACGACGGCACGTACGAGGGCGCGACCGTCATGGTCCCCGAGGCCGTCGTCGCCGAGCTCGAAGCGCAGGCCAACGCCGGCCACGACACCGGCTGGGCGGGCCTGGAGGAACTGCAGCGACTCGCCGAGCGCGCCGACGACGACGTCATCAATCTGAAGTACGTCGGGGAGCGTCCCGACGACGTCGCCATCGACGCGGCGAGCGAGGGCGAGATCGACGCGCTCATCCGCGAGATCGCGGAGGACCGCGGCGCGACGTTCCTGACGAGCGACGTCGTCCAGGGCCAGGTCGCGACGGCCAAGGGCATCGACGTCGACGTCGTCTCCCCGGAGGTCGAGGAACTCGGGACGCTCGCCATCGAGAACTACTTCGACGACGACACGATGAGCGTCCACCTCAAGGCGGGCGCGGTCCCGAAGGCAAAGCGCGGCGAGATCGGCGACATGCACTACGTCCCGGTCGCGGACGACCCGCTCGACGAGGCGACGATGGACGAGTACGCGAACGAGGTCGTCAACGCCGCCAAGGAGGAGTCGGACGGGTTCCTCGAGCTCTCGAAGACGGGGATGGACATCGTGCAGTTCCGCGACTACCGGATCGCGGTCGCGCGCCCGCCGTTCGCGGACGGCATCGAGATCACGGCCGTCCGCCCGATCGCGCTCACGACCATCGAGGACTACGAGTTCGCGGACGAACTCACCGACCGCCTCCTCGAGCGCCAGCGCGGCGTCCTCATCTCCGGGAGCCCCGGTGCGGGGAAGTCGACGTTCGCGCAAGCCGTCGCGAACTACCTCGCAGAGCACGACTTCTCCGTGAAGACGATGGAGAAACCCCGCGACCTCCAGGTCGGGCCGGACATCACGCAGTACACGGAACTCGACGGGTCGATGGCGAACACCGCCGACTCGCTCCTGATGGTGCGGCCGGACTACACGATCTACGACGAGGTCCGGAAGACCGACGACTTCGAGGTGTTCGCGGACATGCGACTCGCGGGCGTCGGCATGGTCGGCGTCGTGCACGCGACGCGCGCGATCGACGCGCTCCAGCGCCTCGTCGGCCGCGTCGAACTCGGGATGATCCCGCAGGTCGTCGACACGGTCGTCTACATCGAAGCCGGCGAAGTCGACACCGTGTACGACGTCAAGACCGAGGTGAAGGTCCCGCACGGCCTCACCGAGGAGGACCTCGCGCGCCCCGTCATCACGATCAACGAGTTCGAGAGCGGCGAACCCAAGTACGAGATCTACACGTTCAACCGGCAGGTCGTCACGGTCCCGCTGGAGGACGCCGGCGAGAGCAGCGACTCCGGCGTCGACCGCATCGCGAAGCAAGAGATCGAGCGCGAGATCCGCTCGATCGCTCGCGGCCACGTCAGCGTCCAGCTGAAGGGCCAGAACACGGCAGTCGTCTACGTCGACGACGACGACATCTCGAGCGTCATCGGGAAGGGCGGCGGCCGCATCCAGGACGTCGAGAACCGCCTCGGGATCGACATCGACGTCCGCACGCACGACGAGAACCCCCACTACGAGACTGGCGGGTCGAGCGGGTCGGCGAACGCGTCGAGCGGCTCCGCGAGCGCGTCGGGCGGGTCCGGCGGCGCCGAGGAGACCGGCCAGCTCGTCCAGCCGGAGATCACGAGCCGACACGTCGTCATCCCGGTCGAGGGTCACACGGGCGAGACCGTCGAGGTGCGCGCTGGCAACGAGTACCTGTTCACGGCGACCGTCGGCCGCGGCGGCGAGGTCCAGGTGTCTCGGGGGAGCGGCATCGCGGAGGAGTTAGAGCGCGCCGTCGACCGGAAGGCGACCATCGCCGTCCACACGGCCTGACGCCGGTCGCAGGTGCGAGAACCGACCGGCTCGCTGGAGTGCTCCGTCCGGTTCGCTGGAACGGGTCGTTCGGTTCGCTGGACGGGTGCCCGGTCGACTCGCCGGGCCACTGGGCGTACTGTCGCCAGTAGGCGACGGCTTGGCCGCTCCTTCCAGTCGGGTACGGGGGGTCCGGGCCCCGACTGCTGACGGGTTTATCGAACTGCGAATCCGCGTGAATCCCGACCCGTTTTATCGACGTGCGAGCCGTAGGTCCCGGTCGGTCTCTCGAACCGAGGGGCCGACCGAATACCCATGACTCGTCCATCCACTTCCGCCGACGCGAGCGACGACGACGCGCGTATCGACGAAGCGACTGGCGACGACGCGACTGCCGACGAAACCAGTCCACGCCCGACGACCGCCGCCCTGTCGAGAGTGAGTCGCCGGTCGTTCGCGAAGGCGACCGGCGGCCTCGTCGGACTCGCGGCCGTCTCCGGACTCGGCGCGAGCCAGGAGGGGACCGAGACGGGTGGCGATCAGTCGGCCGGGATACGGATCGGGATGGTCTCGGCGACGAACGGGCCGAACTTCTACAGCGACCCCGTCCAGTGGGTCGAGGCCGGGAGCACCGTGACGTGGGAGCTCGTCCAGGGCGCGCACACCGCGACCGCGTACGCCGAGGCGAACGACCGCCCGCAGCGCGTGCCCGCGGACGCGACCGGCTGGGACAGCGGCCTCCTCGACGAGCGGGGCGCGACGTTCGAACGGACGTTCGAGGCCCCCGGCGTCTACGACTACTTCTGTCGTCCCCACGAGAGCCTCGGGATGGTCGGCAGGGTCGTGGTCGGAACGCCGGACCTCGCGAACGAACCGGCGCTCGCGGAGCCACAGGACTCGCTCCCGGACGCCGCCGCGGAGATGCTCGCGGCACTGAACGCGGTCACGACCGCGACGTTCGGGCGAGGCCAGGGCGCGGGCCAATAGCGTCTCGCAGACTCTCCACACTGAACAGAGAACGCACTCGAACAGCCGTCGAGAGACGCGTCGCCAAGAGGACGAATGGACGAAGAACGGAGCGAACCGCGACGAGACCTCGCCGAAACCCGGCCCGAACCGACCCGGTTCGACTGAAGGCCGTCGACTATCGGTCGTTACTCCGCGCAGCAGGTCTCGACGTCGCCCTCGGCCTCGCCGCCGTCCGCGGCGATGGGTTCGCCCGTCAACTCGTACAGGCTCTGGCGGGCGTCCGCGAAGTAGACGTCCTGACTGACGAGGTCGATGTCCTGCAGTCGCTCCAGGGCGTACCGGACCGTGCGCGCCGACAGCATCGACTCCTCGACTATCTGTTTCTGGGTGAGCGGGCCGTCGTATTCGAGTACCTTGTAGACGAGTTTCGCGCTCGGCGGTAGCTCGTCGAGGTCCTCCCCTGAGTCACTCATCGTTACGAATCGAAACGCCCCTCGGTCTTAAAGATTGACCCGAACCGCGCCCGGGTCGCCCAACCGTCGAAGGCATCGCGCGCGAGTCGTCCGTCCGTCGAACGCGTCGTCGACGCGAGCCCGCACGTCGCGGTGGAGAGCGAACGCCTTTTGGGGCGACGACTCGGACCTACACGCATGGCGACAGAGACGCAGAGCCAACGACAAGCACACGTCCTCGCCGTGACGCGAACCGGCATCGCCGCGTTCCTCGGCGTCGCCGCTGCCTTCGGCTCGTGGTACGTGACCCAGGACCTCCCGATGACGGAGGCCGCCATGGACCAGACGGCCCAGGTCATGGTCGCGGTCGCGATCCTCGTCCAGTACCCACTTCAGAAGGTATTGGGCATCCTGAAGGACGACTTCGGCGCGAAGGACTTCCTGTTCATCCTCTTCATCACGTTCGCGATGTGGTTCGTGACGTGGACCATCATCCTCACCTCCGGCGCGCACGCCGCCACCGAGGCGAACGAGGCGTTCGCGGTCGGAGCGAAGCACGCACTCGCGGCACTGGCGTACTGACATGGCCGACGACAGCATCGCGGTCGTGGACCTGGAGCGCTGCCAGCCCGACCGCTGTAACTACGAGTGCAAGAACTTCTGTCCGCCCAATCGCACCGGGAAGGACTGCATCACGGTCCGCGGGGAGGACACCGTCGACGGGAAGCCCGACCAGGTCCGGATCAGCGAGGAGATCTGTCTCGGTGAGACCTGCGGGATCTGTGTCGAGAAGTGTCCGTTCGACGCGATCGAGATCATCAACCTCCCGAGCGAGCTCGACGATCGACCCGCGCACCGCTACGGCGAGAACGCGTTCTCGCTGTACGGACTACCGGCGCCCAACCAGGGACAGGTGACGGGCGTCCTCGGCCCGAACGGGATCGGGAAGACGACCGCGGTCCGCATCCTCGCCGGCGAGATGATGCCGAACCTCGGCGAGCACGCGGACCCGCCGTCGTTCGAAGCCGTGATGGAGGAGTACCGCGGGACCGAACAGCAGACGTACCTCCGGCGGCTCGACGAGGGCGACCTGACGGTCGCACGCAAGCCCCAGTACGTCGACGAGATCCCGTCGCGCTTCGACGGGAACACGCGCGAGCTCCTCGCGGCGACGGACGAACGCGGCGTCCTCGACGACCTCGTGGAACGCATGGAGATCGGGCCCGTGATGGACCAGTCCATCGACTCGCTCTCCGGTGGCGAACTCCAGCGCGTCGCGATCATCGCGTGTCTCGCTCGCGACGCGGACTTCTACTTCCTCGACGAGATCACGCCGTACCTCGACATCGGGCAGCGCGTCACCGCGGCGCGCATCATCCGCGAACTCGCCGAAGACGAGGAGAAGTCGATGCTCGTCGTCGAGCACGACCTCGCCATCCTCGACCTGCTCGCCGACACCCTGAACGTCGCGTACGGCGAACCCGGCGCGTACGGCGTCGTCACGGACCCCAAGAGCGTGCGGAACGGCATCAACGAGTACCTCAAGGGGTACCTCGAGAACGAGAACATGCGCATCCGCCCGAACCCCATCCAGTTCGAAGAGCACGCCCCGCGGCCCGTCGAGAGCGGGCAGGTGCTCGCGGAGTACCCGGACATGGAGATGAGCTACGGCGAGGGCGAGTTCGGTCTCGAGGTCGAGGGCGGTGCGATCCGCGAGAACGAAGTGCTCGGTATCGTCGGCCCGAACGGCATCGGGAAGTCGACGTTCGCGAAGATGCTCGCGGGCGAGATCGAGCCGACGAGCGGCGCGATCGACGTCGACCTCGACATCTCGTACAAGCCCCAGTACATCGACATCGCGCAACCGATGCGCGTCGACGTGTTCCTGCAGTCGATCACGGACCAGTTCGGGTCGAGCTACTGGGACACCGAGATCGCGCAGCCGCTCCAGCTAGAGCGCATCATGGAGCAGAACCTCGAGGACCTCTCGGGCGGGGAACGCCAGCGCGTCGCGATCGCGGCGTGCCTGAGCGAGGAAGCCGACCTCTACCTGCTCGACGAGCCGAGCGCGCACCTCGACGTCGAGCAGCGCGTGCAGGCGACCCGGGCGATCCGCCGGTACGCGGAACGCCAGGACGCGACCGTGATGGTCATCGACCACGACATCTACATGATCGACCTGCTCGCGGACCGCCTGCAAGTGTTCGAGGGCGAGCCCGCCGCGCACGGACACGCGACGCCGCCCCAGGAGATGCGGTCGGGGATGAACGAGTTCCTCTCGAACCTCGGCGTCACGTTCCGCCGCGACGAACGCACGAAGCGCCCACGCGTCAACAAGCCCGGCAGCCAGAAGGACAAGCAGCAGCGCAAGGACGGCGAGTACTACTACGCGAACTAGCCGTCCTCGTCTCGTCGCTTTACGAACGTCGCAATCTCTTCGAGGAAGCTGCTGACGTCGTCGTGGCCGGACGCGAACTCGACGAGCGTGCCGGCGTCGGGGCCGCGCGGGAACCACGCGAGGTCGCCGCCGTCGGTCGCGACGTACACCGCCTCGTCGGACGGCATCGTCAAGCCGGCGAGCGCACGCAGTCGATCACCGAGTCGTTCGCGGACCGCCGCGGCCGACTCGTCGGTCTCGTGTGCCACCGCCACTTCGTCGTCGTCGACGTGCACGACCGTGCGGACGGCCGAGCCCGCGATCGACCGGCACAGCGCCCTGAGGACGTCGTCGTCGTACGTCGCCACGCCCGCGAACGCCGCGAGCAGGTCGTCGTCCGCGGCCCGGAGACGCACCGAGTCGACGCGCGTCATGTACTTCCGCGCCAGGGCGTTCGCGTCCGCGAACGTCTCGCGCTCCCCGAGCGTCAACGGGACGCTCGGCCCCGGCGACAGCAACCGGTGGACGCGCACGACGTACCGCGACGGCTCCTTCTGGCTCGCTCGCCCCTGCGCGCGCTCGTACCTGGGGAGCACGCTCACCGTGAGGTTCCGTCGTTCGTAGAAGTACTCCGCGCCGTGGCGTCCCTCGTACTCGCGATGCCATCCCGGCGGCAGCGCCATCAGAGGACCTGTCGCTGGCACGTGCCACAGAGCGTCTCCTCTTTGACGTCCACCTCGCGGACGGTCGGGGAGAAGTTCATCACGCAGCGCTTGTTGTCGCAGTGCTCGAGCCCGAGCGTGTGCCCGATCTCGTGCACGATCTCCTTCCGGATGCGGTCCTGGTAGACGTCCTCGGAGTCTGACTCGGCGAGCCCGCCGTCGCTCGACGTCTGGAGGCGGTACGTCGAGACGACGCTCCCGCTCCCGTCGAGGTACGCGAGCCCGAACACGTAGTTCCGGCGGCGATAGAAGAGGTCCTTGGTCGTGACCGCGATGTTCTTCGAGCCCGAGCCGACGCGCTCGGCGAGCTGGATGAACTCTTCGGCTGCGTACTGGCTGCGCTGCGTGTCGAAGGCGTCCCGGGGGAGGGACTGGGGGTCGTGGACGGTGACGTCGCACCCATAGACAGATCGAAGTCCCTCGGAGGCGGCGCGCTTGACGTGCGCCGGCACCTCCCCGACAGGGACGATGTCGACGAGCATGCGCTACGGTTAGGTACGTCCACCTATAAACATCCCGGCGTGGGACCACGAGACGCACGCCACCTGGCGCTCGCCGACCGCCTCGACGACTACGACGTCCTCGTCGAGGTCGGGGTCGGGTGCCGCCACGCCGTCGCTGCCGCACTCGCGGACCGCGGGCGGACCGTGACGGCGACGGACGTCCGCCCCCGGAGCGTCCCCGAGGGCGTCGCGTTCGTCGTCGACGACGTGACGACACCGGACCATTCGGTGTACGCCGACGCCGACGTCGTGTACGCCCTGAACTGCCCGCCGGAACTCCAGCGCGCGCTCGTCGACGTCGCCCGGAGCGTCGGCGCCGACGCCGCGTTCACGACCCTCGGCGCCGACCCGGCGGTCGTCCCCGCGACCCCGGAGGCGCTCGACGGCGTCCGCGAGACGCTGTACGTCGCGAGTAGTCGCAGAACGGCACGCAGGTGAGCGCTCGCGTCACCACTCGACGTTCGAGTCGGACGTACTGGCGCCGTCGTCGGTCTCGATCGGGCCGTCGCCGACGTACTCGTAGTCGTCGTCGACGAGGAAGACGCCCCCGTCGCGAGTCGTCGTCTCGACGACGTCGAGGACGGCGCCCTCGCAGGGCCCGTACGTGCAGACGCCGGAGTCGGCGTCGAACATCGCGGCGTGGTTCTCGCAGACGAGTTCGCCGTCGCGCATCGACGCGCCATCGCCCTTGTCGATGCGGACGTGCCGGAAGTGCATGCAGCGGTTCAGGTACGCGACCACGCCGTCCTCGAGTCGCGTGAGCAGCGCCTCGTCGATCTCGCCGTCGGCGTCCCGCACCCTGAACAGGTGCGTCGACCCGACGGGTGCGTCCTCGACCGCCGCCACCCGCGTCCCCTCGGTCATCGAGGGGACGTACGAGCCAGCGACGGTATTGGACTTGCGGTCGCGGGCGAGACCGCGCTGTCGAGCGAGATACCCGGTCGCAATCGACGCCCCCGGTCAGGATCGCGTCTCGATGACGAACGCGGGTTCCTCGACGCCCTCGTGCTTGCACTCGGGGCACCGAGACGGGCGGTTCAGGAGGTCGTCGAACTCGCTGAACCCGCACTCCACGCACTCCGGCGGGGCGACGAGCAGCTCCTCGTCGCCGTCGCTCCCCTCGACCGTGTGCGAGATGTGTTCGACGTGCCGGAGGGCCGCGCCGGCGGTCACTTCGAACTCCGTCGCGAGCGCGCTCGGGGTGGCGGGTTCGGCGCGGAGTCGATCGGTCATGCGCTGCCGGGTGGTCGCGTCGGCCTCGCGCATACGTCGGGTTTTGGGACCGACCGATAAACGTCTTGCTGCGACCCCCGGCAGAGAAACGCCCTGCTGCGGCCCCGGCCGCGTCCACCCCGGCAGCATCAGGGCGACCCCGGCGACCGCGATCGTCGACGCGGCGACGAGCGTCGTGGCGACGACCGAGTCGCCGCGTTTCGTCTGGCTACGTACCACAGCACGCGGCGGAACGACCGAGTCGTCCTTCCATTTCGACGACAGGGAAGGACAAAGGTCTTAAAATGACGGAGAGAACCCGGGGGTATGAAAGCTGTCGTGCTCGCGGGGGGTTACGCCACCCGCATGTGGCCGATCACGAAGCACCGACCGAAGATGTTCCTCCCGGTCGGTGACTCGACGGTCATCGACCAGATTTTCTCCGAGCTGGAATCCGACGACCGCATCACGGACGTCTACGTCTCGACGAACGAGCGGTTCGCGGACGACTTCGAGGCGTACCTCGCCGACAGCGAGTTCCGGAAACCGACGCTCTCCGTCGAGGACACGACGGGCGAGGACGAGAAGTTCGGCGTCATCGGCGCGCTCGCCCAGCTCGTCGACCGCGAGGGCATCGAGGAGGACCTCGTCGTCGTCGCCGGCGACAACCTCATTAGCTTCGACGTCTCCGAGTTCGTCGACTTCTTCGAGGCGAAGGGCGCGCCGTCGCTCGCGGCGTACGACGTCGGGTCGAAGGAACGCGCGAAATCCTACGGGCTCGTCGAGCTCGACGGCGACCGCGTCGTCGACTTTCAGGAGAAACCCGACGACCCCAAGAGTACGCTCGTCTCCATCGCGTGCTACGCGTTCACCGCGGACACCGTCGGGATGCTCGAGACGTACCTCGACGGCGACAACAACCCGGACGAACCCGGGTGGTTCGTGCAGTGGCTGCAGTCCCGCGAGGACACGTACGCGTTCACGTTCGACGGCGCGTGGTTCGACATCGGGACGCCGGACTCCTATCTCGAAGCGGTCGCCTGGTACCTCAACGGCGACAATCACGTCGCCGAGAGCGCGACCCTCTCGAACACGACCCTCGGCGAGAACGTGCACGTGATGGGCGACGCAGAGATCTCGGACAGCCACCTCGACCACTCCGTGGTGTTCTCGGACGCCACCATCGCGGACTGCGACCTGCGGGACTCCATCATCGACGAACACACGCACCTGGACAACCTCGACCTCGCGGGCGCACTCATCGGCGCGCACAGCCAGATCACGAACGGCTCGTAGCGCCCGTCAGCTCTCTTCCACGTCGCGTCCTCCTGGCTCACTCGAGCGTCGCGTCCGTTATCTCGACGTGCCCGCGCGTGCCCTCCCAGACGGTGTCGTATTCGAGGTCGATCCGTCGCTCCATGTGCGGGCCGTCGACGACGAACGTCTCGAACTCGCCGCCTTCGCCGAGGACGTGTACCCCGTACTCGTCGTTGAGCGCTTCGAGTTCGTCGAACGCCGCGGCGTCGAGTGTGCGACCGAGCCAGGACTCGTCGAGGCCGCCGGCGGCGACCTGGAGGACGACGATCTCGAACCCGGCGTCGAGCATCGCGGCCGCGAGCTCGCGGGGGTCCTCCTGCCAGAGCGGCGCGAACAGGTCGCAGTCGAGACGTTCGCACATCGCCTCGATCCGCGAGGTCTGGTACTCGCTCTCGACCGCGCCAGCGGTGACGCCCGCGACGCCACCGGGGAGGTCCGCGTCGAGCGCCTCGAGCGCGGCCTCCAGGGGTTCGAGTTCGGTGTCCCCCTGCTCGCCGGAGTCCGTCGCAGTCTCGGCCTCGAAGTCCTCGGGATGGACGTCGACGAGGTCGATACCGATGCTCTCCGCGGCGAGCGCGGTCAGGTGCGTCGCCGGCACGTGGTACATGTACGAGTCGTTCTCGGGATGCACCGTCACCAGCCGAGAGACGTCCAGGCCGCGCTCCATCGCACGGTATATCGCCCACGAGGAGTCCTTCCCGCCGGAGAACAGGCCGACCCACGAACCGTCTGCTGTCATACGAGCGAGGACGCGCTACGAGCGGAAACCTCCCGCGGTTTCGGCCTCACTCGGACACGTCGCGGCGACCGGGCCCGTTGGTGGCGGCTTCGCCCGCGTTCAGGACCCGGTCTCGAGTTCGTCGTCGTCGATGGCGTCGTCCTCGATGGAGGTCTCGGTGACGAACGCGGCGATGCGGACGCCGACGATCGCGAGCAGGACGGCGGCGACGACGAACACGGCGAGGCGTTCGCCGGTGCCGAGCGTGAACGACTCGATGCGGACCGCGCCCAGGCGCGTCGTCGGGACCGTGAACCGATCGAAGATCCCGGCGCGTTCGAGGAAGTACCCGCTGAATCCGCGGACGACGAGTGCGACGGACGCGAGCACGAACGGGATGTTGAGGCTCGACGAGGACAGCGATCGGTCGTCGGTGAGTGATTCGTCGAGGATGCGGCCGACGCTCGCGGTGACGCCCGCGGTCGTCAGCCACGGTATCGAGTCGTACGCGAACCGCATCGCTGGGACGACGACGCCCTCGACGTTCTCGACGTTCGACGCGCCGAGCGCGCCGACGAACACGCCGACGAGCGTCAGCCCGACGGCGACGACGTACGTGACGACGGAGACGTTCCCCGAGTAGAGGGCGTCCCGCGTCTGGCTCGCGACGTCGGTGATGACGTCGTCGATACTGAATCCCTTGTAGAGGAGGAACACGCCGATGACGGCGGTGATCGTCGCCGCGCCGACGGCGGGACTGTACATCAACGCGAGCGCGGGGAACGCGACGAACGCGAGCCCGATGGGGACGAGGACGGTCTGACGGAGTTCTTCGTCGGCGAGGAACTGCTTGAGGAGGTAGTACGTCGACTCGATGTCCCTCGCTTGCCGGACGACGACGCGGTCGACGCTGTCGACGTTCAGGCGACTTTCGACGACGGGGACGAGCCGTTCGTCTTCCGCGCTGTCGATGACGACGACCGCGCGATCCAGATCGTATTCGGCGATGAGGTCGTCGAGCTGGAGTGCGACGGCGCGGTCCGCGCCGACGACGCTGTCGCTCGCGCCGGACACCACCGCCACGACGCTCTCTTCGTCGCCGTCGCGGAGGTCCCGAGCGACCCGGAGGGTCTCGAGGAGGCTGTTCACGCTCGAATCTTCGGGGTCCGCGAGTCCGACGTCCGTCACGAGCGACCGCACGGCCTCCCAGCCGACGATCGGCGTCTCCAGCCCGGTCTTCCGGCCGATGTCGTCCGCCCGGTCCACGCACACGACCAGCGTAGCCACTGACGTAATCGAACAGGACCGGCCGTATAAATCTGCCGTGGACCGACTGCACGAGCATACGGCGACCGCGAGGTCGCCGTTTCTGTGGTGGCTGTGCTGTGCGGTGTTTTGGTGTGGAGGGGATTGACTGCACGAGCATACGGCGACCGCCAGGTCGCCGTTTCTGTGGTGGCTGTTTTGGGCTCGTTACCGGAGTTCGAAGTCGGGGCCGTCGTCGTTCGCGACGACGCTCCCGACGCCGGCGCCGGCGGCGTACGCGACTGCCTGGGCGCTGCCGCGGAGGCGTTCGCCGAGGCCGTGCTGTGGGCGGAACGCTTCGACGGTGACGTCGGTGCCGAGTCGGCGTTCGAGTTCGTCTTCGACGTCGTCGCGCGCGCCGAGTGCGTCGACGAGCCCGATCTCGTGAGCGGTCTCGCCGAGGTACACCTTCGCTTCGGTGTCGCGGACGGCGTCGGGGTCCATGTCGCGGCCGTCGGCGACGCGTTCGACGAAGTCGTCGTACCACTCGTCGACGAGGCCCTGGAGGTACTCGCGGTCGTCGTCCGTGAACTCCTTGAGCGGCGACCCGGCGTCCTTGTACTCGCCGGCGGTCAGCGCCTCGTACTGGACCCCGACTTTGTCCGCGAGCTCCTTCGCGTTCACCTGGCCGAGGATCACCCCGATGCTCCCGACGAGGCTGGCGTCGCGCGCCCAGAGTTCGTCGCAGCCGGAGGCGATCCAGTAGCCGCCGCTCGCGCAGAGGTCGTTCGTGTACGCGATCGTGGGGCCGTCGAATCGCTTCGCGGCGGTCCGGATGTCGTCGCTCGGCACGACTTCGCCACCGGGCGTGTTCAGTTTCACGAGGAGCGCGTCGACGCTGCCGTCGTCGTCGGCGCGCTCGATCTGCTCGACGATCTCGTCCGCGCCCGGCGACGTCGGCGACGACGGCAGCCGACCGCCACCGCCGTCGCGCGTGATCGGGCCCTTCACTTCCACCTCCGCGACGTTGTATCCGGGGAGCACGCTGCTGGCGATGCTTCCAGTGACGCGAACGAGGACGGCCGCGGTCGCGAGCACCAGGAGGACCGCGAGCGGATCCGGTCCCCAGCCGACGAACAACCACCAGCCGACGACCACGCCCACGAGGGCGCCGAGCAGGACGATACCGAGACGGAGCACGCTCCGAGCGTCAACCATACCCCCGCTTTAGAGCGCCCCCTACAAAAACGACCGCGACCGCGAACGCCGTCGCTCGCGGACCTCGGTCGAAACAGAACGGAAAGAGAACCCGCGTCTAGAGGCGTCCGGCCTTCTGCAGCTTCATGAGGTCCTCGGTGTCGAGGGTCTCGCCGTCCTTGAAGCGCTCGTAGATCTCCTCGGCTTCCTCCTGGACCTCCTCCTTCTTCTTCTCGCGCTCGGCCTGCTCCTCCTCCTCTTCCTGCTTGTCCAGTTCGCGCAGGCGCTTCTGGACGCGTACGAAGTCCTCGTGGTGGCGGTCGGCCGCCTCCTGAGCCTGCACGAACTTCTCGTGCATCTCGTCGGCCTCGTCGCGGATGTCGTCGGCCTCGCGGTAGGCCTCGATCATCTGGTTGTGGTGCTCCTGAGCCTTGTCAGCGAGCTCCGTCACCTTCTGGTGGTGCTTGGACGCTTCGGAGCGGACTTCCTCGGCCTCCTCGACGAGCTCGTCGAGGTCCTCGGTGTTGCCCATCTTCTCCTCGCGTTCCTGGTACTCTTCGCGCTTGCTCTCGATCTTCTCGATGAGCTCCTTCTCCTCCTCGCTGGAGAGCACCTCGGTCTGCTGCTTGAACTCGAGGTCCTCGATCTCGGACTCGAGCTTCTCGAGGTCCGTGCCCTCGTCGAGGTCGAGGTCGGACTTCATCCGCTCGACCTTGTCGAAGAGTTCGTTCGCGTCGGCGTTCAGTTCGTTGCGCTTCTCCTTGTGCTCCTGGACGAGCTCGTTGAGTTCGTCGCGCTTCTCGCGGTGCTCCTGGGCCTCGTCGACCTTCTCGCGAGTCTTCGCGTTCAGGTCGTCGCGGGAGGAGGCGCGTTCCGACGCCATCTGGTTGAGATCGTTCCGTCGATCTCGGAGCTGGCCAGCGACTTTGATGAGCTGACCTTTGCTCTTGTTCTCGAGGTCGTCTTCTGTGAGCTCTACGTTCTTGGATGTGTCTATCGAATCTACCATGGGTTAGTCAACCCTCTATTCCGTCCCGCGCCGGGGCGATAGCGGATGCTCGAGACCTGGGTGAACGCTACTGCGATAAGATTCCGTGTCATTCTGGTCTGCGAGCGATGCTACCCGAACACCCGGCGGCGTTCTGGTACCCGTACATACCGCATCCTGTAATTTAAATCTGCCGGTCCCTCGAACCGGCGAAACCGTGCGAGGGCGTGCCCACGACGGGAGTGAACGGTTCCCACACGGGTCGTCCGTGGTTATAAACGAATGGTGCGGTCGACCGCGCCGGCGCCGGTCTCGAACGACAGTGACACCGCTGTCGCAGACGAGGGGACCGTGACGCTGCCGGCGGTCGCGACGCCGAGGGCGGGTGCCTCCACGTCGAAGCGCTCGTCGACGCCGTCGCCGCCGTCGGATCGGACGGCGAGCGTGCCGGAGACGGTCGCGGGCGCGTCGTTGACGAGCACGACGTCGACCGTGCCGGGTGGGTCTTCCGCGAGGAACGCCTGGACGGGTGCGAGCGCATCGGCGAGCGCGCCCGCGGCGGGCTTGGCGGTGCCTTCGCGAGCGTAGACGCCCATCCCGCCGCCGTCGTCGACGTCGCGGAGGCAGAACGCGGCGAGGACCGCCGTCCCGTGCCGCCGGAAGCCGCTTGCCACCCGAGCGAGCACCCGCGCCTGCGTGCCCTGCGAGCGAGCGACGACGCCGTCGCCGGCAGCACCGCCCCATTGCTCCCCGGCGCCGTCGCCGGTGGGGTCGCCCCACGGGCCGGCGTCGACGTCGTCGAGGACGGCGTCGAGGGTGTCTCGGTCCAATCCAACCGGAGTCGAGTCGCCGGTCGCCGCTCCATCGGCGGTCTCGGCGCCGCCGGTCACCGCTCCATCGGCGGTCTCGGCGCCGTCAGCGAGCGATCCGGCGCCGAACTCGGTGACGACGCGGGCGGCGTCGGGGTAGGTGTCGGTGAGCCAGTCGACGTCGGCGGCGCGGCCGTACTGCCAGCCCGGGTAGAGGTGGGCGGCGTCCGGGCTGGTCCCGAGCGCGCCGCAGACGGGGAACGCGACGGCGTCCGGCGGGAGGGCGTCGGCGACGGCGTCGGCGAGGTCGCGGTCGACGCTGATGCGGGCCGCCCGGGTTCGGAGCCGGTAGCGCGCGGTGCGCCCGCTCGGGATGCGGTCGGCGAACGGGTCGACGGGGTCGTCGTGGACGCCGTAGCACGCGACGCTCGGGTGGTGGTCGACGTGCGTCGCGAGCGCGCGAGCGAGCGAACGACCGCGCTCGACGCTCCGGTCGACGTCGCGGGGTCCGGGTCCGGTGAGCGGGAGGTCCTGGGCGACGAAGACGCCGGCGGCGTCGGCGGCGTCGTAGAACGACTCCGGGAGGACGTGCCCGTGCAGGCGGACGAGCGTCGCGTTCAGGTCGCGAGCGCGTTCCAGGTCGGCCTCGGGCTCCGTCGTCGGGAGGACGTTCACGCCGCGGGCGCGGACGCGCTCGCCGTTCACGCGGAGACCGTCGTCGCGGTCGAACGCGACCGTACAGAACCCCGTGGCGACGCTACGTTCCTGATCGCCGAACGTCGCGCGAACGGTGTAGCGGTTCGGGTCGCCGCGGTCCGCGGGCCACCACGCTGCGGGGTCGCGGACCTCGACGGAGTGCGTGACCGTCACTCTGGAGCCGGCGTCGGCGTCGACGGGGACGCGCTCCATCGACCCGCCGCTCCCCCGGAAGTTCTCCGGGCGAACCGAGAGCGTCACGGCGTCGTCGACGGCCTCTCCGGCGTCGACGGTCGCGGCGACGTCGACGACGCCGCGGTCGGGTTCGGGACGTCGGGCGTTCACGGCGAGGTCCGCGAGGAACGATCGCGGTCGGAGTCGGAGGTGGACGCCCCACCAGATGCCCGGTACTGCGAGCCGATCCGGGACGTCGTCGGTGCCGTACGCGCCGGCGTATCCGTCGGTCGGGCGACGGCAGACGACGACGAGGTCGTTCTCGTCGGCGGGCTCGAACTCGAAGCGCGCCGGCCGAAAGTACGTGTCGTGCGTGCCGAGGACGTCCCCGTTCAGGTAGACTGTCGCCGTCCCGAACAGTCCGCGGAAGTCGAGGAGGGCGCGCTGGCTCGCGGTCTGTCTCGGGTCCGGGAACCGCTTTCGGTACGCGACGGCGTCCGCGCCCGCGAACCGTTCCGGTCGTCCGGGCACCGTCACCGGCTCCCACGAGTCCACCGTCGGCGACCCCGAGCCGTCGTCTTCGTCGACCGCGCCAGCGCGCCACTCACCAGCCATTCGGTGAAAGTGGCGCGGGCCGAACCCATAGGCGTTGTGTCCGCCGACCACTTTCACTTTCACCGCGCGGACGGCTCACCCTGATATGGGAGTAGGTCGACAGACGGTGTATGCTCGAAGAACTGACGGCGACCTGCGAGGGCTGCGACGCGGCGCTCGACGACGCGGCGTTCGGCCTCGCGATGGACCTCGGCGACGGCGAACGCCGCATGTACGAGTGCGACTGCGGGACTGTCACGGTCACCGTGGTCCGCGAGCGCTAAGTACGCCCACGAGGAACTCGCGGCCATGACCGCAGACGAGAGAGCTGCAACCGAGGACGAGGCAGCCGAGACGCGTCGCGAGGTCGTGCACGCGACCGGCCACGAGAACGTCACCGCCGAGCACGCGAGCACGTTCGAGGTGACGACCGACGACTGGCTCACGCCCGCGGGCGACTGCATCCTCGCCGTCGACGCCGACCGCGCCCCTGCCGACTTCTCCGAGGACTTCAGGACCGCGCTCCAGGACGTCGACGCGACGGTCCGCGTCACGCTCGAGGTCGACGACGCGTCGGTGACGTTCGAGGGACGAGGCCACCCCGACCTGGCGCTCACCGACGACCGGAGCATGGTCGGGCGGACGTCGACGCACGTCGACGACCGCACGATCATGCACGCGGCCGACGGCGCAGCCGAGTCCGTCGACCGAGACGTCGTCGACGCGCTCGCCGCCGGCGCCGACGTCCGCGTCGTTCTCGAGGTCGAACCGGCGACGTAACGCTCGATACAGATGCAGCCGAGGCAACCGGCGCCGTCGATACCTGCGACCGATTCGTCGAGGCACCCCGACTTTTGACTTCCGCCCACCGACGTGGAGGCATGGACGACGACCGAGCCGATTCGAAGGCCGCCGCTCGCCACGCCTGGTCGACCGGCCGGTACCCGTCGCTCGCACCGAACCTCCTTCCGGCGATCGCTCGACTCGTGAACGCCGCTGGCGTCGACCCCGGCGACGACGTGCTCGACGTCGGCTGCGGCACGGGGAACGTCGCGCTCACGGCGTCGCAGGCGGGCGCTCGCGTCGTGGGCGTCGACCTCTCCCGCCGGATGCTGGAGCTGGCGCGCGCGAGCGCTGACGTCGAGGGTGCCGTCGACGTCTCGTTCCTGGAGGGCGACGCCGAACACCTGCCGTTCCGCGACGACGCGTTCGAGGCGACGCTCTCGAACTTCGGGCACGTGTTCGCGCCGAACCCCGCGGCGGCGGGCCGCCAGCTCGCCAGGGTCACGCAGTCCGGTGGTCGGGTCGCGTTCACGGCGTGGTCGCCGGACGGCGTCGTCGGCGACCTCACGGACGTCCTGACGGGGTACGTCGACGGACGCGAGGCGGACGCGACCTCGCACCTCCAGTGGGGCGACCCCGACTTCGTCCGCGAGCACGTCCCCGGGGTCGCGGACTTCTCGTTCGCGCGGCGGTTCGCGCGCTTCCGGTACGTCTCCCCCGAGCACTTCTGGCGCGAGTTCGCCGAGGAGTCCGGGCCGCTCTCGCCCGTCCTCGGGGGGCTGGCGGACGACGACGCGCGCGAGCGACTCCGCGAGGAGGCGGTCGGCGTCCTCGAGGACTGGTTCGCGGACAACGTCGTTCGCGTCGAGTACCTCCAGGTGCGCGCCGTCGTCGAGTGACCCCCACCCGCCGGCAACCGGTGTCCCGGGCGATGCTCGTGGTCAGGTCCCGGGGAGGATGTCGCCGAGCGCCGCGCCGATCGCCATCGGCACCCACGCGACGGAGACCGAAGCGGCCGCGGAGAGCGGCGTCGCCCACTCGACGCGGCCCCACGCCGTCATCGAGACGATTGCGAACGCGAGCGAGATTCCGAGGACGCCCGCGAGTCGCCGCGGAACGACCCCGAAGATGCGGTGCGTGACGCGGACGTCCTGGAAGTCGCTGACGTAGAGGATGCCGACGATCGCGGCGACCGTGAACGCGAGCGTCCCGACGACGGAGACGGGGTGCGTCGCGAGGAACGCGCCGACCTCGCCGGTGCCGCCCTCGACGAGCATCGGGATGCCGAACAGCGCGCTCCCGAGGAGCGCCTCCGCGACGTCCCCGCGGTCGAAGCCCTTGATGACGCGCCCGAACAGCCCACCGGGTTCGACCGCGGCCGCCGTCCGCATCGCGCGCTCGACGCGCTCGCGCTCGTCGGGGTCGTCCACGGCGTCCGCGAGCGCCTCCAGTTCGTCGTAGAGGTCGCCCATGTCCGGCGACTCCCCCTCGTCGTCGTCCATCGGTCCTTCGTACATCGCGGCGTCGCTCATGCCCGTGGCGTCACGGTCCGACGTACTAACATCTTCGTCGGGCGAACCGGACGTCGTCTCGTCTTCGTCGGGCGAACCCTACTTGGCGCTGTCGCCCCAGTGTGCGAGTATGAGCGACGACGACGCGGAACCGGACGTGAACATCTCCGGGGGAAGCGCCGGTGGCGGCGTCGAGGCCACCTTCGACCCGGCGACTGCGGGAACGCGCGCCGAAGCGGTCGTCGACCGCCTCGGCGAACTGTACTGGCAGAAGGCCTACGGCGGCCGGGACGGCTTCGAGTGCCTCGTCCGCACCATCCTCAGCCAGAACACGAGCGACGTCGCGAGCCAGCCCGCTCACGACGCGCTCGTCGAACGATTCGGACCCGTCGAGGAACTGGCCGCGAACCTCGTCGACGCGCCCCGCGACGAGCTTGCGGAGACCATCTCGTCGGCCGGGCTCTACAACCAGAAGGCAGAGAGCATCCAGCGCGCTGCCGAGTGGGTGCTCGACGCGTTCGGGTCGACGACCGACTTCGACGCGTTCGTCCGCGACGGCGACCCCGGCGAGGTCCGCGAGACGCTCCTCGAACTGAAGGGCGTCGGCCCGAAGACCGCGGACTGCGTGCTCCTGTTCGCGGGCGGCCAGGGCGGCGTGTTCCCCGTGGACACGCACGTGCACCGGATCTACCGCCGGATGGGCATCGCGCCCCCGGACGCGGACCACGAGGCCGTCCGCGCCGTCCTCGAACGCGAGGTACCGGCCGAGAAGTGCGGGTTCGGGCACACCGCGACCATCCAGTTCGGTCGCGAGTACTGCACGGCCCGGAAGCCCGCGTGTCTCGACGACCCCGACGCGTGCCCGCTCGCGGACGCCTGCGACCAGGTCGGCGTCTACCCGGTCACCGGCGAGGTCGAGGACCCGAGCGAGGCCGCGGACTGAACGCCGAGGCCTCTCGCCGATTCTCAGCCGTCAGTCGCGAGCGCCCTCGACCGCGCGGACCAGCTCCTCGGCTCGCGCCGTGATCGCCGCCCAGTCCTCGCGCTCGAGTGCGTCGTCGGGGACGAGCGAGCTGCCAGCGCCGACCAGCTCCGCGCCCGCCTCGACGTACGCCGCGGCGTTGTCGGGGCCGATGCCGCCGGTCGGCATCAGCGGGATCTGGGGGAGCGGGCCACGGAGGCTCGACAGGTAGCCGGGGCCGTACGTCGACGCCGGGAACACCTTGCAGACGTCCGCGCCCGCCTCGAACGCGTCGAGGGCCTCCGTCGGCGTCGCCACGCCGGGCGCGACCGCGACCCCGTAGCGGTTGCACGCCTCGACGACGCCGCGGTCGAACGTCGGACTCACCACGAACGCCGCCCCGGCGAGGTGGGCGTGTCGCGCCGTCGCCTCGTCGAGGACCGTCCCGGCCCCGACGACGACGTCCTGTCCGTCGTAGTGCCCCGCGAGCGTCTCCAGGGCCTCCAGGGACCGCGGCGACCCCATCGTGACCTCCATCGCCGTCACGCCGCCCTCGCGGAGCGCCTCCGCGACGTTCAGGACGACGTCCGGCTCCACGCCCCGCAGCACGGCGACTACGCCGCTCTCGTGCATCCGTGCGACCGTCTCGTTCATGCTCGAGAATCCAATCGGCGAAGACATAAACCCACGCCCAACGGCCACGTTCGGGACGCGGAGTCGATTCCGGCCACGTTCGGGACGCGGAGTCGATTCCGGCCACGTTCGCGACCTGGAGTCGATTCCGGCCACGCTCGCGACCTGGAGTCGATTCCGGCCACGCTCGCGACCTGGAGTCGATTCCGGCCACGCTCGCGACCCGACGCCGGTCACGTCGCCGCCCGAACGTTCTCGAAGTACCGCTCCTGGTGCAGGACGTCCCACGCGAGATCGGCGAGCACGTGCACGTACAGCACCACCCCCGAGACGACAGCCAGCGCGACCGCGTCGACCGCGAGCAGTCCGCCGACGAGGACGCCGCCGAGTACCGCGTGCGAGAGCAGTCGCTCGAGCGGCCAGACCTCGCCCGGTTCGAAGATCTCGTCCTGTGCGACGAACACGCGCCGCGGGTCGGCGAGGCATCCGCGGAGCGCACGCAGCGACCCGGAGTTGTACCACGCCAGCGCGAAGTGGTCGAGGTCGATGCCGACGCCGAGGACGGCCACGTACGCCACGACGACGACCGGACGAACGGGCGCGTCGACGAACGGGACGGTCGCGGCGCCGACGAGCACGGATAGCACGAAGTGATGTGTCGAGCGCATCCACTCGGCCGAACGACCGCCAGCGGCTTGAAACCGGTCGGCGTCGCGTCCGAATCGGGTTCGGTCTCACGCGGCACCGGCCGGTACCGTCCCGGCAGCGGACGGCACAATAGCCAAGGTGGTGGCAGTTCACGCTCCAGCCATGTGGGGGCTGATTCGTCGACTGCTGTCGCTGCAGACGCTGTTCGCGTTGCTCGGGACGTACGTCGTGCTCTCCGCGAGCGCGATCGCGTTCCTCGACCTCGGTGGGGCCGCGACGCTGCTCGCGTTCGTCACGCTCGCGTTCTCGGTGGTCGCGATCGGGGTCCTGGGCGCGTACGTCCGCTGGATCCGCAAGGAGGTGGCGTCGATGAACTCGCCGCCGCCGGACTGGGAGCGCGATCGCGTCGTCGAGGACGACAACCCACCGTAGCGTCGAAAACTTTACTGGAACACGAGTAAACACTACTCTATGGGAATCGATTACGCCGACCTCCACGACCCGAACGCGGAGTACACGATGCGCGACCTGTCGGGCGACACGATGGGCGTCACGGGCGACCGCGGCGGCGGCCGCGACGTCGAGATAACGGACGTCCAGACCACGATGGTGAACGGGAACTTCCCGTGGACGCTCGTCCGCGTCTACACGGACGCGGGCGTCGTCGGCACCGGCGAGGCCTACTGGGGCGCGGGCGTCCCGGAACTCATCGAGCGCATGACGCCGTTCCTCGTCGGCGAGAACCCGCTCGACATCGACCGGCTGTTCGAGCACCTCGTCCAGAAGATGAGCGGCGAAGGAAGCATCGAAGGCGTGACCGTCACCGCCATCTCCGGCATCGAACTCGCGCTCCACGACGTCGCGGGGAAGCTCCTCGACGTCCCCGCGTACCAGCTGCTCGGCGGGAAGTACCGCGACGACGTCCGCGTCTACTGCGACTGCCACACCGAGCAGGAGGCGAACCCCGAAGCGTGCGCGGACGAGGCCGAGCGCGTCGTCGACGAACTCGGGTACGACGCGCTCAAGTTCGACCTCGACATCCCGACCGGGTTCGAGAAGGACCGCGCGAACCGCCACCTCCGCCCCGGCCAGATCCGGCACAAGGTCGACATCGTGGAACAGGTCACCGAGCGCGTGAAGGACGAAGCGGACGTCGCGTTCGACTGTCACTGGACGTTCTCCGCGGGCTCCGCGAAGCGACTGGCGAGCAAGCTCGAGGAGTACGACGTCTGGTGGCTCGAGGACCCGGTACCGCCGGAGAACCTCGAGGTCCAGGAGGAGGTCACGAAGTCGACGACGACGCCAATCGCGGTCGGCGAGAACCGCTATCGCGTCACCGAGGAACGCCGCCTCATCGAGAACCAGGCGGTCGACATCGTCGCACCGGACCTGCCGAAGGTCGGCGGGATGCGGGAGACGCGGAAGATCGCGGACGTCGCGAACCAGTACTACGTCCCGGTCGCGATGCACAACGTCTCCTCGCCGGTCGCGACGATGGCGTCCGCACACGTCGCTGCGGCCATCCCGAACTCGCTCGCCGTCGAGTATCACTCCTACGAGCTCGACTGGTGGGCAGACCTCGTCGAGGAGGACGTCATCGAGGACGGCTACATCACCGTCCCCGAGGAGCCGGGACTCGGCGTGACGCTGGACATGGACGCCGTCGAGGCCCACATGGTCGACGGCGAGACCCTCTTCGACGAAGCGTAGCTTCGTCGGGCTCGACACGCGAGCGAAGGGACTCGTCGAACCGTGCGTCTCGTTCGTGCTGTTCTCTCGTTCGTTCCGCGACCGTGTGCGAGCAAGTGGTCTGCGAGTGGTCGTACCTGGACTGTTGTCTTGAACTATCGTTTTTCGGGGTGCGCTCGTCTGGTCGAGTGAATCCGGCGCGGTCGAGCAGACTCGTCGGCTCGGACTGGCGTGCTGGTCCGTCGGACGCTGGCGTGCTCGGCTGCCGAGCTCGCGAGGTCGATCATGAACGAAGGTGCGACGAACGAGGACGGGGAGGCCGTGGAATCGGGCGACGAGAGCGGGGTACGCCTCGATCGCGGGCTGGGGGTGCTCGACGTCGATCGGGGCCGGGTCGCGCTCTGGGTGGTCGCGTTCGCGTTCGCGGTCGTGTTCGCGTTCCTCGTGTGGCAGTACGTGGGGACGGTCGTGTTGGGCGTGTTCGCGTACTACGTGTCGCGGCCGGTGTTCTCGCGGTTCGTGCATCCGCGGATCGAGTCGCGGACGGTCGCCGTCGCCGTGACGCTGTTCACGGTCGGACTTCCCGTGCTGGCGCTGGTCGCGTGGACGGTCGTGGTGGCGGTGCGGGCGTTCGCGGACGTCATGGACAGCGAACTCAGCGACCAGCTCACGGCGCTCGTCGAGCCGTACGCGAACCTCGACTCGCTGTTCTCGGACGTCCCAGGGACGATCGCGGCGATCGTCGAGGACCCGATGCGGCTCGCGGACCCCGCGCTCGGTGCGGGCCTCGGTGACGGCCTCGGGATCGTGCTCGCGACGGTCGGCCAGCTGTTCACGGTACTCGTCCACGCGTTCGTCGTCCTCATCGTCACGTTCTACCTGCTACGGGACGACTACCGGGTGGCGGCGTGGGCGCGCGGGACGTTCGTCGAACCGGGCGGCATCCTGGACGCGTACTTCGTCGCGGTCGACCGCGACCTGAAGAACGTGTTCTTCGGGAACATCCTGAACGCACTCCTCACGGGCTTCCTCGCTGTACTGACGTTCGTCGCGCTGAACCTGGTGTCGCCGCCGTCCTCGAGCATCCCGGAACCGCTGCTCCTCGGGTTGATCGTCGGCGTCGCGAGCCTCGTCCCCGTCATCGGAATCAAGCTCGTCACGCTCCCGCTGGCCGCGTACCTCTTCGGCCTCACCGCACTGAGCGGGCCGGAGGACCTCTGGTTCCCCGTCGCCTTCCTCGCCATCTCGTTCGTCGTCGTCGACTACATCCCCGACCAGTTGCTGCGCCCGTACGTGAGCGGCCGTTCGCTCCACGTCGGCGCGGTGATGCTCGCGTACACGCTCGGCCCGTTCCTCTTCGGGTGGTACGGGCTGTTCCTCGGGCCGTTCGTCCTCGTCGTCCTGTTCGAGTTCGCGCGCATCGTCGTCCCGTGGCTGTTCCACCCGGAGCGCGAAGTCCCGGAACTCGGCGAGTCCGACGACGTCGACGGGGGGCTGGTCGACGACTCGCCACGCGCCGCTCCGACGCTCGGAGGCGACGAGTCGCCGGACGCCGACGCGCCGCCACCGACCGCGGACGAGCTGCCGCCGGGGGAACTCGGGGAGCCGACGCGGTCCGACCCGGTGGACGCGCACCGGGGCGTCGGGAGCGACGACGAGGCCGCAAACGACTGATTCGAGCGCTTCGGTTCGAGGCGGCGAACGACTGATTCGGGCGCTTCGGTTCGAGGCCGCGTTCTGCGTCAGCGCTCGACGTCGGCGTAGAGGCGGACGAGGCCGCACTCGGGGCACATGACGGCGTCGACGTCGACGGTCTCGTTCATGCCGAACTTCCCGAGGAGGCCGTCCTTCTTCTCGCCGGTGCGGACGTGCGGGTTCCAGGCGTCGCTCATGCCGAACTCGACGCGTTCGAGGGTGACCGAGCAATCGGGGCAGCGTTCGTCCATGCACGACGCCACTCACGTCAGGGTCTTGAAACGACTGGTTCGGTCGCTGCGGTCGCGGCGCGGTCAGGTTCGAACGTGTGATGGCCCGGCAGGCCTCAGCACGTGGACTTGGGGTTGACGCCGAGTTCGGTGAGCGAGTCCGCGTACTCGTCGTACGCGAGCTGGACGACGTACTCGGCGGTCGCCTGCGCGCGCTCGCGATCCTCGTCCGTCTCGCAGTGCGCGTCGAGGAGTTCGAGGCCGGTATCGAGTTCCTCGGCGGTCTCGGCCTTGAGGTCCCGGAAGAGGTCCGCGCCCGCCCTGTCGGCCTCGTTGACGTAGAACCCGACGACCTGCGTGTGCGCGCGGAGGCTGACGAGCGGTCGCCCGACGAGCCCGCCCGCGATCCTCGCGACGGCGTCCTCGCGCTCGCGGAGGTAGCCGTGGACCGCGCCCGCGTGGTCCGGTTCCGGGCGCGCGCCGAGGCGGTCGCAGACGCGGTCGTAGTGCTCGGCCTCCTGGTCGGCGACGGCGGAGAACGCCTCCCGGACGTCGTCGTCGGTCGCGTCGTCCCGCCAGCCGGCGAACGTCTCCCGCGCGAGGTACTCGCTCTCGGCGACGGCCGCGAGGACGGCGTCCTCGCCGAGGTCGGCGCCCGTCAGCGCGATCAGGTACTTCGAGGACCCCAATCGATCCAGCTCCGACTGCTTCGCGGTCTCCACGGCGTCCCGGAGGGCAGCGGCGTCCATGTCGAAGCGATGCGAGCGCGAGGGCTTGAACTTTATCTCGCCTCGCCACGTACGCCCCGACATGACCTCCCAGGACGTCTCGGACGCGCCGACGGTCGCGCCGCGCGTACTCGCCGACCGGGTGGCGCGCGGCGACGACGTCGCCATCGTCGACCTCCGGAACCGCGACGAGGTCGACGAGTGGCGGATCGACGGCCCTAACGTCACCGTCGAGCAGGTGCCGTACTCGCGGTTCGTGCAGGCGCAGGTGACGGGTGACGTCGCGGACCTCGTCGCGGACGTCCCCGAGCCCTTGGTGGTGGTGTGCGCGGCCGGCGAGGCGAGCGCGGAGGTCGCGAACGCGCTCGCGGAGGCCGGCGTGGACGCCGTCCATCTGGAAGCGGGCATGGAGGGGTGGGCGCGGCTCATCACGTCCGTGGAGACGGAGACGAGCGCGGGGACGATAGTCCAGTACGACCGGCCGTCGAGCGGGTGCCTGAGTTACCTGCTCGTCTCGGGCGACGAGGCGGTCGTGGTCGACCCGCTCCGGGCGTTCACGGACCGGTACGCGCGGGACGCGAGCGACCGGAACGCGGACATCGCGTACGCGATCGATACGCACGTGCACGCCGACCACGTCTCCGGCGTTCGCGACGTCGCGCGCGGCACGGACGCCCAGCCCGTGCTGCCGGAGGGCGCGCGCGAGCGCGGACTGACGTACGGTGCACGACCGCTCGCGGCCGGCGAGACGCTCGCGTTCGGCGACGCGGCCGTGCGCGCGGTCGGACTTCCCGGCCACACCTCGGAGATGACGGGCCTGGAGTTCGGGGACGCGGTCCTCGTCGGCGACTCCGTCTTCGTCGACGGCGTCGCCCGACCGGACCTCGAAGCACAGTTCGACGATGACCCGGAGGCGAGAGCGCTCGACCTCGCGGAACGCCTGCATCGAACGATCACGGAGCAGCTCTGCTCGCTTCCGCCGACGACGCGACTGTTCCCGGGGCACCGGAGTCCGGACGCGCCGCGCGCCGACGACGGCACGTTCTCGACGACCGTCGCCGACGTCCACGACACCCTGGACGCAGTCGGTCGCGACCGGGCGGCGTTCGTCGACGCGGTGCTCTCCGAGTCGCCGCCACCGAAGAACTACCGGCGCATCGTCGACGTGAACCTCGGCCGGGAGTCCATCGACGACGAGACGGCGTTCGAACTGGAACTCGGCCCGAACAACTGCGCAGTGAACTGAGTGGCGACCGATTCGCGCTGCAGACTGAGTGGCGACCGATTCGCGCTGCAGACTGAGTGGCGACCGATTCGTGTCGATACGTCGCCGCACCGGGATGCGTCGGAGACGGACGCTACTGGCGGAGGAACTCGGTGATGGCGCCGACGACGAGGACGCCGGCGAACAGCGACCCGATGAGGAAGAGGGGTTCCAGTTGGACGTAGAAAGCGACGCCAACGAAGACGAGTCCGTTCACTGCGGCGAGCCCCTGGTTCGTGGAGTCCCCGTCGAACGTGGTGAACGGCGTCGCGAGCAGTCCACCGGCGGCGAACGCGAGTACGGAGGCGAACAGCGTGGTGACGATACCGGCCATACGCCACGGAACGACGTCTCGTTATAAAAGCCGTGCGGAGTCGACTCGACCGACGCCTGCGTCCCACCCGGTGCGCGCACGATGGACGTGCGGTTCGCGTTACGGCCGGTCGTCCACACGTCCGGCCGATCGTCGACGCGTTCCGCTCAGTCGTCGGCGGCCGCGGCCTGGTCGCCCATCGCGTCGACGTCGTCCTCGATGCTCGGCGGGTACTCGCCGCGGTCGAGTTTGAGGTCCGAGTTCGGGCGTGCCATGCACGTCAGCGCGTAGTTCTCTCTCTCCTCGTCCGTGAGACCGCGGGCGGCGGGCTGGGTGACGTCGCCCTCGACGATCTCCGCCGAGCACGCCAGGCACATCCCGACCCGGCACGAGTACTCCTGGGCGATGCCCTCCTCGATGCATCGCTTGAGGATCGTCTGCTTGTCCGAGACGGTGATGGACTCGCCCGTCCCCACGAACTCCACGGTGTACTCCGTCATGTCCACGCCTTCCGGGACCCGGAACAAAACTCTTTACTACAATTCTGGCCCCGTCGAGACGACGGATTCGCGTGTAAAGTTTCTTCATAGTGGCGCGATTCTCCGGGCGTATGACCACGCACGAGTACGACGTCGTCGTCGTCGGTGCCGGCACGTCGGGCTGTTACGCCGCGGCGACGCTCGCCCGCGAAGGCCTGTCCGTCGCCGTCGTCGAACGGAAGACCGAGGAGGAGGCGGGCCACATCGCGTGCGGCGACGCGCTGAAGGGCGCGAACGCGTTCCCGGAGGCGATCCCGAAGTCGAAGATCGAGTCGGCGTTCACGAACACGGACGTCGACCACGGTCGCTTCGAGATCCCACAGGAGGACACCGTCCTCGACATTCCGGTCCCGGGCGAACTCGCGGTCATCGACCGCTGGGAGTACGGCCGCCTCATCATCGACGGGGCGAGCGAGGCGGGCGCGGAGTTCCACTACGACACGGTCGTGCAGGACGTCCAGCAGACCGCCGACGGCCAGGTCGCCGGCGTCCGCGGGAAGCGCAAGGGCGACGTCGTCACGTACGACGCGGACGTCGTCATCGACGCCGCGGGCGCGCTCAGCATCCTCCAGGACAAGGCCGACCTGGAGGCCGCGACGTTCGACACGAACGTGACGTACTCGCAGTTCTGTTCGGCGTACCGCGAGATCGTCGAGGTCGACGAACCCGTCGAGTGGTCGGACGCGCTCGTGTTCAAGCCGACGGAGCGCGCGGCGGGCTACCTCTGGTACTTCCCTCGCACCGAGACGGAGATCAACGTCGGACTCGGGTTCCAGATGACCGAGGAGCCGATGAAGCTCGTCGAGGACCTGAAGCGCGACCTGCGAGCGCGACCGGAGTTCCAGGGCGCGACGGTCACGGACAAACTCGGCGCGGCGCTCCCGACGCGGCGGCCGTACGACTCCGCGGTCGCGCCAGGGTTCATCGCGGTCGGCGACGCCGCCGGCCACGTCAATCCGACGACGGGCGGCGGGATCGCCGGCGCGGCGTACGCCGGGAAGTACGCGGCCGAGCAAGCGATGGACGCGATCGCCGCGGGCGACGTGAGCGAGGCGGCGCTCTGGGCGTACAACGAGCGCGTCATGGAGCACTTCGGCGGCCGATACGCGGCCCTGGACGTGTACAACATCCTCTCGACCGCGGTCGACGTCGACGACCTCATGGGCTTGCTCGCGGCACTCCCCGGCGAGAACCTCGCGGAGGCACTGTACGAGGGGTCGACGAGCTTCGGCCTGAAACTCAAACTCAAGGCCGCGATCAAGAGCTTCGGGTACTGGGGCCAGATCTACGACTTCTACAGGACGAAGACCGTCGCGGACGACCTGCTCTCGCACTACGAGCAGTACCCGAGTTCGCCCGACAGCTTCGACGTGTGGCAGAATCGACGCGACGACATCATGGACGACGTGTACGCGACGACGGGCGCGGACCCGAAGTACTGACCGCAGCCCCTTCTCGGAGTGCTTTCGAGACCGACTGTCGATAGCGAGCGGTCGCCTAACGGTGTGCGTCGCGTGCTCGACGGTTTGCGTCGCGTGCTCGACGGTGTGCGTCGAAGATCGAGGTCGCCGGCGTGGACGCGGTCAGCGGAAGCCGGTGCCGATGTCGATGGCGTGGTCGTCGCTCGTGTCCGTGCGGCCGCCGACCGCGATGTCCTCCGAGGTGAGGAGTGCGACGATGGCGACGACGTTGATCCCGGCCATGACGGCGCCCACGAGCGCGACGGAGGTGGCGTCGAGGTTGCTCGCGCACATGACTGCGAAGACGCCGGCGGCACCGAGGTGCACGGGGACGGCGAGCTTTCGAGCGGCGGGACGCATCGAGAACACGCCCGCAGAGATGCCGACGACGAGGAACCCGCCGACGAAGTACGCGACCTGGGCGACGAGCGTCCCAGGTGCGAAGTGGAGGCCGACGAGGAACTCCAGGAGTGCCACCGAGAGGGCGAAGCCGCCGGTGAGGAGCCCGCAGACGGCCGCGACTGCGGTTCCAGTCGCTCGTTCTTTTCGCTTCGACATACTGGAACGAATGCGCCAGCGATGGATAAAATCTTCGGAGTGACTGGCGGAATTATCTGTTGGTCGGGCGTCGATTCCACGGGTGCGGTTGCGCGCCGACGGGTGCCCGTTCAGCGACCGGGACGATAACTCGAGGCGGAGCCCTCCGAGAGGTCGGGACGAGACGTCCCGAACGCGTCGGCGTCGAGGACGAGCACGGCGAGTGCGGCAGCGTTCAGCCCGAGGACGAGCAGCGAACCGATGCTCCCAGCCAGGACGCTCACGGCCTCGACGAGCGAGAACAGGCCGAACAGGACGATCCCGCCGAGGCGCGCCCAGGACTGGACCTTGTAGAGGCCGCCCGCGAGGACGAGCATCCCGAACCCGAGGAGGACCTGGAACGCCGATAGCAGGAGCGCGACGACGGCGACGCCGGGGGTGCTCGCGGCGCCGATGCCGAGCACTCCCGCGCCGAACGCGCCCAGCAGGTTCCATGCCCCACCGATGGCGGCCCATCCTGCAGCGAACGAGACCCCGGCGGGCCGATGCGTCGCGACCATGCCTTGAACATCCAATAGTAACGAACGTAAAGTTACCGACTCGGGGGTCGAAGGAAAGTCGATAGCGGACGGTCGAACCCGTGTCAGGGCCGTTCCGCGGCGACGCGCTCGATGGCGCCGACGAGGACGTCGATGCCGATCGGGAGCGAGTCCTCGTCGACGTCGAACGTCGCGGTGTGGTGCCCGCCGGGATGGTCGGTGCCGACGCCGACGTAGCACGCCAGTCCGCCGCGGTCCTGCACGGCCTGCATGAGGAAGGTCGCATCCTCGCTCCCGCCGAGTTCGTCCCGCTCGACGATCGAGTCGACGCCCTCGGTACCGCCGGCGACGTCGGACACGTAGTCGACGAGCGCCTGGTCGCTCGTCGCGCTCGGCGCTTGCCCACCGAGGGAGACGTCGAACTCGCACTCGTGCATCCGGGCCGCGCCCGCGACGACGTCCTCGACGCGATCGCTCATGTAGTCCTTCAGTTCGGTGGTCTCCCCACGCACTTCGATCTGCGCGCGGACGTCCTCGGCGATGATGTTCGACGCCGTCCCGCCCTCGACGACGCCGGCGTTCACGCGCGTCGCGCCGTCGGAGTGCCGGCTGATCCCGTACATGTTCTGGACCGCCGCGGCCATCGCTTGCATCGCGTTCCGTCCCTCCTCGGGCTTCGCGCCGGCGTGACCGGGCGCTCCCTCGAACCGGACGTCGAGGTGCTCGACGGCGAGGAACCCGTCGATGCCCGCCACGACCTCGCCCGTCGGGTGGTCGAGGCCGAGGTGGACGGCGTAGAGGTAGTCGACGTCCGCGAGGTGCTCGCTCGACGCCATCGCCTTCCCGCCGCCGATGACCTCCTCGGCGGGCTGGAAGAACACCTTCAGCGTCCCCGAGAATTCGGAGTCGCGGATCGCCTCGACGACGCCGAGACCGATGGTGGCGTGACCGTCGTGCCCGCAGGCGTGCATCGCGCCCGTCTCGGACCGGAACCCCTCCTTCGCCGGGACGTGCTCGTCGTCCGTGGACTCCGCGCGCGGCAGGCCGTCGATGTCGACGCGCAACCCGACGGTCGGGCCCGGTCCGCAGTCGACGACGGCGACGCAGCCCGTGTATCCGCCCTCCATCGCGGCGAGCGTCTCCTCGTCCACGCCGGCGTCGCGCGCCCGCTCGAACCACTCGCCGAGCGCCGCGTCCTCCGGGAGTGCGATCCGGTGCTCGCCGTCGAGCGCGTCCCGCCCGACGTACAGTTCGTCCACGCCGATCGCCTCCAGTTCCTCGACGATGCGCGCGGTCGTCCAGAACTCGCGCCACGCCGGTTCGGGCTGTCGATGGAACTCGCGACGCAACGCGACCAGTCGCTCGCGGTCGACTCGTGTCATACCCCACCCCAGGCCCGCCGCGTACTTAATTGACCCAGGCTCGCGCGCGGCTCCTCGGTTCGGAACGCGACGCAGGACGCGACGACGACGCGAGAAGACGGACTTCGTCGCACGGACACCTCGAACTCCACCGCCGCCAGATCGGCTGGACGCCGACGCGACTACAGCGGGCGCTGGCCCTGCGAGCGAACGTTCTCGACCTCGACGCTCACGTGGACGGAGGACGGGAACTCCCAGTCCGCGATCGAGCGCGCGAGGTCGTCGTGCCCGACGAGTTCGACCGTGCGCTCGTAGACGGTGTACTCCCAGTTGCCGAACGCGTCCGCGTCCGCGACGGACTTCTGGAGCGGGACTCGGAGTTCGGTCGGCGGGTGCGAGCGCGGACCCTTCAGCTCTGCGCCCTTCCGCGAGGCGGCGTCGCAGATGTCGTCGACGACCGAATCGAGGACGGTCCGGTCCCCGCTCTCCAGGGTGAGGCGTGTGACGAAGCTCATTCGTGTACTGTCCCACTCGGGCGACTACCTAAAGGACAACGGAACTGTCGCGGCGAGGGAGACCGACGTGGAACGCTCTCCGATATTCTCTTAAATCGGGGTGGTTTACGTACTTGCAATGACAGTCGAAGCTACGAGCGCGGGTGCCATCCTCTTCCGGGACACTCGGGGCCAGCGCGAGTACCTTCTCCTCAAGAGCCGTCCCGGGGACTGGGAGTTCCCGAAGGGCGGCGTTGAGGGCGACGAGGAGTTACAGCAGACCGCCATCCGCGAGGTGAAGGAGGAAGCCGGCATCCACGACTTCCGCCTGCTCGACGGGTTCCGCAAGGACTACGACTACGTCTTCGAGGCCGGCGGGGACACCATCCACAAGACCGTGCACCTGTTCATCGCGAAGTCCTACGAGGCGAGCGCCGAGCTGTCCACGGAGCACCGCGACCTCCAGTGGCGCGACTACGACCAGGCCGTGAACACGGTCACGCAGGACGGGCCGCGCGAGATCCTGGAGGAAGCCCACGAGTACCTGAACGCGCTCGAGGACGAGGACGAGATATAGCGGCGTCGACGCCGACCCGGCGGTTCGGCACGCGGAGCGGCGGCTCCACGCGGGGGTCGCTGGCACCGAAAGGGATTCGGTGGTCGGTCGCGGAGTCGGTGGCGTGACGCTTCCGGGTGCGGACGCGGAGTTCCCGTTCGAACTGGCGGTGTGTCGCTGGGCGGAGCGCGAGTGGCCGCCGGGCCGCGAGCGCGACAGCGCCGTGCTCGTCGCGCGCCAGCTCGGCACGCGCGACCGCCGGTGGGACACCGTCGTCGTCGAGTGCGACCTCGCGGGCCTGACGGCGCGCGGGGCGTTCGGGGAGCGAGCGCTCTCATCGAACGACCTGCACGTCGTGCGGAACGCGCCCGCGGATTGGACGTACTATCGGGACGCACTTCCCGACCCCGGGTATCCGTGGCGGTACGTCCGCGAGGCGATCCACGCGCTGTCGGCGCGTGGCGCGATCGAGCACCGCAAGCGCGGCGGCCGCATCGAGATCCGCCGCATCGGGCCGTACCCGGACTGGGTGCGGCGGATCGTCGCCGTCGAGAACAAGCCCGACCTGGACCGGAAAGCCGCGGACGTGCTCGCGGACCAGGTCGAGACCGACGTCGCGCTCTCGCTCGCGGACGAGGCGTGGGTCGCGACGCGCTCGACGGACGACCGCGTCGAACCGGCGCTCCTGGAGGGATTGCCGGTCGAGGCGGGCATCCTCGCGGTCGACGACGCCGTCGGCACCGAGGCCGAGCGGACGACCGCGGACGTCGTCTGGCACCCGCGGTCGCTGGCCGTGGACGACCCCGGTACCAGGGTTCTCGAGAACCCCGACGCCGCGGACTCCACGGACGGCTTCGACGCGTCCGCGGCGCGCTTCGAGTACGTGGACGTGGACTGGAAGCGAGAGAAGCGAGCGGCGATCGCGGAGCGCGCGTACGAGCGCGGGTGGCGGTCGTACGTCGACGCGATGCGCCCGGACTGCCGGCACTTCGCGCTCGAGGCCGCCGGCGACGGCCTCGTTCCCTTCTGTGAGGCGAAGGACCGCTGCCAGACGAGCGCCCAGTGCCGGGGCGCGTGTGGCGACTTCGAGCCGGAACCGCCGGCGTGGCGCCAGCGCGGGTGGCCGATCGACGGCGGCCCCGGGAAGGGCGCGCGTCGCGTTCTCGAGCGACGTCAGCAGCGGCGTCGGCCGACGCCGGACGACGCCTGAGACGGGAGTCGTCTGAGACGGCTGACCGCTACTCGTCGGAGATGGCGACGTCGAGTTCGTCGCGGTCGACCGCGAGCCGGAACGTCGGGACGGTCGTGTAGACCGCCTCGACGACGCCCTTGCGCTTGAGGGCCTGGAGCGCGGACCGCACGTCGTCCGTCGACGGATCCACGTCGTACGCGTCCCGCAGCGCGTGCAGGACCGCGACCACGCTGTCGCCGTCCTCGTCGGCCGTCGGCAGCACCTCGACGATACGGGCCTGCAGGCGCGGGACGCGCACCGCCGTCGTCGTCCCGTCGTCGCCCGAGACGATCCCCGGTTCCACGTCGACGAGCTCCGCGGCCTCCGGCGTCGCGCAGATCAGGCTGTCGTCGTTCCGGTAGTAGTGCTCGCCCAGTTCGTTCTCGAGGTACTGGTGGACGTCGCTCCCGCTCTCCATCCCCCAGCGCTCCTGCAGTTCCCCGTTCTTCGTCGGCTGGAGTTCCACGATGTCCGCCAGCCGGTCGCGTGCCTCCTCGGAGAGCGTCATCACTCGGGGTTACAGGCGGCCCGTATTTCCCGCTTCTGGACTCCGCCGCCGGAGACGATCCGGGGGCGCTCGTCCGGTTTCGTCGTGCTCGTCCGGTCTCGTCGTGCTTTTCCGGTTTCGTCGTGCTCGCCGACCGGACGGGGGTGGTCGGCGGTACCACTAAGGCCCAACCGTTCGTCACTAACTGGCATGGAGGGGAACCTCGCGTACGACAGCGTCGAGGCCGCGCTCGCGGAGTTCTCGTACCCGCTCGTCCGCGACGACGCCGCCGCGGAACTCGCGGACGTCACCGTCGAGCTCCCGGACGGCGGCGTGGCGAACCTCGGCGTGCTCGTCTCGGAGACGGACAGCGACGCGTTCCACGGCGCCGGCGACCTGCGAGCGGAACTCGACGCCGTCGTCGACCGCGACGGCCCCGGCTGACGTCGCGGCCGGGCGTGGTCGCGTGCCGCGCGAGCACGCTATCGGTCCGGGCGAAGCGGACGACTTAACACGCCGCCCGGCCGTAGCTCCGGGCCAAGGATGGAGTTCTGTGACGAATGCGGTTCGATGATGAAGACCGAGGGCGACCACTGGGTGTGCGGGAGTTGCGGGCACGAGCAGGCCCGTGCGGACGCGAAGACCGAGCAGGCCCAGATGGTGACGACGGAGGGCCAGGAGCACTCGGAGGTCGTGGACGTCACGGAGGCCGAGGAGCGAGGCCTGCCGACGTCGACCGAGCACTGCCCGAAGTGCGACAACGACCGGGCGTACTACTACATGCAGCAGATTCGCGCGGCCGACGAGTCCGAGACGCGGTTCTTCATCTGCACCGAGTGCGAGCACAAGTGGCGCGAGGACGACAACTGAGGGCGCTCGACTAGCTCGCGGTCTGCGGGCGCGTCCGCGTCCGCGTTCGCGTTCGCGACGTCCTCTTCGCGGGCCCGTTCGTTGAGAAACTTCTTTGTCGTGCCTGCGAGAGTTGCGAAACGACATGGAATCCCTCGAGGACGTGTCCGAGGTCGCGTTCGAACCCGACCGGGCGTTCGTGGAGTCGACGAACGTCTACGAGTTCATGCAGACCTACGGCATGGACGACTACGACGAACTGATCGAGCGAACGACGACGGAGCTGGCGGGAGAGCCCGCGAGCGGCGTCGACTGGTTCTGGGACGAGGTCGTCGACTACCTCGACATCGAGTTCTACGAGGACTACGATAGCGTCCGGGACGACTCGGATGGCCCGCAGTTCACGGACTGGTATCCCGGCGGCGAGTTGAATCTCGCGCACAACGTCGTCGATCGGTGGGCGGCGCCCGACAGCGAGCGCCGGAACAAGGTCGCGACGATCTGGGAGGGCGAGGACGGCGAGGTCCGCGAGGTGACCTATCACGAACTCCACCGGCAGTCGAACATGGTCGCGAACTACCTGGAGTCCGTCGGCGTCGGGACCGGCGACACCGTCGGGCTGTACATGCCGATGGTGCCGGAGGTGACGAGCATCCTCTACGGCTGCTTCAAGGTCGGCGTGATCGCGGTCCCGATCTTCTCCGGGTTCGGCGTGGACGCGACCGCGACCCGGATCGCGGACTCGGAGTGCTCGGTGCTGTTCACTGGCGACGGCTTCTATCGCCGCGGCGGCGAGGTGACGCTGAAGGACGCCGCCGACGAAGCGATCGAGGAGGCCGGACACGTGGAGCACACGGTCGTCTACGAGCGCCTGGGGCTCGTCGACAGCGACGACGAGTCCATCGCGTGGACGAGCCGCGACGAGACGTGGGCGGACGCCGTCGAGACGCGCGACGACGCGTACGACTCGAAGTCCCTCGACAGCGACCAGGAGTCGATGCTCCTGTACTCGTCGGGCACCACCGGGAAGCCCAAGGGCATCGTGCACACGCACGCAGGGGTCCAGGTGCAGTGCGCGAAGGAACTGTACTTCGGGTTCGACGTCAAGCCCAGCGACCGGTTCTTCTGGGTGAGCGACATCGGGTGGATGATGGGGCCGTGGACGCTCATCGGGAATCACTCGTTCGGCGGGACGATCTTCATGTACGAGGGCGCGCCCGACCACCCCGAGCCCGACCGGTTCTGGGAGATGATCGACCGGCACGGCCTGACGCAGTTCGGGATCTCGCCGACCGCGATCCGCGCGCTCCGCAAGCACGGCGACGAGTGGCTCGAGGGGCACGACCTCTCCTCGCTCCGCATTCTCGGGTCGACGGGCGAGCCGTGGGACCCCGAGAGCTGGCAGTGGTTCCTCGACGAGGTCGGCGGTGGCGAGGCCCCGATCATCAACATCTCCGGTGGGACGGAGATCTGTGGCTGCTTCCTGATGCCGATGCCAATCAACGACCTGAAGCCCTGTACGCTCGGCGGGCCCGGGCTCGGGATGGACATCGACGTCGTGGATCAGAACGGCGAGTCCATCAGGGACTCGAACGAGCGCGGGTTCCTCGTCGCCCGGGACTCCTGCCCGAGCATGACCAAGAGCCTGTGGAGCGGCGACGAGCGCTACCTCGACGAGTACTGGAGCAGCTGGGAGGACCTCTGGGATCACGGCGACTGGGCGCAGATGGACGCGGACGGCTTCTGGTTCCTCCACGGGCGCGCGGACGACGCCCTGAACGTGGCGGGTCGGAAGGTCGGCCCCGCGGAGGTCGAGGGTGCGCTCATGGAGCACGACGCCGTGAATCAGGCCGCGGCCGTCGGCGCGCCCGACGACACCACCGGGACCGCGGTCGTCACGTACGTCGTCCTCGAGGACGGGTTCGAGGAGTCCGACGACCTCCGCGACGAACTCCGCGCCGTCGTCGGCGAGGAACTCGGGAAGCCCTTCCGGCCGCGGGAGGTCCTGTTCGTCGACGAGTTCCCGAAGACCCAGAGCGGGAAGATCATCCGTCGCGCCATCGAGGGCGTCTACACTGGCGAGGAACTCGGCGACATGAGCAGCATAGAGAACCCCGAGGCGCTCGAGGAAGTGGAGAACGCTCGCTGAGCGCGCTGGCGCTCGTTCTCGCGCTTCGCCCCGCCGTCGCGGATTCGCGGACCGTGACGGGCGCGGGTTGACGTGTAAACACGCGGTTATTCCGCCGTCTGTCTCCATCCCATAGACGTGACAGTGGGTACCATTGGCACATGCCGGTGGTCCGCCACTGCGTGCAATCGACAATGACGAGACACAACACGGACTCCGACGGTGGAATCGATCGACGTTCGATGCTGGGGATGGTAGGCGGGACCGCGGTCGCCGCGGCGCTCGCCGGCTGCAGCACGATCCTCGGCGACGACGACGGCGCTGTCGCCGACGGCGACGCCGACGTCCCGGACGAACCGATCCAGGCCGGGTTACAGACGTACACCGAGGGTGCGGCGTCGGTCCTCGGCCTCCAGGCCCAGTACGGCGCCGAGATCGCCATCCAGCGCATCAACGACGCCGGCGGTATCGCCGGACGGGAGATGGAACTGGACGTGGCGCACGAGGCGGACGCCGCCGTCGAGAACTACACGCAGTTCGTCGACGAGGGCAAGGACGTGACGTTCGGCCCGATCTCCAGCGGCGGGCACGCGGCGCTCGCCCCCGAGGTCGAGTCCCAGGGCGTCGTCAACGTCGGCACGGACGGCACGGTGACGACGCTGTACGAGGACACGGTCCCGGACCCAACGTACTCGTTCCGCTTCCAGAACTACGACGTGATGGAGTGCGTGACCGCCGCCCGCGAGGCCGTCTCGCGGCTCGGTGCGGACAACATCGACTCCATTGCGGGCATCAACCCGAACTACGCGTTCGGGCAGGACGAGTGGAAGTTCTTCAAGCTCGCCATCGAGAAGCTCGTCGGCGACGTCGAGGTCACTCACGAGGGGTTCCCGGACCTCCTCGCGGACGACATGTCCACGCACATCACGCAGGTGAACGACACCGAGCCGGACGTCACGTTCTCCAGTTGCTGGGGCGGCGACGTCACGACGCTCATGAACCAGGCCGCGGCGAACGACATGTTCGACAACACCCAACTCGTCGGGAGCGTCCTCTACAGCGCCGTCGACGAACTCGGGCAGGACGTCGTCGAGCAGGCCGAGGCGTTCTCGGGCAGCCGCAACTGGTACTGGGACTTCCCGAACGGGTCGCGCTGGAGTCCGAACGAAGACCTGTTCCAGGAGGCCCAGGACCAGTACGACGTCGTCCCGACCGCGCACTTCATGAGCGGGTACGGCGCGGTGACGGCGTGGGCGACCGCGACCGAGAAGGCCGTCCAGCTCACGGGCGGCTGGCCGTCCCAGGAGCAGATCGCGCGGTCGCTCGAGGACCACGGGTTCCACACGCCCGCGGGCTACCACGTGATGGGGTCGGACCACCAGGGCAAGTCCAACGCGTACTCCGGCCGGATGGAGTGGGACGACGACCTCGGACGGGCCGTCCTCGAGGACGTGAACGTCTTCACGCCCCAGGAGGTCGCACCCCCGATCGGCACGGACGCCGAAGCGTGGGTCAACAGCTGGTGACGACACACGCACTCATGGCCTCGATGCATCCGAAACCGACCCGAAGTCGCGAGGGACGATGGTCGTCGACGTAGCGAACTTCGCGACGCACACGCTCAACGGCATCCAGTACGGGTTCATCCTGTTCCTCATAGCCTCGGGACTCACGATCATCCTGGGCATCCTGGACGTCCTCAACCTCGCGCACGGGGAGCTGTACGCCGTCGGGGCGTACGTCGCGTTCTCCGTGTACGGGTACGCCACCGGGCTGGTCGCGGCACCCGAGGGCGTCGTGGGGCTCGCCGTCTTCCTCGTGGTCGCGTTGCTCGCCGCTGCGGTCGCGGCCGCGGTCCTGATACCGCTCGGCGTACTCCTCGAAGCGCTGTTCCTCAGACCGCTCTACGGGCGAGACGAGGTGTACCAGCTCGTGCTCACGTTCGGACTCCTCCTGATACTCAAGGACGTCAACAAGTTCATCTGGGGGCCGCTGCCCGTCCGCGCTGGGGACGTCTACAGCGGCATCAACGCCATCCCGGCCGCCGAGTTCGTCGGCCTGAACTTCCCGACGTTCAAGCTCGTCATCATCGCCGTCGGGGCGCTCGTCGTCGTCGGGCTGTTCTACTTCTTCAACCGGACGAAGATGGGTCGCATCATCAGGGCGACCGCGATCGACCGCGAGATGGCGACCGCGATCGGCGTGAGCACCGACCGGACGTTCACGCTCGTGTTCGCGATGGGCGCGTTCTTCGCCGGATTCGCCGGCGCGATGGCGCTCCCCCAGAGCCAGGCGAACCTCGAGATGGGCGCGAACCCGCTCGTGTTGTCGTTCGTCGTCATCGTCATCGGCGGCCTCGGGAGTCTCCGAGGTGCGTTCGTCGGCGCGATGCTCGTCGGCGTCCTCAGCCGGTGGGCGGTCTGGCAGTATCCGCCGGCGGAGATCGCCGCGCCGTTCGCGATCATGGCGCTCATCCTGCTCGTGAAACCGAACGGCCTGTTCGGGACGTGGGGTGAGACGGCGTGACCGACCACCCGTCCACCGCCGACGACCCGCGGCCGCTCGAGGCGTGGGGGCGCAGCAGCTACTTGCCGTCCACGACCACGCACGACGGCGAGCGGTACGTGCGCGTCACCCGCGGGATGGTGCTGACGCCGCTCCGCGTCGTCGGCTGGCTCGCGCTGCTCGTGCTGTTCGTCGCCGTCCCGGACATCGCGTCGCTCTCGTCGAGTATCCAACTCCGCGTGCTCCACCAGGGCGTCCTGTTCGGGCTCGCCGCCGTCGGCCTGAACGTCCTGCTCCGGCACACGAAGCTCGTTTCGTTCGGGCACGCGGCGTTCTTCGGGACGGGCGCGTACACTGCGGGCGTGCTCGCGACGCACTTCGACGTGACGAGCATGATCCTGTTGCTCGCCGCGGCGACGCTCATCGGGACGCTGATGGCGGGCGTCATCGGGTTCCTCTCGCTTCGCCACACCGGCCTGTACTTCTCGCTGCTGACGCTCGCGTTCGGCCAGCTCCTGTACGCGATCGCGCAAGGACAGAGCTACGTCGGCGGGAGCGACGGCATCTCCGTCAGGCCCGGCGACGCGAACCAGGCGACGCTGCTCGGTGCGGACCTCGCGCCGGACGTGTACGCCGTCGTCGTCTACTACCTGACGGTGCTCGTCGTCGTCGTCGCGCTGTTCGTGATGTGGCGGATCGTGAACTCGCCGTTCGGGAACGCGCTCGACGCCATCGGGCAAGACCGAACGCGCGCCCAGTTCATCGGTATTCCCGTGCGGCGGTACGTCCTGGCGGCGTTCGTGCTCTCGGGCGTCTACGGCGCTCTCGCCGGTGGCATGTACGGACTCGTCCAGCAGCACGTCCGCCCGGAGTCGACGCTGTACTTCCTCCGGTCGGGAGAGATCCTGTTCATG
Source organism: Halorubellus sp. JP-L1 (assembly GCF_011440375.1). Classification (NCBI taxonomy): domain Archaea; kingdom Methanobacteriati; phylum Methanobacteriota; class Halobacteria; order Halobacteriales; family Halorubellaceae; genus Halorubellus; species Halorubellus sp. JP-L1. Next base: position 828,402 of record NZ_JAAOIR010000002.1, read on the forward strand.
GCGATCCTCGGCGGGTTCGGGACCCTGATCGGGCCGCTCGTCGGCGGGATCGTGCTCGTGTTCCTGCAGGACGTCGGCCAGGACTTCACGAACTACTTCGACGCGCTCACCGGCCTCGTGCTGGTCCTGCTCGTGTTCGGGTTCCCACGGGGCATCGTCGGCTCGCTCCAGTCCGGGAGTCCGCTCCGCGACCGCGCCGGGGCGCTCGTCGACGACCCGTCGGTCGCCGGCGACTGGGTCCAGGACGGCGCCGACGCGCTCGTCGCCGCGCTCTCGCGCGCGAAACGCAACCTCGTCGTACTCGTGTTCGGGGTGCGATAATGCTGGAAGCACGCAACCTCCGTAAGGCGTTCGGCCAGCTCGTCGCGACCGACGACGTCGACGTCGAGTTCGGTCGCGAGGACGGCGAGATGGTGTTCATCGTCGGCCCGAACGGCGCCGGCAAGACCACGCTCGTCAACCTCCTCACGGGACTGCTGGAGCCCGACGAGGGGAGCGTCGTCCTCCATCGGACGGACGACGACGGCGAGGAGACGTCCGTGGACATCACGGACATGGCGCCCGAGGAGCGCGTGAAGGCCGGCGTCGTCCGGAGCTTCCAGGTCGTCCACGTGTTCGAGGAGATGACCGTCAGGGAGAACCTGCGGACGGCGGTGCTCTCCGAGCAGGGGCTGCTCGGGAGCGCGTTCAGCTTCAGCGACGAACACGAGGGCGTCGAGGCGATAGTCGAAGACCTCCTCGAGCGCTTCCGGCTCGACGACCAGCAGCACGTCGTCGCGGACACGCTCCCGCACGGCGACCGGAAACTGCTCGACGTCGCGATGTCGTTCGGACTCGACCCGGACGTCCTCCTGCTCGACGAGCCGACCTCGGGCGTGTCCGCACAGGAGACCGACTACGTCATGGAGACCATCGTGAACGTGAGCAAAGCCGAGGACGTGACGACAGTCGCCATCGAGCACGACATGGACATCGTCAGCGAGCACGCCGACCGCGTCATCGCGCTCCACCAGGGCGCCGTGCTCGGCGAGGGCGACGCGTCGATACTCGAGACGGACGACGAACTGCGCCGCGTCCTCCTGGGGGTCGAAGCATGACCGCCGACGCCTCCCGCATCAGCAGGGAGGTGGCAGCATGAGCGACGAACCGCTCCTCAGCGTCCGGGGACTCGACGCCGCCGTCGCCGGCTTCCAGGTGACCGACGACGTCGACCTCGACGTCGAGTCCGGGCAGGCGATCGGGCTCGTCGGCCGGAACGGCGCCGGGAAGACGACGACGTTCCGGGGCATCATGGGCCTCACCGAGGTCCGCGGCGGCTCGGTCCGGTTCAAGGGCGAGGAGCTCACCGCGCTCCGACCCGAGGTCGTTCCGCGCCGCGGCATCGGCTACCAGCCAGAGGACCGCAAGCTGTTCACGGGGATGACCATAGAGGAGAACTTCCGACTCCCGATCTGGACGTCGGGCGACGCTCGCGGGGTGACCGACGAGGACGCCGTCGTCGAGAGCGTGTTCGACCTGCTGGACGAACTCGACGACCGCCGGGACGAACTCGTCGAGAACCTCAGCGGCGGTCAGGCGAAGATGGTCGCGATCGGTCGCGCGCTCTGCCTCCAGCCCGACCTCCTCATCCTCGACGAGCCCCTGGAGGGGCTCGCGCCCATCATCGTCGAACGCCTCAAGGGCTACATCGAGGACATCAACGATCAGGGCATCGCGGTCCTGATCGCCGAATCGAACGTCACGCACGTCCCGGAGGTCGTCGACGAGCTCTACGTGATCGAACGCGGCGAGATCGTCGACAGCGGCGACCCGACGGAGATCGTCCAGCAGGAGGAGATACAGCGACTGATGCAGGGCAGCGGCCAGTAAGCGACTGAGGAAGGACAGCGGCCAGTAAGCGACCGATGAAGGGAAGCGGCCAATCGCGCCTGGAGTCGCGCGCCGCTGGTCCTACTCGTCTTCGACGTCGATCTCCTCGATCGCGTCCATCACGCGCCCGAGGAGCTTCCGTTCGCCCCGGCGCAGGTTCTTCGAGACCGCCATCTTCGACACCCCGAACGTCTCCGCGAGCGTCGACAGCGTCGCGTCGCGGGGCGTCTCGAAGTAGCCGTCGGCGACGGCGGCCCGCAGCGTCTCCCGCTCGGTCGTCGAGAGCTCGCGGCAGCCGTCGAGCAGCGACGTGGCTGGGTCGACGTTCCGCATCAGGTCGTAGTAGTCCTCGAGCGCCATCGACTCCCGGGACTCCACGGTGAAGTCGTTGTTGCGTTCGAGCGCACTCAGCGCGCCGTTGGCGACGCCCTCGCGGTCGAAGCCGACGTTCCAGATCTCGCTCCCTGCTACGATCTCGAAGGGTCCCGTGATGTAGCCGCCGCGGTCGCGGATGACCTCCATCGCGTTCGTCTGGCCGATGCGCGAGCGGATGAGTGCGATGTCGCCGTCGCGCCGAAGCAGGTCGTACCCGCGCATGTTCGGGTGGTCGCGGAGCGTGCCGAGGCCGTTGTCGACCGCGCCCCGGTCGTCGCCGTCGACGACGATCCGCGTCTCCAGTTCCTCGCGCTCGTGGTCGAAGTCCCACTGGCGAGTGTAGAAAGACACGTCGTTCTCGACTGTCGTGTCGATGTACGGACAGTCGTACTGGACCATGTCCATCTGGAGTGATATCATCTAACAATCGATGACCTCCCGCCCGCTTATTCCTTTTGATTACCTGGCTGCGGCCGCCGGCCGCGCGACTCCCGCTCGCCGACGTCGAACGTCAGTGCGATGAGCGGTCGACATCGACTGCCATCGTGACGGATCGCGGGTGGTATACATGTCAACCTCTCGTTTTTCACCGCTGTCTGGACCACCACTAGTGGATGACAGAGAGCCCATCTCACGACCGGTTGACGGTCGACGAGATCACCGACGACGACGTGCTGTTCGTCGACGACGAGCACTTCTCGCGCGAGAACGTCTGCATCGTCACTGGCGCCGGCTCCGGCATCGGACGGGCGACTGCGCTCGCCGTCGCCGCGAACGGCCTCACCGTCCTCGCGACCGACGTCGACGAGGACGGACTCGCCGAGACGACCGCCGAAGCCGAGGCCCTCGACGTCGACGGACGTATCGAGACGACGGTCGCCGATCTCACCAGGGACGCCGACCTCGACCGGATCGTCGAGGACGCCGCCGCCAGCGGGACCGTCCGGTACCTCGCGAACGTCGCCGGCCTCCAGCACATCGACGCCATCGAGGACTTCCCGATGGAGAAGTACGACCAGATGCACGACGTCATGCTCCGGGCGCCCATCGCGCTCTCGAAACGCACCATCCCGCACGTCCGGGGGACCGACGACGGCGTCGGCGCCGTCGGCAACATGGCGTCCGTCCACGGCCACTACGTCACCGCCGACAAGGTCGGGTACAACGTCTCGAAGTTCGGTCTCCGCGGCCTCACGCAGTCCATCGCGGCCGAGGGCGGGGCGGGCCTCCGGTCGTTCTCCATCAGCACCGGGTACGTGAAGACCCCGCTCGTCACCGACCAGATACCCGATACCGCCGACCAGCGCGGCATCTCCGTCGACGAGGTCATCGAGGACGTCATGCTCGGGCAGTCCCGCGTGAAGGAGATGATGGAGCCCGTCGACGTCGCGAACCTCTTCGTCTTCGGGTTCTCGACGCACGGCGACCACCTCAACGGCGGAGACCTCCTGTTCGACGGCGGCATGACGCTCACCTACGAGTAGCATCGAGGACCGCGACGCGCTCGAGAAGTGGAGAACGCACGAGAGGACAGGATCGAGAACGTCCCGAGACGTGCGGCGAGTGCGCCGGATCGATCAGTTCGACTCCAGTGCCTTCACTTCGCCGTCGTGCACGACGTAGAGCGTTCCGTTCGCGTACGCGGGCGAACCCACCCATCCGTCACCGAGATCCTTCTGCCATCGCTCGCTCCCGTCGTCGAGCGAGAGCGCGACGACTGCGCCGTCGGCGGTCGCCAGGTAGACCGTGTCCCGGACCACGATCGGCGTCCGGAAGGCGCCCGACGTCGTCGCCGTCCATCGCTCGCTCCCGTCTTCGCGGTCGATCGCGTACAGTTCCCCTCCGTGGGTGCCGGCGAGGACGAGGTCGCCCGCGATAGCGTGACGCGTGTGATCGAGGGTGTCGAGGTCGAACGTCCAGCTGGCGTCGCCGCTCGACAGGTCCGTGGCGACCAGTTGTTCGTATGACGCGGAGAAGTGATAGACCGTCTCGTCGACGTAACTGGGCTCGAGTATCGTCGTCTCGTGAAGGAGGTTCTTGCTGCCGGAGCTCGGGTCCAGTTCGAACAGTTTGCTCTTTCGGTCGGCGAAGTAGACGGTGTCGCCGATGGCGGACACTGCACCGCCCGTGTCGAGCGTCCACTTCTCTTCGCCCGATTCCAGGTCCCACGCGTACAGTTCCCTGTGGGGCGATACGTAGACGGTGCCGTCGACGACGAGAGGTGCGTGATGGATCTCCGCCACCTCGTGCGCCCAGAGACGGTCACCGGTCTCGGCGTCGAACGCGTAGACGGCCCCCTCCGTGCTCGAACCGGAGGTCGTCTGCACGACGGTATCGCCGACGACCGTCGGCTGTTGCCCGCCGCCGTTCTCGAACGTCTCCGATTCGCTCACGCGCCACTTCGGCTCCCCACTGGCCGCGTCGAGCGCCGCGAACCCGTCACCGGCGGTGAACACCTTGCCGTCGATGGCTGTGAGGGAATCTCCGTCCGCCTCCTGCGTCCACGCGACCGTCGGTTCAGCTTCGAGGGCCGTCCCCCAGGCGTGTCCCGTGCGCTGGGTGTTCCCCCTGTCCGTCGCCCACGACGAGCCCGCACCGACCGCCGTCGCTTCCAGATCGCCACTCCCACTCCCGGTCAATGAACTGCAGCCGGCGAGGCCGGCGATGCCAGCGAGTGTTCCAGCCTGCAGGAGCCGCCGTCGAGAAACATTCTCGTTCACGTTCGTGTGAACTAACGACTAACTCATATGTATTCTTCTATCCGAGGTCGACGTCGCGGACCCCGAGCACGCGCTCCTCGGGCGCCTCGCGGTCGGGTGCGAGGACGGCGGCGTCGGCGACGGTGTCGTCGTCGGGGAAGACGAGACTGCCGCCGACGAGGAGCGGGGCGAGGACGCCGCCAGCGAACGCGCGCGGGTCGCTGAGCGGCGCACGGACCGCGACCTCGGTCTCGTCGGTAAGCGAGAACTGGTCGGCGACGTCGCGTGCAGCGTCGAGGAGTTCGCCGTGCGTGACGGCGTCGGCGCCAGTGACGAGCGCGACGTTGACGGCCGCACGCGAGTCGGCTTCGGGCGGCATCGTGGGGTTCTCGCTCCAGACGTCGCCCTCGAAGTGATAGACGCCGGGGTCGGCGTGGTCGCCGCCGTACGCGACTCGCTGGGTGCCGGCGTCGAGGTCGTAGTCGTCGACGTCGTCGACGTGACTCACGACGGCGCGCGCGTCCACGCTCCGTGGTGCGCCGACGTACGACTTCGCGCCGAGGAGCGCGGCGCCCAGCACCGAGAGGACGGGTTCGGCGCGTGCGTCCACGCCGACGCCGACCGTCGAACGGGCACGGACGCCCCTCGCGTGCAGGAAGTTCGCGGTCTTCCACGTCGTCGTGCAGAGCCGATGGTAGTCGAAGAACTGGTCCTCGGCCGGTGCGCGCAGCGCGTCCGCGTCCGACCGCCGGTCGCGAGCGACGAGGTCCACGAGGGTCTCCATACCCTCGCGTTCTCGACCACTCCCAAAAGACGCGACGGTCTCGACCCGCTCCCGATAGCGACCGCGCGTACGAACCGCACGACTGGCCAGTACTCGACGCGAATCCGCAGCCAGTCGGTCTGGAGGAGTGCCGCAATCGTTATGCAGGTGGTGTCAGAACGTAGCGGTGTTACGCGATGGCAACAGGATACGTCGCAGGGGTGGTTCGGGGGTTGTTCGACGCCGTCTTCCAGCCGCACCGGTTCGTGCGGTCCCGTACCGACGAGTACGCCGGCGGGTGGCTGTGGACGGCGCTGGAACTGAACCGGCTCGCAGTCGTCTACGTCGTCAACCTCGCACTGTACGCGATCCCGCTGACGCTCGCCGGCATCGGCGTGCAGAGCACGGCGGCGTCCCCGGAGTGGTTCGCCGCAGTCGTCGGCGGGTTCAGCGACCCGGAGACGGCGTGGCAGTTCCTCTCCGCGCTCGTCCAGAACTCCGCGTTCCTCACCGTCGCAGCGGTCCTCACGCTCGTCAACTACCACGTCGCGGTCCTCCTCACGCTGAACTCGGATGGCATCCTCCAGACCGCGCACACCATCACGTACTCGACGAGCGCGTACCTCGCCGGGATGTTCAGTCTCGTCTGGTACCTCTCGCAGGCCGAGACGACCTCGGTCGCCGCGGAGTTCGTCGTCGCCCTGCAAGCGCAGTTCGTCTACCTCCTCATCGACCTCCTCGGGTCGGATCTCGCCCTCCCGTCCGGGCGTCCCGACCCCGTGAACATCGCCGCGATCTCCAACGAAGGCCAGCTCGTCATCGCCGGCCTCGTCGTCTGCGTCCTCTACTACCTCTACTCGATGTACCTCGGCGCGCGCATCAACCACGGCGCGTCCCGATTCACGGGGCTGCTCGTCCTCGCAGCGGTCGGCGCGGCACCGGCCCTGTACATCGTCGGCACCATCCTCGCGTACGAACTCGGCGTCCCCATCGTCGGCTAACCCATGACAGAAGACACTCACACCAAGTTCCTGACGGACCGAGACGAAGACACCTTCGGCGGCGAGGACGTCGCCGTCGGCACGCCCGCGACGACGCTCGTCCTCGGGTACCTCGCGGTGACGGTACTCGTCGGCGGGTTCGTCGGCACGTACCTCTACTCGAACCCCGAGCTCTTCGGCGAGCAGGGGTACGCGCGACTCGCGGGCCTGGTCGTCCTCGCGCTCACCGTCGTCGGCCTCGTCCGCCTCGCGATCAAGTACGTCGTCCTGCACCGCACGCAGTACGTCGTGACGTCGGACAGCGTCCGCCGCCAGTACCGGCTCGCGTACCGCGAGCAATCCAGGGAACTCCCGCTGCACATGATCCGCGGCGTCGAGCTGTCACGGAGTCGCACGCAGGCGTTGCTCGGGTACGGGACCATCTCGTTCCTCGCCGTCGGCTCCAATCGCGGCATCGGCTACGTCGAGTTCGACAACGCCGCCGAACCCGAACGCCTCCAGTCCGCCGTCCTCGAACTCCTGGAGAAGCAACGGGCGGACGCTCAGGGCGACGGCGCGAACGCGGCGGGCGGACGCCGCCAGGCCGCCAGTGCGAACGCAGCCACCGCGGACAGTGCCTCGACGTCCGCTGACGGCACGGAGAGCGCGCCCGCCAGCACGGTCACCGACGCCGACTCGGCCCCGAACGACAGCGGTGACGCGTTCGAGGACGACCCGCTCTCGGACGCCGGCGACGACGCCCGCCGGCCAGTCTCCGGGAACGACGACTCGCGCCAGTCCGCCGAACCCGACGCTCGCGACGACTGAGAACGAAGCGGATTAAAGGCTCGACCGGACCGGCGGCCAGACGACTGCCACTGCGCTGCGCTCAGAACGTGTTCTTTATCTTCTGCCAGAATCCCTCGGAGAGCTCTATCTCCTCGCCACCGGCCTCCGCGAACGCCTCCAGGGACTCCTTCTGTTCCTCGTTCAGCTCCGAGGGCTCCGGCGTCACGACCTGCACCTGGACGACGAGACTCCCGCGACCGCGCCGGTGCGTTCGCGGCATGCCCGCGCCGCGCTCGCGGAACTGCTCGCCGCTCTGCGTGCCAGCTGGAATCTCCACGTCGACGTCCTCGCCGAACACGTCCACGGTCACCTCGTCGCCGAAGGTCGCCTGCGGGAACGAGATCGGGAGCCGATAGTAGAGGTCGTCGCCGTCGCGCTCGAACTCGTCGTGCTCGCGGACGCGAACGTCGATGAGGAGATCGCCGTTGCGCGCCCCCGGTTCGCCGGGCGCACCCTCGCCCTCGCGGCGAATGGTCTGTCCGGTGTCGATGCCCTCCGGGATGTCCACGCGCATCGTCACGTCCTCGCGCACGATACCATCCCCGCGGCACTCGCTGCACGTCTCGTCGTAGAGCTCGCCGGCGCCGTCACAGCGCGGGCACTCGCCGGTCTGCTGCATCCGCCCGAACGGCGTCTGCTGGACGCGCGTCACGCGCCCCTCGCCCTGGCACTCCGGGCACGTCTCGGCACTCGCTTCGGGCGGATGCCCCTCGCCGTCGCAGACCGAACAGCGCGACGGCCGCGTGATCGAGACCTCCTTCATCACGCCCTCGAACGCCTCCTCCAGGTCGAGCTCGAGCTCCATCCGGAGGTCCCGACCCGGCCGCGGCCCGCGCTGACCGCCCTGACCGCCGCCACCGAAGAACTGCTCGAAGATGTCGTTGATCCCGCCGGCACCGCCAGCGCCACCGCCACCGCCGAACGGCCCACCAGCGCCACCGAACGGTCCACCAGCGCCACCGGCACCGCCGGCACCGCCACGCCCGTCGAACCCGCCGCGCTTCTCCGCCTGCTCGAAGCGCTCGTGGCCCATCCGATCGTACGCCTGCCGCTTCTCCTCGTCCGTCAACACCTCCTTGGCCTTCTTCACTCGCTTGAACTTCTCCTCCGCATCCTCCGCGTCGGACACGTCCGGATGATACTCCGCGGCCTTCTTCCGATAGGCCTGCTTGATCTCGTCCTCGGACGCATCCCGACCCACGCCGAGCGCGTCGTAGAAGTCCTCCGTCATTCTCGTTGTAGTCCGTTACTCCGTTGAGCCACTTCAAAAGAGCGGGTTCCACTCGCCACCACGCACGCAGCGCTCACCCACTACAGACGCCACGCAACCCACATCCGCGAAGAAAGAACCGCAACGGACCGGCCGACCGACTCGTCGCTTACGCTTCCTCGTCCTCTTCGACGTCCTCGAAGTCGGCGTCGACGTACTCCTCCTCGTCGTCGCCGTCGGCGGCCGCGGCACCGTCGCCGCCCATGCCACCCATGCCGCCTTCGCCGCCCATACCGGCGCCGCCCATGCCGCCCTCGGGGCCACCCTGCGGGCCACCCTGGGCCGCGCCGTCGTACATCTGCTTACCGATCTCCTGGAGTTCCTCCGAGAGCGCCTTCGACGCGTCCTCGATCTCTTCCTTGTCGGCCTCGTCGTCCTCGAGCGTCGCCTCGAGCTCGTCCATCTGCGCCTCGATGTCCCCGACGAGCGCGTCGTCGACCTCGTCGGCGTTCTCGTCCAGGAGCTTCTCCGCGCGCTGGAGCGTCGCCTCCGCGTTGTTCCGCGCCTCGATGCGTTCACGCCGGAGCTTGTCCTCCTCGGCGTGCTCCTTGGCCTCCTCCTGCATCTGGTCGATCTCCGCGTCCGAGAGCCCAGCACCGCCCTCGATCGTGATGTCCTCCTTGTTCCCGCTGCCCTTGTCCTCGGCCGTGACGTTCACGATACCGTTCTCGTCGATGCTGAACGCCACCTCGATCTGGGGCGTGCCAGCGGGCGCCGGCGGGATGCCGGTGAGGTGGAACTCGCCGAGCATCTCGTTCTCCTCGGCGATCTCGCGCTCGCCCTGGAACACGCGCACCTGGACCGTCGTCTGGTTGTCCGCCGCCGTCGTGAAGATCTTCGACTCCTCGGTCGGAATCGTCGTGTTCTTCTCGATGAGACGCTCGAACAGCCCGCCCTTCACCTCGATACCGAGGCTGAGCGGCGTCACGTCCAGCAGGACGATGTCGTCGACTTCGCCGCCGAGCACGCCACCTTGGATCGCCGCGCCGAGCGCGACCGCCTCGTCCGGGTTGACGTTCCCCTTCGGTTCGATGTCCAGCATCGCCTCGACCTGCTCCTTGACCTGGGGCATCCGCGTCGACCCGCCCACGAGGATGACGTCGTCGATGTCGCCCTTGTCGTAGCCCGCGTCGTCGAGCGCTTGCTCGGTCGGGCCCTGCGTGCGCTCGATGAGGTCCGCCGACAGCGACTCGAACTTCGCTCGCGTCAGGCTCTCCTCGAGGTGGATCGGGCCGTCGTCCGTCGCCGTGATGAACGGCAGGTTGATCTCCGTCTCCTTCCGGCTCGAGAGCTCGATCTTCGCCTCCTCGGCGGCGTCCTTCAGGCGCTGGAGCGCCTGCCGGTCGTCGCGCAGGTCGATGCCGTGCTCGCTCTCGAACTCCTCGGCGAGCCAGTCGATGATCGCGTGGTCCCAGTCGTCCCCACCGAGGTCGTTGTCCCCGTTCGTCGCGACGACCTCGTACACGCCGCCGCCGAGGTCGAGAATGGAGACGTCGAACGTCCCCCCACCGAGGTCGTACACGAGCACGGTCTGGTCAGAATCGTCGTCCAGCCCGTACGCCATCGCGGCGGCCGTCGGCTCGTTGATGATGCGCTCCACGTCGAAGCCCGCGATCTCGCCGGCGTCCTTCGTCGCCTGCCGCTGGCGGTCGCTGAAGTACGCGGGCACCGTGATGACGGCCTTCTCGACGTCGTCGCCGAGGTAGTCCTCGGCGTCGCGCTTGATCTTCTGGAGCGTCATCGCCGAGATCTGCTCGGGCGAGTACTCCTCGTCGTCGATCTCGACCGCGTAGTCCTCCTCGCCCATGTGACGCTTGATGGAGGCGATCGTTCGCTCGGGATTCTGGATCGCCTGGTTCTTCGCGGGCTTCCCGACGAGGCGCTCACCGTCGTCGGTGAACGCGACGACGCTCGGCGTCGTTCGGTCGCCCTCGTTGTTGACGATGATCTCCGGGTCCCCACCTTCCATCACCGCGAACGCGCTGTTCGTGGTACCGAGGTCGATACCGAGAATCTTGTTGCTCGCCATGTTGTCTTGCCATAGCAACCTGCGCCGTTTAAAACTTGCTTTACACGGCCTCTCGGCGAATTAAAATGTCTCAACCGCCCCAGGGCCCCGTCCTGAACTAATTTTCGAGTGCGCGAGAGAAGACTACTCGTCGTCGAGGGCTGCACTAATGTCCTCGTCGCTCGCCTGACCGACGTCCTCCCCCGACGCCGTCCCGTCGTCGACTTCACCGCCGAGCGCCACCGCCTCGTCGCCCGACTCCTCGCCGTCCGCCTCGCCCTCCACGCCCGAACCGTCCGTTTCCGCGTCGCTCCCCTCACTCGAACCGTCGGTCTCCGCGTCGCTCCCCTCACTCGAACCGTCCGTTTCCGCTGCTGACTCGTCCGCGTCCGCGCTCGCGTCCTCGTCGCGCGTGGAGTGGTTCGCGCCGTTGCTCACCGTCACCTGCGCCGCCTGGACGACGCGGTCCGCCATCTCGTACCCGGGGTTGAACACCTCGGCGACGGTGCCCTCAGGGTGTTCGCTGTCGACGCGCACCATCACCTCGTGGCGCTGCGGGTCGACGTCCTCGCCGGCCTCGGGCGCGATCTCCTCGACGTTCTCCTCGGCGAGCACGCGATCGAACTCCTTGAGCGTCATCTCGACGCCGTCGCGGATGCTCTCCCCGTCGTCGACGTCCTGGTCGAGCGCGCGCTTGAGGTCGTCGCGGACGCCGACGATGCGCTCCACGAGGTCCTCGGTCGCGCGCTCCTTCATCTCCTCTTGCTTGCGCTTCTGGCGCTCCTTGTAGTTCTTGAAGTCCGCTTGCTTCCGTCGGAGCTTCGACTGGAGGTCCTCGCGCTCCTCTCGGAGCGACTCGACGTCGTCCTCGAGTTCGTCGACGCGAGCCTCAAGTTCGGGGACGCGCTCGGCCTGCGTCTTCAGTTCGAACGCGCGTTCGACGAGCGCACGGACCTCGCCCGCGGCGTCGTCGTCGTACTCGGCGACGCGGTCGACGATGTCCTCGCTGACGGGCGTCGCCGCCCGGGTCGCGTCCTCGCCGCCGGTGCCCCCGACCGGTTCGTCGACGTCGGCCGCGTCCGCTGCAGGCTCGGGGTCTGCCGTCACGAAGCCGTCGTCGGGGTTCGCGTCGTTGTCGGCCACGTCATCGGCGTCTTCGGCGCCCTGTTCGCCCCCCGACTCGGCACCGTCGGGGGGTGCCGAGTCGTCGGCCTCCTCGGCGTCGACCGCGGAGTCCACTGAACCGTCGTCTTCGGTCATGGTGGAAACAAAACCCCCCTTCGGATAAAAGGATTCAGGTACGTGCCGCGGCGGCCGCGACCGCCGGTTCGCGCCGCGGTTCCGCGGGTGGTCCGTCGAGGAGAACGAGCCGCAGTCGACCGACTCGCTATCGACCGATTCGCAATCGATCGATTCGCTATCGAGCGACTCGCTTATCTGGCGCGCGGTCGGACGTGGAGGCGTGACCGTCACGCTCCGGTACGAGAACGGCTCGGTGCGCGTCGACGGCGACGTCTCGGACGCAGTCCGCTCGACGCTCCCTGGCGTGGAGTCGGACCCGCGGAGCGGCGGCCTCCGCGCCCCGGCGTTCCGATACGCGGCGATCCGCGATGCGCTCTCGGCCGCGGACGTCGCCGTCGACGACCGCGGCCTCGACCTCGACGACGTCCCGAACCTGGAGACGTCGTACGAGCTACGGTCCTACCAGGAGGACGCCGTCGACGCCTGGGAGGACGCCGGGCGGCGCGGGAACCTGGAACTCCCCACCGGGAGCGGGAAGACCGTGATCGCGCTCGCTGCGATGGCGGCGCTGTCGACGCCGACGCTCGTCGTCGTCCCCACCATCGACCTGCTCGAACAGTGGCGCACCGAACTGGAGGCGGAGTTCGACGTCCCCATCGGCCAGTTCGGGGGCGGCGAGCAGCGTATCGAGCCGATCACGGTGTCGACGTACGACTCGGCGTACCTCAAAGCCGAGGACGTCGGCGACCGGTTCGGGTTCGTGGTGTTCGACGAGGTCCACCACCTCGGCGGCGAGGGCTACCGCGACGCCGCGCGCCTACTCGCCGCGCCCGCTCGGATGGGGCTCACGGCGACGTTCGAGCGCCCGGACGACGCCCACGAGGTCGTCGCCGAACTCGTCGGGCCGCTCGTCCACCGCCTGAGCGTCGACGACCTCGCCGGCGAGCACCTCGCGCCGTACGACGTCAAGCGCGTCGAGGTCGAACTCACGCCCGAGGAACGCGAACGCTACGAGGCGAACCAGGAGACGTTCACGGACTACCTCGCCACCTCGGGCATCCAGATGCGCAGCGGGAGCGACTACCAGGAACTCGTCAAACGATCTGGGACCGACCCCGAGGCACGCGAAGCCCTCCTCGCGAAGGAGCGCGCGCGCCGCATCATGCTCGGGAGCGAGGCGAAGGTCGCGGCGCTCGGGGACGTCCTCGACCGGCACCGCGACGACCGCGTCATCGTGTTCACGGCACACAACGACTTCGCGTACGAGGTCGCCGAACGCTTCCTCGTCCCCGTCGTCACGCACCAGACGAGCGCGAGCGAGCGTCGGGAGATACTCGACCGGTTCCGCGAGGGCCGGTACTCGCGGATCGTGTCCTCGAACGTCCTCGACGAGGGCGTCGACGTCCCGGAGGCGAACGTGGGCGTCGTCTGCTCGGGGAGCGGGAGCGAGCGCGAGTTCACGCAACGCCTCGGCCGCATCCTCCGGCCGCGCGACGGGAAGACCGCGCGCCTCTACGAGATCGTGAGCGCGGACACCGCCGAGGAGCGCGTCGCGAGCCGGCGACGGTGACTCCGGGCAATGCCGCTATCGGCCCGTCGCGGGTCAGGGTTCGCGCCAGTCGAACGAGAGGTTCCCGACCTCGGGGAACGTCATCTCGAAGGACACGTCCTCGCCGGGGTCGAGGGAGACGTCTCGTTCCTCGGTTTGCGTCTCGCCGTCGCGGTTCCAGGTGACGACGAGCACCGCCGACCGGGGTTCGTCGATCGCGTTCGTGACGGTGACGGTGACCGCGAACGCGTCGGTGTCGGCGTTCGTCGCGTACGTGAAGCTCGCCTGGAGGCCGCGGCCGGGCGCGGTCGTCGTGGCCGTCGGTTCGAGCGTGGACTCGTCCCTGGTCGGCGTCTCCGGGGCCGTCGCCGGCGGGCCCCACTTCGGTCCGGACTTCCCCGGCCCGGTGGTGCAGCCGGCGAGGCCGACGGCTGCGACCGACAGCGCGCTGAGGAGGCGACGGCGTCGCATACTCGCCAGTAACCCGGACGCGGCTTGAAACCTTTGTGCTATCCGGTCGGTCGGCGGTCGGCTCTCCCTTCCGGTGTCGTCGGGCGCGTGGCGCGGGACGCGATACTCGCGGCGAGGCGTCACGCCCTTGGCGTCGCGGCGCGGAGTCGGTGGTGTGCTGACGAAGGACCTCCTGCGCGTGTCCCGTCGCGGCGGCTACCGGCCGGTGTTCGCGGGCCGCGAGGACCGGCCGCTGGCGGCGCGCGTGCTCGGGACGTTCCAGGGGCACGTCGACGAGCGTCGGGCGACGCTCGACGCGGCGCTCCGCGACCTGGAGGGCGAGGCGGGCGAGTTCAAGCTCGTGCGGGGGTTCGCGAAGCTCTGCGAGCGCGAGGCGGTCTTCGAGACGCGTGCGCCGGTCGAGCCCGAGCGCGCCCGTCGGGCGGCGTTCGTCGCCGCCGAGGAGACCGGTGGCGTGGTGACTCGCGACGAGCGCGAGGCAGCGATGGCGCGCGCCGCGGACGCGCTCGCCGCGACGCCGGGGGACGTGGACGCGTCGCTGTTCGCGGACCTCGACGAGCACCAGGTCCTCGCCGCGTTCGACGCGCCCTGGGGCCCCGAGGACCTGCTCGCGCAGTACAACCTCTCGCTCGCCCAGACCGCGCTGTTCGACGCGACCGAGGTCCGCGTGCGGTCTTCGGACCCGAAGGCGCTCGTCTCCGCGGTCAAGCGCCTCCGGCTCATGTACGAGATCCGGCGGACGGACGACGGCCGGGAGGTCGTCGTCACCGGTCCGGACGCGCTGTTCTCGCGGTCGCGACGGTACGGGACGCGGTTCGCGCGCCTCCTGCGGACGGTCGCGAAAGCCCGCGAGTGGCAGCTGGCGGCGACCGTCGACGACCACGGCACGGAACGCGAACTCGTGCTCTCGGACGCCGACCCGGTGCGCGTCCCGGACGCGGCGCCCGTCGCCGAGGTCGAGTACGACTCCGGCGTCGAGGCGGACTTCGCCGCGCGGTTCTCCGGCCTCGACATGGACTGGGTGCTCTCGCGCGAACCGGAGCCGCTCGCGACGGGGCACCGCGTGATGATCCCGGACTTCGCGTTCGACTACGCGCCCGGCGGCGACCCCGACGCGGGCCCGGACTTCCGGGTGTTCTTCGAGGTGATGGGGTTCTGGACGCCCGAGTACGTCGAGAAGAAGCTCGGCCAGCTCGCGGACGTGGAGGACGTCGACATGCTGGTAGCGGTCGACGAGTCCCTCGGCGTCGGCGAAGCGGTTGCGGCGACGGACGCGCGCGTCGTGACGTACTCGGGGTCGGTGCGCGTGAAGGACGTCGTGGACGTCCTCCGCGAGTACGAATCGGACCTGGTCGCCGACGCCGCCGCTGGACTTCCCGACGCGCTGGCGCCCGTGGACGACGTCGTCACGCTCGCCACGGTGGCGGACCGCGAGGGCGTGAGCGAGGACGCGCTCGCGGACGTCGCCTTCCCCGAGCACGACCTCGTCGGGCGGACGCTCGTCCGTCCCGCGGTCCTGGACGCACTCGGCGACGCGCTCGCCGACGGCATGGAGTACGCCGAGGCGGAGTCCGTCCTCGACGAGCACGGCGTCGACGACGCGAGCGCGGTGCTGTCCGCGCTCGACTACCGCGTCGAGTGGGCGGGTCTCGGTACCGGGACGATTCGAGAGAAGTGACCGGTGGCGTCGCTGCGTGGGTTCTGTGGGCGTACTGACGATGCCGATCGCACGGTGAGCGTCGCTCGTGGTCGAGCGAACCTCGTCGGGGCGCGTTGGCATCGTGCGGTCGCAGAGCGCGCCCCGGTCGCGGTCAGCGCACGCCGCTGCTGGCCGCGTCATCCGCCAAAAATCTCGTGGGCGCTCCCGGGAGTTCAGACGTCCCGCTGGCGGCCCTTCGGGACCATCGACTTCAGTTCGTCGTAGACGTAGAGGCCGACGCCGAGCGGTTCCTCGCGGCCGGCGACGTCGTGGACGGGGATCACGTACCCCCAGTCGCCGTCCCAGTCGAGGTCTTGGTCCTCGCCGTCGACGAACGCCCTCGCCTCGGCGTCGTCGAGCGCGATGGTGTTCCGGGTCGCGAGCCGACCGAACCGCTGGGCGGCGTCCGTCGTCGGCTTCCAGTGCTCCTGACGCGTCCGCAGGAACGTCATCCCGATCGCTTCGACGCGCTCGGTGTGATCGGGGAGGTCGCCGCGGAAGATCCAGACCTTCCCCGCGCCCTTCTCCCAGAACGTGTGCTCGGCGAACGTCGCGGGCTCGATCCCGAACCGCTCGTCCCACCACTCGAGGACTTCCTCGCGCGTCGCCCGCCCCTCGACCTCGCGGTTGGCCGCCGTCTCGGGAAGTCTATCGAAGCGGTCGCCGACGTTCGATTGCGTCGCGTCGTCTTCCTTGCTCGCGTCGTCCGGCTCACCCTCGTCGGTCGTCTCGCGCTCGTCAGTCGGTTCGTCGACAGCGGGTGCGTCGTCAGTCGGTTCGTCGCCAGCGGGTGCGTCGTCAGTCGGTTCGTCGCTCATTCGGCGGTCACCTCCAGTTTCGCGGTGAAGAACCCGCCGGTGTCGTTGTGGTGCGGGTAGACGCGCTTGGCGTTCGCCACCTGGGGGTCGAACGACTCGCCTTCGAACTCGGTGAGGCCGTCGACGTGCTCGAGCGGGAGGTCGTAGTCGACGACCGCGACCGGCTCCTCTGCGAGCACGTGATCGAGCACGGCCTCGTTCTCCTCGGGCGCGAACGTGCACGTCGAGTAGACGACCGTCCCGCCCGGCTCGGTCACCTGGACGGCCCGCCGGAGAATGCCACGCTGGACGCTCGCGACTTGCTCGACGTGCCCGAGGTTCCAGTTGTCGAGCGCGTCCGGGTTCTTCCGGATCGTGCCCTCGCACGAACACGGAGCGTCGACGAGTACGCGGTCGAACAGCGCCGCGTCGTCGTCGGCGTCGTCCTGGAACGGCTTCAGCGAGTAGTTCCGGGCGTCGCGGTTCGTCACGACGGTGTTCGTCACCCCGAGGCGCTCCGTGTTGAACCGGAGCGCGGAGAGTCGACCGAGGTTGTTGTCGTTCGCGACCACCGTGCCCTCGTCGTTCATCATCGCCGCGAGCTGCGTGGTCTTGCTCCCCGGGGCGGCGCACGCGTCGAACACGCGCTCGCCCGGCTGGGGGTCGAGGACGGTCGCCGGGATCGCCGACACCTCCTCCTGGCCGTGCGTCCACCCGTGATAACCCGGCCACGTCGACCCCGGCTTGTCCGTGTCCGGCACCAGCACGTGCGGATGCCAGTCGACGCGCTCCACGTCGACGCCCTCCGCCTCGAACGCCGCCACCGCCTCCTCGGGCGTCGCCCGCAGCGTGTTCACGCGCACCGCCATGGGCAGGCCGCGCTCGCATGCCGCGAGGAACGCGTCGAAGTCGTCGACGACGTCCCGGTACCGCTCGAATGGCTCCATGCCCCCGCTTGTCCGGGCTGTCGCTTGTCGGTTTCGGGTCGTACTCGGGAAGCACCGCTGTCGGTTCCGGGTCGCGATCGGGACGCACCGCTGTCGGTTCCGGGTCGCGACCGGGACGCACCGCTGTCGGTTCTGGGTCGCTGCCGGCGGGGACGAGCGAGTCCCACGCCCCGTCGCCCCCGGTTTTATCGGCGTCCCCGGCGTGGTCTCGCGCATGGCACACGTCAAGGAACACGTGGACGTCGAGTTCGAGAACCCCCTGCTCGTGGAGGGCTTGCCGGGCGTCGGCCTGGTGGGGAAGATCGCGGCCGACCACCTCGTCGACGAGTTCGACATGGACCTGTACGCGACCGTGCACTGCGAGTCGCTCGCGCCCGTCGCCGTCTACCACGACGGCGAGCGCGACGTCCAGCCGCCGGTCCGCATCTACGCCGCGCCGGACGCCGACCTCCTGGTCCTCCAGAGCGACGTGCCGGTGAACGCGGAGGCGGTCCGCGAGTTCGCGGACTGCTTCACGGCGTGGCTCTCGGGCCGGGACGTGACGGCCGTCTACTTGAGTGGGATGGCCGCGAAGAAGGGCGATTCGCCGCCGGCGATGCACGGCGTCGGGACGGGCGAGGGCGGTGCGCGACTCGAGGAACTCGGCGTCGACCTGCCGTCGGAGAGCGGCGTCATCTCGGGGCCGACGGGCGCGCTCGTGAACCGCGCCGCCGAGGAGGGACTCGACAGCGTCGCGCTCGTCGTCGAGAGCGACCCGCAGTTCCCGGACCCGGAGGCGTCGCGCGTCCTCATCGAGCACGGGATCTCGCCGCTCGTCGACGTCGAGGTCAGCGTCGAGGACCTCGTCGAGCACGCCGAGGACATCCGCGAGAAGAAGGAGCAACTCGCCGCGAAGATGCAGCAGGCCAAGGACGAGGAGACCTCGCAGGCCCAGCCGCTCCGCATGTACCAGTAGGTGGGGAGTCCGGGCGAGCCGCCGACGGCGAACCTCGCGGACGAACCGTCGACCAGGGGTTCGAGACACCCTCTCGTTCGGTACTCGTTCTCACGGTAGGATTACGGTCGCGGCGCTCGCCGTCTGTTGTATGACGGAGTTCGCAGAGCGAGCGACGAAGGTCTCCATCAGTGGCATTCGCGAAGTGTTCGAGGCGGCCGGCGAGGACGCCATCAACCTCGGACTCGGCCAGCCGGACTTCCCGACGCCATCGCACGCGCGCCAGGCGGCGGTCGACGCGATCCAGTCCGGGGACGCCGACGCGTACACGTCGAACAAGGGCACGCTCGCGCTCCGCGAAGCGATCGCGGGCCGCTACAGCGAGGACCAGAACCTCGACGTCGACCCGGAGGACGTCATCGCGACCGCTGGCGGGTCGGAGGCGCTGCACATCGCGATGCAGGCGCACGTCGACCCGGGCGACGAAGTGATCTACCCCGACCCGGGGTTCGTCGCGTACGAGAACCTCACGCACGTCGCGGGCGGCGAGCCAGTGCCGGTCCCGCTACGGGACGACCTGACGATGGACCCCGCGGCCGTCGAGGAGGCGATCACGGAGGACACGGCGGCGTTCGTCGTGAACTCGCCCGCGAACCCGACGGGCGCGGTCCAGTCCAGGGAGGACGTCCAAGAGTTCGCGCGTATCGCGGACGAGCACGACGTGCTCTGCATCAGCGACGAGGTGTACGAGCACATCGTCTTCGAGGGCGAGCACCACACGCCGCTCGCGTTCGCGGAGAGCGACAACGTCGCGGTCGTGAGCGCGTGCTCGAAGACGTACTCGATGACGGGCTGGCGCCTGGGGTGGGTGACGTCGTCGACGCCGCGTATCGAACGCATGCTGCGCGTCCACCAGTACATCCAGGCCTGTGCCAGCGCGCCGGCGCAGTACGCCGCAGAGGCGGCGCTTTCGGGCCCGCAGGACGTCGTCGACGACATGGTCGGGCAGTTCGAGGAGCGCCGCGACGTCGTCCTCGACGGCCTCGAGGACATGGGCCTGGACGTTCCGACGCCGTCGGGCGCGTTCTACGTGATGCCGGAGGTCCCAGAGGGCTGGGTGGACGCCGTCCTCGAACGGGACGTCGTCGTCGTCCCCGGCGAGGCGTTCGGCGCCCACGGCGAGGGCTACGCTCGCATCTCGTACGCGACGGACGTGGAGACGCTGAAGGAGGCGCTCGCGGTGATGCGCGAGGCGACCGAAGCGGTCCGCTAACGGTCCTCCAGCACTGAACACGACCACGCGCATGGAGAAGACGCCGAAGGGAACGGGCGTCGGCGTGGACGACCCCTACGCGCACGTCGACGTCTGCGATCACCTGACGAGCGACGGCACCTGCCGGTACGCGTTCGAGCACCCCCAGCACGATCCCTCGTTCGCTCGCGAACGGCGCCGCGACGACCTCGCGTGTCCGGTCGTCGCGGACGTCGGCCCGGACTGGGACTGGCGGGACTGCCCGCACTTTCGGTCGACGACGAGCGGTCGCGAGTGCGCGCGCTGCGGGCTCGAGGAACGCCGAATGGCTCACGACGACGAGCGCCCGCTCGTCGAGGAACACCACCTCTCGTACGCCGACGACGCCGCACGGCGGGCCGCCGACGCAACCGAACTCGAGACGCCCACCGATGACGACTCCGACGATTCGAACACCGACGACGGCGGGCCGAGCCACGAGATCACGGTCGCGCTCTGCCGGTGGTGTCACTCGAAGGTCCACGACTCGTGGGCGCGGATCACGGACGACGCGAACCCGAGCGCGGCGGCGCTCGCGGTCGCCGAGGACCGCCGGAGTCGCGAACTCGACGAAGCCGGATTCGCGGCGGCGAGCGAACGCTACGACCCCACCACGGGCGACGACGGCGACGACGGCGACGACGAAGAACGCGATGGCGGTCGGGGTGAGGCGTGAGGGCGAGCGCGGTCGCCGCGGTCCGGCCCGCTAAGTCGCTCGCGAGCGTACCACGGGCATGACCGATCACCCCACCCTCGTCGGGCACGTTCACCTGAAGGTCCGCGACGCCGACCGCGCCGTCGAGTTCTACACGGACGTCCTCGGGCTGGAGGTGACGGAACGCCACGGCTCGTTCGCGTTCCTCTCCTTCGGCGACCGACACCACGACGTCGCGCTCCAGGGCGTCGGCGCGGACGCACCCGGCCCCGGTCCCGGCGTCGGCCTCTACCACACCGCGTTCGAGGTCGACGCGGGCGCGACGCTCGCTGCAGTCTACGAGCGCGTCCGAGAGCGCGACGTCGCCGTCTCGCCCGTCGACCACGGCATCAGCAAGGCCATCTACTTCGACGACCCCGACGGGAACGGCGTCGAGGTGTACCTCGACACGCGCGCCGACCGCGACCAGTACGAGTGGGCGGGCGTCAACGACCGGTTCGATCCGAGCGCCATCGCGTGAACCGACTCGACCGCCCTCGCGTGACTCGCCGCCGCGTCACCGCACGATGTCGCGGACGAGCCGCGGTTCGCCGGTGAGGTCCGGTTGCTCGGCGACCAGCTTCATGACCTCGTGGTCGGTGACGTCGTAGTAGTCCTTGTCCGTCGCCTCCTCGATGAGCTCGCGCTCCATCCGGAACTCCGTGCCCTCGTACACCACGTCGACCCCGTCCTCGTCGAAAGAGAGCGTCGTCATACGCGCATAGTCGCCGCCGACGCAGTTATGTCTCCCGTTTATGTCGTCGCGTAGCTCCCCTGAGCTCCCGGACGCTACGCGACCCCGGCGCGGACGCTCGTCTGACCCGCGTCTGACGCTCGCGCGAGGTTTAAGACCCCCGAGAACAGTACGTTCGGGCGTGTCACTGCACACGGACCCGCTCGACGAACTCAAGATCCCCAGCGGGACGACCGTCGAGGAGCACGACCTCGTCGCGGACGGCGACGTCGTCGTCGGCGGTCGGTCCACGATCGAGTTCGGGGTCCGTGGGCACAACGTCCTCTGCGGCGAGGGCGTGAAGATCGGTGGGAACGTCGAGGCGGAGGGCGACCTGCGCCTGGACATGTGGTCGGACGTCTCCGGGAACGTCCTCGTCGGCCGGGACGCGTACGTCGGCGAGCGCGTCCACATCGGCGGCCAGCTCCGGGTCGCGGGCGACCTGGACGTCGGCGACGACGTCGACATCGAGGAGGGGTTCGAGGCGAACGGCTGGATCGTCATCCGGAACCCGATGCCGACCGTCGTCTTCCTGTTCGTGTACCTCAAGCAACTCATGCTGATGGGCGAGGACGAGGCAGCGGAGCAGTTCGCGGACGAGGCGTTCGAGACCGAAGCGATCGAGGAGGACCCGCTCGTGATCCCGCGGTCGGCAACGGTGAACGACGACGCGTGGCGGGTGTCGACGCCCGCGACGATCGGCGACGACTGCCGCATCCACGGGAACGTCCGCGCGGAGTCGATCGAGATCGGCGAGGACAACAACGTCTTCGGGAGCCTGCGCGCGAAGGAGGACATCGTCGTCGGCGAGGGTACGCGCATCCACGGTGACGTCACCACGCGCAACGGGAAGGTGAAGATCGCGCCGGGCGCGAAGGTGCTGGGCGACATCGGCTGCAAGGACCTCGAACTCTCGAAGAACGCGGAGGTCGACGGTCGGATGCGCGCCCGCGGTGAGGTCCAGATGCTCGGCCTCAGCGGCCGCAGCATCGAGTAGTCCCTGCGGGCGTTTCTCCTCTCGTACTGCTGGTGGTCAGTCGACCAGCGGCGCGGTCTCGTGTTCGTGCCCGCAGTCGCCGCAGCGACTGACGGGGTGGCCGTCGTCGTCGAGGCCCATTCCGAGGTCGTGGCTCCCGCAGGCCTCGCAGGGTGCGGGTTCGAACGACCGCTCGCAGTCCGGGCAGTCGAGCGTGAACGCGTCGCCGCCGGTGCCGAGACCGAGTGCGGGGGCGTCGCAGTCCGGGCACGCGGCGGGGATGCGGACGTCCGCGGTTTGCCTCGGGGCGCCGAGCGCGAGCGCGACGAGGTCGCGGTCGGCGCGCTCGGGGTTCCGTCCGGTCTGGAACTCGCCGGGCGCGAACCGCACGGCTTCACTTGCAGCGACGGTGACCTCTTTACCCGCAGGGGCGGCGCCATCCCACGATTCCGCGGGCGGCAGGTGCTCGAATACGGCCTCGCCGGACAGGACGACGAATGCCTCCTCCTGGTCGTTGTGCGCGTGGAGACCGCTCGGGAAGCCCTCGCCGGGTGCGAGCCGATAGCGGACGACGGCAACGTCCGTCGTCCCGAGGTCGACGCCGAGGTCCGACCGATCGTCGGTGGGGTCGACGGTCGCTCGCTCCATGGTCGAACGCGCTCGCGCCGCGCCGAAAACCGTTCCGGCAGCGCACGATGCGAACCGAGAAGCCGGGTGCGAGCACGTCGACCCATGGTCGGGACCGAAAGCGTATTTCACCGCCCCCGGTTATCGTGTGGTATGCTCTCTATCGCGCTCGCCGGGAAGCCCAATGCGGGCAAGTCTACGTTCTACAAGGCGGCGACGATGGCGGACGTCGACGTGGGGAACTACCCGTTCACGACGATCGACCCGAACCGGGGCGTGACGCACGCTCGGACGGACTGTCCGTGCCTGGACCGCGACGAGCGGTGCGGGAACGAGAACTGCCACGACGGCAAGCGGTACGTGCCCGTCGAGTTGCTCGACGTCGCGGGCCTCGTTCCCGGCGCGCACGAGGGGCGCGGCCTCGGGAACCAGTTCCTCGACGAGCTGACGAACGCGGACGTCATCGTGAACGTCGTCGACGCCTCCGGCGGCACGAACGCCGAAGGGGAGCCCGTCGACGTCGGGACGCACGACCCGATCGAGGACGTGGACTTCGTTGAGGAGGAGATGGACCTCTGGCTCGCGGGCATCGTCGACCGGAACTGGGAGTCAGTCGAGCGGAAGTCGCGGTCGCCGGACTTCGACGTCGACGACGCGCTCGCGGACATGCTCACCGGGTTCGGCGCCGGGCCCGCGGACGTCCAGTTCGTCCTGCGCGAGATCGACTACCCCGACGACCCCAAGCAGTGGACTGACGAGGACCGGGAGACGCTCGCGCGCCACGTTCGCGAACGCACGAAGCCGATCGTCGTCGTCGCGAACAAGATGGACGTCGCACCCGAGGAGAACGTCCAGCGGCTCCTCGAACTGGATAAGCCCGTGATTCCGGCAACCGCGGAGGGCGAACTCGCGCTGCGGAAGGGCGCGGAGGCCGGCGTCGTCGACTACGACCCCGGCGACGCGGACTTCGAGATACTCGGCGACGTGACCGACGCACAGGAGGAGCGCCTCCAGGCGCTCCGCGAGGCGATGACCGAGTACGGCGGGACTGGCGTCCAGGGCGCCATCGACTACGCGGTCTACGACCTGCTCGACCGCATCACGCTGTTCCCCGTGCAGGACCAGAGCAAGTGGACGGACGCGAAGGGGAACGTCCTCCCCGACGCGTTCCTCCTCCCGCGGGACGCGACGCCGGTCGATCTCGCGTACGCCGTCCACTCGGACATCGGCGACGGCTACCTGCACGCCGTCGACGCCCGCACCGGCCGCGACGTCGGCGAGGACCGCGAACTCGAGGAGGGCGACGTCGTGAAGATCGTCTCCACCGCGTCCTGAGGAGGATCGGGGACGGAACTCGGACCGCGTTCGAGGGGGATGCACTCCTGGGAATTCCCTACGAAACCCTCGACCGCTCGCATCTACTCTGCCCGCTCACAGCGCCTCTCGCGTTGCTGCTGGCGCTGTTGGCGTGCGACGACCGGGAGTTGTTCGTGGCGTTCCGCTAGACGTACTCGGTTTCGCTCTCGTAGACCGAGGGGTCGTCCTTGTACTTCCGCGCGATGGTTTCGAGGGTGTTGAACTCCGCGCCGTCCTTGCTCTTGACGTACTCGATGAACTCCTCGAAGAGGGGAATCATGTGCGGGAGGCCGTGGAGGTCCGGGTGGATAGTGAACGTGTAGACGCCCGCACCGCGGCGTTCGTAGAGGAAGTCGAACTGGCGTTCGTAGTACTGCTCGTACATCATCTCGGGGTCCTTGTAACCGGCGTGGTAGTTCGGTTGCTTGATGAACAGCATCGGCGGGATGTCGTCGCGGTACCAGCTGATGGGGATTTCCACGATATCCGTCTCCTCACCCTCTCGATACGGTTCCATCCACGTCTCGGCGGCCTCCTCGTACTGGATTTTCTCCCACTCGTCCCCCTTCCGCATCCAGTGGGGTTCGAACTCGCTCTCCATCAGGCTGCTGTCGTAGAGGAATCCGTACTCCTCGACCAAGTCGGGCGTGTTGTCGCTGAACTCCCACCAGCTAGCCCGATGGCCGACCGGCTCGGAGCCGGTGACGTCCTCCACGAGGTCGATGGACGCTTCCATGATGGTCGCTTCCTGCTCGCGAGAGAGGTCGGTCGGGTTCTCGTGGGAGTAGCCGTGGACGCCGATTTCGTGGCCGGCGGCGGCGACGGCCTCGATTTCGTCGCGGAACGTCTCGATGGTGTGCCCGGGGACGTACCACGAACTCGTGACGTCCTGGTCTTCGAGCAGCTGGAGGAGGCGCGGTATGCCCTCCTTGCCTGCCGACAGTCCCCGGGAGAGGTCCGCGGGCGAGTCCTCGCCGCCATACGACCCGAGCCATCCCGCGACGCAGTCCGCGTCGATGCCGATAGCCACGTCGATGTCGCCCATTGATAACACCTACCGGAACGAGTGACTCCCTCGCGGAAGATTCTGCTGCTGGCAGCTGCAGACACGTCTTCCCCGACCCGGAATCCGTGCGTTATCGCTGTTAGCGGCTGTGAGAACAGTTCTATGACGCCCTCGAGTGCTGTATAGAACCAGTTCAGTTCCAGTTCTGCCTGTCGGGTATTTCGTCCGGGAAGCGTCCGAACGAACGGTCGATGGGTTGGAGAAACCGCGGGTGACGAGGGTGCGTTCGTCGAGTGAACGGTCAGGTCAACTGGAGGGGGTCGACCTTGCAGTACTCGCGGAGGACCGTCGTCGCATAGCAACCGGAGGGCAGCGCGAACGAGAATTCGAGCGCGTCGCCGTCGTCGTCGGGTTCGACGTCGATGGGCGTCGTGACGCGGATGGCGCGTCGCGTGCCCGTGCTATCGAACTCGCCGGGGAGGTCGAAGTCGCCGGGTGCGAGGTCGAGGTCGTCGAGGACGGCGCGCTCGATCTCGCCGGGTTCGCCGTCGGCGAGGTCGGTGCCGGTGCCGACGAGCGGCGCGGTGACGAACGCGCGGCCGCGCTCGCAGTGGCGGGCGACGGTGTCGACGCGCCGGTCGTCGACGCGCTGCGTCCGGTCCGGGTCGGGTACGGGGAGGTCGTCGGGCGCGTCCGCGTCGGCGAAGCAGACGACGTCGCCCGCGACCGGCCGATGGAACGGGATGCCTCGGCGGATGCGTTCGGAGAGAACGCGGTTGAAGACGTACGACTGCGCGGCGTGCACGAACAGCGCCTGGAGGTTCTCCGGGAGCGCCTCGAGCGCGCGCCGGTAGTCCGCGGGCTCGCTCGCGTCGTTCTCGACCAGCTTGTGGAGGATCGTGCGCTCGAACCGGAGCCGGCGGGGGTACGCGTCGAGCGCGGCCTGCCAGTCGCCGGTCGCCGCGACCTCGCGAGCCTCCCGGGTCCCCTCGCGTTCGGCCTCGTTCGGGTTCGCGACGTACGCCAGCACCGCGTCCTTCCAGTCGCCGCGGGCGATGGCGAGGCCGACCTCGTGGGTGACCGGGCGCTGGCTCCCGAAGCGCTGCTGGCCGAAGAAGTTCGGGACCGCGACCTTGCTCTCCCCGTCGTGATTCCCTGCATCAGCGAGCCCGCCCCACTCGCGGAGGGCGTCGGTGACGGCGCTCGCGTTCTCGGGGCGGGAGACGTCGCGCACGCGAATCTGGAACTCGTTGCCGGCGAGGTCGCCGAAGTAGATGTCGCGGCCGGCGCGACCGACGACCTCGACGTCGGCCCCGTCGACGTCGGGGAGGTCCTCGGGGTCGATCCCCTGCACGGAGAACAGCTGGGTGGTGACGGCGTGCTTGTCCTTCGTGCCCGCCCAGGAGACGCGTTCGCGACTGATGCCGATGGCGTCGCTGAGGCGGCGCGCGTAGTCGTTCGTGTCCCACCCCGAGAGCGTGACGCGCAGCACGAGGTGGGGGTAGTCGCCGGTCGGCGCGTCGACGGGCTGGGTGTCGAAGGCTTCGCGTTCGACGACGCGGAAGTCCACGTCGCTCGCGCGGAGCCGGCCGCCGACGCCGTCGACGTCGCTCGCGTACACCTCCATCCCGACCGCTCGTTCGCGGGGGTGGGCGTCGCGGGTCACGGCGCGCCTCCGTCGCTCGCGACGAGAGCGTCGACGCTGGCGCGGTCCGGGAGCGCCGGCATCGCGCCACGGGTCGTCGTCGCGAGTGCGCCCGCGGCGGTCGCGACGTCGAGGACCGCGTACGGGTCGGTCGCGCCACCGGCGAGTTCGGCGACGACCGCCGCGAGGAACGCGTCCCCGGCGCCGGTCGGATCGACCGTCTCGACGTCGTACCCGCAGTGGGTCGCGCCGCCCCGACCGAACGGCGAGCGGTGCGTGCTCGCGGCGGCCGCGCCGTCGCTCCCGAGCGTGAGGAACGTCGTGTGCGGGCCGCGCTCGCAGACCTCGCGGGCGAGCGCCGGTGCGGCGTCCGGGCTGGCGGGCCGGGCGTCCTCGCCGGGCGTGAACGCGTCCACGTCGAACCCGGCGGCTGCGAGGTCCGCGGGCGTCGCCTTCACGACGTCGGCAATCTGGAGGACGCGCTCGACCGTGCGCTCGAATTCGCCGGCCGCCCAGGCCGTCGGGCGTGCGTTCGGGTCGAACACGACCGTGCAGTCCGCGTCCGCGGCGGCGTCGACGAGGTCGAGGATCCCCGACTGCGCCGGATCGGACGCCAGTGCGATGCCGCCGACGACGACCAGCGAGACGTCGTCGAGCGCGGCGACGGGGTACTTGGCAGGACCGTCGCTCTCGCCGCGGCTCTCGGTTCCGTGCTCGCCGAGGTGGCGGTCGGCGCGGCGGTAGAACGAGAACGCGAGGTCGTCGGCCGCGGTCTCGCGCGTCGCGAACGCGACCGTCGTCTCGCGGTCGGGGTCGACCTCCACGAACTCGCCGGGGACGCCGGCGGCGTCGAGCGCGCGCCGGCAGCGATCTCCGAGCCCGTCGTCGCCGACGCGCGTCCAGAGCGCGGCTGGCTCTTCGAGCGCGGCGAGCCCGGCGGCGACGTTCGCGGGTGCACCGCCGACGCGCGCGTCGAACGCCTCGGCCGTCGCGAGCGACGCGTCCGCCGCCACCAGGTCGACGAGCGTCTCGCCCGCGACCAGGACGCGCGGCGTCGATTCCGTCGCCGACATCAGTACAGGGAGAGGTCGCCGGTCGCCTGGTCGACGACGTCGTCCCGGCCGGGGCCGACGGCGCACGTCGTCGGCGTCCCAGGCTCCAGTTGCGTGTGGCCGGCGTCCCTGATGATCGCGTGCGGGAGTCCCTCGCGCTCCGCGCGACTCGCGACCTCGAACAGCTCGCTCTCGCCGCTGACCTTCACGACGATCTTCTTCTGTCCCTCTCCCTTCCACGCCTTGCGCGTCTTCGCGTCCGCGTCCTCGTACGCGGACAGCGACGCGTGCGCGACCTGCGCCGCCAGCTTCCCCCGACCCATGTCGAGGTCCGTGCGTGCGGCGATGACCTGCTTCATGCTCGCCGGGACGCCCCCCGCGGACAAAAGGCTCCCCTTCGACGGCTCGGCCGCACGGGGACCGGTCCCCCTACTGTTCGCGGTCGCCGTACGGTTCGTCCGCCCACAGGGACGCGGAGACGTCGTCGCTGCGCTCGAGTTCGTCGTCGAGGGCTTCGCGGACGGTCCGACCGAGGTCCTGTAGCTCGGACTCGACGAGCGAGACGTCCGACGAGTCCAGGTCGGCGGTCGCCGCTCGGTCTCGCCAGTCCTCGGGGACGCGGGGGGCGTCGTCGCGGAGTTGTTCGTCCTCCGGATGCCAGTAGAAGTCGAAGGCCTGGAACAGGCCGAGCGCCGACACGGCCTCGAAGTGGTCGACTGTCAGGTCGGTCCGGTCCAGCCACTCCTCGAACCCGATCGTCCACGCGCTGTCGTGCAGGAGCGTCTCGAGGTCCTCGCGATGGAAGTCCGACGTGGCCGCTGCGTCGGTCATCTCGAAGTCGCGGGGTTTCCCGCGGTTCGACAGGTCGGGCGGGTCGGGTATCTCGACGTCGAGTGCCATACTAGGGGTTTCGGTGGCCTCGCGGATAAAATGGCGCCGCGAGTCTCGGCGACTGGTGCGCGCTGGTACGACCGGGTGGTTTTAGGCGCGCGCTGCCGTCGGTCCGTACATGATACTCTCGGACGCGGACATCCTCGACCGGCTGGAAACTGGGGACCTCGTCGTCGAACCGCTCGACGACCCGGACCTCCAGGTGCAGCCGGCGAGCGTCGACCTCCGCCTGGGCGCGGAGTTCCTCGAGTTCCAGCACGCGAACATCCCCTGCATCCACCCGAACGCCGAGGACGAGGTCGACGACTACGTCGAGGAGACCGTCGTCGGCCCCGACGAGGAGTTCATCCTCCACCCCGGCGACTTCGTGCTGGGGACGACCTACGAGCGCGTGGAGGTCCCGGACGACCTCATCGCGCACGTCCAGGGGCGCTCGAGCCTCGGGCGGCTCGCGGTCGTCGTGCACGCGACCGCGGGCGTCGTCGACCCCGGCTATCGCGGCCAGATCACGCTCGAGCTCTCGAACCTCGGGACGGCGCCGGTCGCGCTCACGCCCGGGATGCGCATCAGCCAGCTCATCTTCACCGAACTGCGGACGCCCGCCGCCCGTCCGTACGGGAGCGAACGCGGCTCGAAGTACCAGGACCAGGCGGGCCCGCAGGCCTCGCGCATCGGGAACGACGACGAGTTCGGCGGCGACCAACTGACTGACAGCGACGAGCGGGTCGGCGGCGACCAGCTCGCCGGCGGATCCGCGGGGGACGCCACCGACCGCTCCGGCACCGATGGGGGTGGCGGGCGGTGAAGTTCATCGAGGAGGTCGTCGTCGACGAGTTCCTCCCCACGTATCGGTCGATGCTCGCCGCGGACCTCCGCGAGCGCGGGTTCACGCAGAGCGAGGTCGCGGACGCGCTCGGCATCTCGCAGTCCGCGGTGTCGAAGTACGCGCACGGCGACGTCGCGCGTCACGACGCCATCCTCGCGGACGATCGCGTCCGAGAGCTCGTCGAGACGGTCGGCGAGGGGCTCGCGAGCGGCGACATGCGTCCCGTGCAGGCGCTCGTCGAGGCGGAAGTGCTCATCCGCCAGCTCGAACGCGGCGACCTGCTCGCGACCATCCACCGCGACGCGGTGCCGGCACTCGCGGAGTACGGCGCGGACTTCGCGATCCACGACCCTGAGAGCGACCTGCGGACCGCAGAGCGCGTGCTCTCCTCGCTCCGCCGTGGCCTGCGCGTGCTTGAGAACGCGAGCGGGTTCGCGCGCCTCATCCCGAACGTCGGCACGAACCTCGTCGCGTGCACGCCGGACGCGACCACGATCGACGACGTCGCGGGCGTCCCCGGCCGGATCGTGGACGTGAAGGGGCGGGCGACGGTGCCCGCGGAGCCCGAGTTCGGCGTGAGCGAGTACGTCGCGAGCGTCCTGCTGGCGGCGCGCGCGGCGGGCGCGGACGTCGCGGCGGCGATCAACGTCCGGTACGACGAGGACGTGGTCGCGGCGCTCGCGGCGCAGGGCCGGGAGACGGTGGAGTTCTCGGGCGAGGACGACATCGAGACGGCGGTCGCCGAGGCGCTGTCGTCGTCGCCGACGGCGACCGTGCTCTACCAGACGGGCGGGTTCGGGATGGAACCGATCGTGTACGTGCTCGCGGAGGACCCCGTGAGTGCGGCGGAGGCGGTCCGGGACGTCGTCAGATGACGGCGAACGCCACCGCCGAAGACGCGGTGGAGCGTGCGTCGTCCGTGCAGTCGTTCTACGGTCGGTGGGCGACGCTGTACGACGGGCTCGCTCGGTTCACGCCCGGCATCGGTCGGCTCCGGCGGGAGGCGGTGGCGGCGCTGGAACTCGACCCCGGCGACGTCGTCGTCGACCTGGGCTGTGGGACGGGCGCGAACCTCCCGTTCCTCCGGGACGCGGTCGGGCCGACCGGCACCGTCGTCGGCGTGGACCTCACGGCGGGGATGCTCTCGCGAGCGCGCCGGCTCGTCGACGCCCGGGGCTGGCGGAACGTCCACGTCGTCCAGGGCGACGCGACCCGCCCGCCGGTGGGCGGACCGGTCGACGGCGTCCTGGCGTCGTTCGTCGTCGGGATGCTCGACGACCCAGCCGCGGCCGTCGCCGACTGGTGCGACCTCGTCCACGCCGAGTCGACGGGCGCCTCGGACCCGATGGCGTCGGAGTCGTTCGGGAACGTCGTCCTCGTCGACGCCGCGCTCTCCGACCGCGCAGTCGCGAGACCGCTGAACGCGGCGTTCCGCGCGCTCACGGTACTCTCGACGCCGCCGACCCTGCAGTTCCGGTACGACCCGTCGCCCCACGACGTGCTCCGCGAGCGCGTCCGGACCGCCCGCGACGCGCTCCGCGAGCGGTCGAGTGCGACCGCGCACCGCGAGCACCTGCTCGGCGTCGTCCGCGTCACCGGCGGCCGCATCCAGCGTGCCGTCGTTGCCCCCGAATGATACCCGAAGGCAAAGAGTGAAAGACCGGAGTCGACTCGTGAGTGTATGGACCTCGCGGGGCGCTTCGCGTACATGTTCCTCTTGGTCGCCGTCGGGCTCGGCGCCCGCCGTCTCGGGGTGCTCACGGGCTCGCGGAACGAGCGCCTGGGGCAACTGGCGTTCTACGTCTTCCTCCCGGCGCTCATCTTCGTCTCGACGTACGACGAGGACCTGGCGGAACTGCTCTCGGTGGAGCTCGTCGCGGGGATGCTCGCCGTCATCGCCGTCCTCGTCGCGCTCTCGTGGTCGACGAACCGCCGCGGCCCCGACGACGTCCGCAGCGTCGCGCTCGTCCAGTCCTACCACAGCAACTTCGGGTACTTCGGCGTCCCCGTCGTCGCGGCGACGCTCGGGTCGACGGCGGCGGCGACCGCGAGCGTCATCTTCGGGCTCGGCGCGGTGATTCAAATCCCGTTGACGGTCCTCGTGCTCGTGACGATCAACGACACCGAGGCGGCCGTCGGCCACGAGGTCCGGAGCGTCGTCACCAACCCGATTCTGTTGACGCTCGCGGTGAGTCTCTGCTTCGCGACGCTCGGCCTGTCCGTCCCGAGTCCCGTCGTCGGCGGTCTCGAACGCGTGTCGACGCTCGCGCTCCCCGTCGCGCTCGTCGCCGTCGGTGGCTCGCTCACGCCCGCGGACCACGACGTCTCGCTCGGGTCGACGGCCACGGTCGTCGGACTGAAGGTCCTCGTGATGCCGCTCGTCGCGTGGCTGGTGTTCTCCGGCCTCGGGACCGGAGTGCTGACGCGCAACGCCGCCGTCGTCATGTTCGGCGCCCCGACCGCCGTCTCGACGTACGTGTACGCCACCGAACTCGGCGGTGACACGGAGTTCGCTTCGATGAACGTCTTCGTGACGACGCTCGCGTCCATCATCTCGCTGTTCGTCGTCCTCCAGTTCCTCACGTAGCGACCGCCCGTGCGGACGGTCGACGACGCGCCGTGGACGACCCGTCGTTGACGACACGTCGAAACCGACGCCCCCACGTCCCGTGGTTTTCCGTCCCCTTGTTTGCTGCCGTGAACACTAACTATATACTGTTACAAATTTTGTTCATGGTATGGCAAGACAGGACGACGGAGGGGCAGCCGACCGGCGCACGTTCATCAAGGCGGGGGCAGCGGTAACCGGAGTCGGGGCGCTCTCCGGTTGTCTCGGGTCGCTCACCGGTGGCGGCACGACGACGCTCCAGGTGAACTCTCCGGCCGCCGAGGGGTCGGTGCACGGCGACGCGGGCGCATGGATCGGCGACATCGTCTCCGAGGAGACCGGGGGCGAAGTCGAGATCGAGGCGTTCCGGAACAGCGAACTCGGTGGACAGATCGAGTCCATCGAGAACGTCTCCTCGGGGTCGCTCGACATGTACGTGATTCCCTACGCACTCACGGGGACCCAGTACAAGCCCGCGCAAGTGTTCGACGCACCGTACCTCTACGACCCGGAGAACCCCTACGAGGACATCTACGAGAAGACCGACCCGCAGGAGAACGACGTCGCGAAGCAAGTCGTCGATGACCTCGTCTCCGAGACGAACATCCGCTCGCTGGGGTCCGTCGTCCAGGGAACGCGACGCTGCACGCTCAACGTGGCCGACGGCGACGAACCGCCGGTGAACCCGAGCGAACTGTCGAACTACAAGATGCGGGCGGTCCCCATCGGCGTGTACGAGCAAGCGCTGAAGGGACTGGGCGCGGAGACCACGAACATCGACTTCTCCGAGGTCCCGCAGGCGCTCGCGACCGGGTCCATTCAGGGCCAGGAGAACCCCTACAACATCATCCGGTCCTCGGGCATCTGGGAGAACCAGAACACCGTCCTCGAGACCGACCACCAGAACACGCCGCTCGCCATCATCATCAACGAGGACGTGTTCCAGGGCCTGACCGACGAGCAACAACAGATCTTCTACGACGCAGTCCGAGAGGTCCAGCCGAAGGCGACGGAGACCCTGAACTCGAACCTCGAGGATCACCGGGAGTTCATGCGGGACAACGGCCTGGAGATCGTCTCGCCGGAGGACCTCGAGATGGACAAGTTCCGGTCGGCGGCCCGCCAGCGCATCCGAGACCAGTTCCCGGACCTCATCGAGACCATCGAGGACCTCCACGGAAACGGCTACCCCGCCGAATAACGGATGGAGCGGCTTCAACCGTATCTGGAGCGCGGTTCCAGAGCACTCTACGCGGCGTCGGCGGTCTGCCTCCTCGTCATCGTCGTGCTGATGGTGGCTCGGATCGCGTCGCGGAATCTGAGCCTGGGGTTGGGTGGCGTACAGATACTGGCACAGCTGTTCGAGGTATGGTTGACGTTCCTCGTCGTCGGGGCGCTCGCGTACACGCACGACCACATCGAGATCGAGTACCTCTCCGATCGACTCCCGGAGCGCTGGGTGCCGATCCACGAGATCGCGGTGACGCTCGTGTCGCTGTTCGCGGCGGTACTCGTCCTCGTCGGCGCGATCCTGGCGATGGACTCGTTCTGGAACTCGACGGCGCCGACGATCGACATCCCGATCCCGCTGTACTACCTCGCGCCCATCGTCGGCATGGGGTTCCTGGTCGTGGTGTACCTCGATCGGCTCCACGAGAGCGTCACGGAGGTGCTCGCGTAGATGGGGATGCTCGGCGTCGTCGTCATCGCGCTGTTCCTCGCGCTCGCACTGATGCGAGTGCCCGTGTGGATCGCGTTGCTCGTTCCGGCAGCGCTCTACACGCTCCTCATGGGGCGGCCGATCGTGTTCCCGGCGACGAACATGGTGCGGGCGCTCGACTCGTTCACGTTGCTCGCGATTCCGCTGTTCATCTACGTCGGGTCGCTGATGAACCACGGCGAGGTGACGGAGAAGATATTCGACTTCGCGGACAGCATCGTCGGGCACTACACCGGCGGGATGGCGCAGGTCAACATCGTCACGAGCCTCATCTTCTCGGGCATCTCGGGGTCGGCGCTCGCGGACATCGGGGGCGTCGGTCGCGTCCTCATCGAGTCGATGGAGGACGCGGACTACGACAGCGACTTCTCGGCGGCGCTCACGAGCGCGTCCGCGACCGTCGGACCGATCTTCCCGCCGTCGATCCCGCTCATCCTCTACGGCATCATCGCGGAGGTGTCCGTGCTCTCGCTCCTGCTCGCGGGCGCGCTGCCGGCGGCGTTGACGGTCATGTTCCTCATGGTCGGGACGATGGTCATCGCGAAACATCGCGGATTCCCGAAGAACGACGACCGCGCTTCGCTGAAGGAGATCGTTCGGTCGTTCGCGCTCGCGTTCCCGGCGCTGTTCACGCCGGTCGTCCTCATCTGGGGGATGCTGACCGGCCTGTTCAGTCCGACGGAGGCCGCGGGCGTGACGGTCGCGTACATCCTCGTCATCAACACGTTCGTCTACCGGATCACGGACTTCAAGTACATCTGGAAGGCGGCGCTCGAGACGGCGGAGACGACGGGGACGATCGTCATCATCCTCGCCGCCGCGAACGTCTTCAGTTTCGTGCTGTCCGTCGAGAACATCGACACGGTGTTCGCGGAGACGATGTTCGCGGTGTCGACGAACCCCGTCGTGGTGTTGATCCTCGTGAACATCGTCCTGCTCGTGCTCGGGCTGTTCCTGGATCCGATCGCGGCGCTCGTGATGATGACGCCGATCGTCGTGCCGACGCTCGTCGAGGTCGGCGTCGACCCGGTCCACATCGGCGTGATCATGGTGTTCAACCTGATGCTCGGGCTGTTGACGCCACCGCTCGGGCTGTCCGTCTACCTCTCCGCGGACATCGCGGACCAGCCGGTCGCGAACGTGTTCAGGGAGACGAAGCCGTTCTACGTCATCCTGCTCGCGGCGCTCCTCGTCATCACGTACTACCCGCCCCTGACGCTGGGGATACTCGAGTTCGCGTGAGGCGGCGGCCGGCCGTTAGCTGAACGCCTCGATTCGTTCTTCGGGCGTCCGATCGTCCTCGACCAGTTGGATGGGGACGACGGTGTCGTCGCTCTCGACGATGGCGACCTCCCAGTCGAATCCCTCCTGGGGGTCGTCGCTCGCGAAGTCGACGCCGAGTGCGCGGAGCGCGGTCATGCGCTCACGGATGTCGTCGACCTCGAAGGCGATGTGGAAGAAGCCGTCGCCGTGCTCGCGCCAGTGCTCGTACACCCAGCCGCGTTCGGTCGTCGGCGTGATGAGTTCGACGAGCGACTCGCCGACGGGGAACAGGACGACTTCGAGTTCGAAGTCGCCGGTCATCTCGTGGCGGGCGAGCGGGTCGAGGTCGAACCGGTCTTCGAACGTGGCGGTCGCTTCGGCGAGGTCGTCGACGAGGAACGCGACGTGATGGATGCGCTGGAACACGACCGTGCTTCGATGGCGACCACGTTAACGCCCCGGGTGGCGGCGACGGGGTACGGCGGAGCGGCGTCGCGGGATGTCCTCCGTCTGCCGAGTCGAGCCGTCAGCGTCCCTCGCGGACGAGGTGGGCGAACTCGCGACAGGAGTGCCCGGGTTCGACGCCGAGTGCTCGCGCCGGGTGGTTCGCGGCGCTCACGACGCCGGTCTCCCACGTGGAGCGGGCGTCGCCGATTCGTGCGCTGTCGTGCGCGACGGTGACCGCGGGAATCCCCCGGTCCGCGAGGACGGGGAGGCGGCTCGTGCCGGCGTCGTCTTTGCCGCCGCCGGCGTCGTTGAACGCGACGGCGCCGACGTCGCCCTGGATGTAGGACGTTCGTTCGCCGGTGAGGCGAGCGCCGTGACTGCCGGTGATGGCGACGACGCCGGCGTCGTCGGGGCGGATCAGCGACAGGGAGTCCATCCCCAGGACGGGCGGGTCGCCGTCGTCGAGCTCGTACCGACCGGATCCCGGACTGGGAACGGTGCCGGGTTCGGGGGCGTCCCGGAGCTGTTCGACGCAGTCGAGGACGTCCTGGCCGACGTCGCAGCCGAGGGCTCGAGCGGTCTCGTTGACGCGACTGACGCGTCCCGAGGCGACCGCGTCGAGTCCGTCGCCGATGCGTGCGGTGTCGTGGTCGACGGCGACGGCGGCGCAGTCGACGGCCGCGAGCATCGGGAGGGAGCCGATGCCGGCGTCGTCCTTGCCGACGCCGGCGTCGTTGAGGACGACCGCGGTCGCGCCGTTCGCGACCGCGAGGTAGCCGGCGTACCGGCCGGCGTGGCTGGCGGCGACCACGACGCCGGTCGCGTCGTCGTCGAGTTGCGTGATGCTGTCGAGGACGCGGACGTCGGTGAGCGCCATCTCGATGCCTGCACTCGTCGGCGACGACATAGGTATGTGCGAGCAGGGAACACCGGCCGGTTCACGAAACGATATGGGGGACCCCTGCATCGGTCGTGGTAACTGATGTCGTACGTCGTACGGATGCCGAAGCTCGGCGTCGAGATGGAGACGGGGGTCGTGATCGCGTGGCACGCGGACGTGGGCGAGGCGGTCTCGGTGGACGACGTCGTCGCCGAGATCGAGTCCGAGAAGTCGGTCGCGGAGGTCACGGCGCGCGAGAACGGCGTCCTCAGGCGCGTGTACCTCGACGTCGAGGACGAGGCGCCACCCGGCGCACCGATGGGGATCGTCGCGGGCGCGGACGAGGACGTCTCGGACCTCGAGGCGACCGTCGAGGCCGAACTCGGCGACGACGCAGCGACGGGCGGCGGTGCTGCTGGCGGCGAGGCTACTGCTGGCGGCGAGGCTACTGCTGGCGACGCCGGGGAGACGGGTGCGGTCGCTGCAGGGACGGGTTCGGACGCTGGAGAGACGGGTGCGGACGCTGGAGACGCAGGGACGAGTGCCGCGGGCGGGGGGACGTCCGGCGGTGCGGTCGCCGCGACGACGCCGGACGGGACGGTGAAGGCGACGCCGAAGGCGAAGCGTCGCGCTCGAGAGCTCGACGTCGACGTCGCGACCGTGGAGGGGACCGGCGCCGAGGACAGCGTCACCGCGAGCGACGTCGAGCGCGCCGCGAGCGCGAGCGACGGGGCCCGGACGGTCCGCGAGACCCGCGAGTTCACGGGGATGCGCCGGACCATCGCGGACCGCCTCGGGCAGAGCTACCGCGAGGCCGTCCACGTCACCGTCGACCGCGAGGTCGACGTCGAGCCCGTGTTCGCGGCCGCGGACGAGGCGGACGTCTCGATCACGGACGTCGTCCTCGAGGGCGTCTCCGAGACGCTCTCGGCGCACCCCGAGTTCAACGCGACGTTCGACGCGGACGCGGAGACGCACACGCTCTACGAGGAGCACAACCTCGGCGTCGCAGTAGACGTGGAGGATGGGCTCGTGACGCCAGTGCTCTCGGACGTCGGTTCGAAGTCGCTCGCGGAGATCTCGACGGCGCGCTCGGCGCTGACAGAGCGCGTCCTCGCGGACGAGTACACGGCCGCGGACCTCGACGGCGGGACGTTCACCGTGTCGAACCTCGGCGTGTTCGGCAGCGACTCGTTCACGCCGATCATCAACCCGCCGGAGGTCGCGATCCTCGGCGTCAACCGCGTCACGGAACGAGCCGTCCAGACGGACAGCGGCATCGAGTTCCGCCGGCACGTCACGTTCAGCCTGACGTTCGACCACCGCGTCGTCGACGGTGCCGACGCGGCCCGCTTCCTGACGACGCTCGACGAACGCCTCGACGACCCGCTCGCCGACTGACCGATTCCGTGGCGCGAGACGGCCGCGAACCACCGGCAAGCGAACCTTTTTACTCCGATGCCCCAACGGAATTGGTATCTACTGACATGCCAGAAATTGACATCGGGTCGCCCGACGGGCGCCGGGAGGCACTCCGGACGATGCTCCTCGTCCGGGAGTTCGAGAACCGCGTCCGCGACCGGTTCGCCGACAACGAGATACCGGGGTTCGTCCACCTCTCGCAGGGCCAGGAGGCCGTCGCCGCGGGCGCGTGCGGCGCACTCGCGGACGACGACTACATCACGAGCACTCACCGCGCGCACGGCCACAGCCTCGCGAAGGGCCTGGAACCCGACCGGTTGCTCGCCGAACTGTACGGGAAGGAGGCCGGCTACTGCGGCGGTCGCGGCGGGTCGATGCACGTCTCCGACCTCGAGCGGGGGATGCTGGGCGCGCAACCCATCGTCGGCGCGAGCGTCCCGCTCGGCACCGGCGCCGGCATCACGGCCCAGCTCGAGGACGCGGACTGGTGCGCGGTCGCGTTCTGCGGCGACGGCTCCGTCGCCGCCGGCCAGGTCCACGAGGGCATCAACCTCGCCGCCACCTGGGAGCTCCCCGTCGTGTACGTGATCGAGAACAACCAGTACTCGGAGGGCATGGTGTTCGACGAACAGCACAACGTCGAGGACCTCGCCGACATGGCGGCGTCGTACGGCATCCCGGGCGAGATCGTCGACGGCCAGGACGTCGAGGCGGTCCACGAGACGGTGTCCGCCGCACGCGAGCGCGCGCTTGCCGGCGAGGGCCCGACGCTCGTCGAGGCGAAGACGTACCGCTACCGTGGGCACTTCGAGGGCGACGAGGAACCGTACCGGAGCCAGGAGGAGGTCGAGGAGTGGATCGCAGAGCGCGACCCGATCGAGAACTACGCCGAGGTGCTCGCGGAGCGCGGCGAACTCTCCATAGACGAGCTCGAGGCGATGCGCGCGGACGTCGAGGCGACCATGGACGCGGCCGTCCAGTTCGCGCGGGACGCCGACGAGCCCGCGCCCGAGGACGCCTACGACGACGTCTTCGTCGACCCCGCACCGGACGTGGAGCGGTTCCGGGAGCGGATGGAGACCGACGGCGGCCAGGACGGAGGTGCGGGCCGATGAGTTCCGGGGCGCTCTCGGACCAGGAGACTGAGACGGTCAGCATCCGTGACGCGATCCGGGACGGCATCCGCGAGGAGATGCTCGCCGACGACCGCGTGTTCATCATGGGCCAGGACGAGGAGGACGGCGGGTCGTTCGAGGTGACGGCGGGCCTCCACGACGAGTTCGGGTTCGACCGCGTCCGGAACACGCCCATCAGCGAGGCCGCGCAGGTCGGGGCGGGCGTCGGGGCCGCCGCCACCGGTATGCGGCCGCTCGTCAACCTCAGCTTCTCGGACTTCATCGGCGTCTGCTTCGATCAGGTGATGAATCAGGCCGGGAAGACCCGATACATGTTCGGCGGGGCGAGCGAGGTCCCGCTGACGGTGCGCGCGATCGAGGGCGCGGGCCTGAACGCGGCCGCCCAGCACTCGGGGACCGTGCACTCGCTCGTCGCGCACCTCCCCGGGATCAAGGCGGTCGCCCCCGGGACGCCAGCCGCGGCGAAGGGACTGATGAAGAGTGCCATCCGCTCGGACGACCCCGTGGTGTACTTCGAGAACAAGACCATCTACGAGCGACGCGGTCCCGTGCCGACCGACGAGGACTTCACCGTCCCGATCGGTGAGGCGAGCGTCGAACGGGCTGGCGAGGACGTCACGGTCGTCGCCACCCAGCGACTGCTCGGCGAGGCGAACGCTGCCGCACGGGACCTCGAGGACGTCAGCGTGGAGGTGATCGACCCGCGGTCGCTCTACCCGCTCGACACCGACACGCTCGCGGAGAGCCTCAAGAAGACCGGTCGCCTCGTCGTCGCCGACGAGAGCCCGCTGTCCTACGGTCTGCACGCGGAGATCGTGACGCGCGTCGTCGAGGACGCGTTCTGGCACCTCGACGCGCCCGTCCAGCGCGTCGGTGTCCCGGACACGCCGATCCCGTTCTCGCCGTCCCAGGAGGACGAGGTGGTGCCGGACGCCGACGACGTCGGGCGCGCCATCCAGCGGACGATCTGACGCGTCCGCGACGACGCCAGCCCGCGAGTCCGGCGAGGCGTCGGCGAGCGCTGGCGCGTTCAGTCCCGGAGTTCCGCGACGGCGGTGTCGAGGTCTCGGTACCGCGTGTCGCCGTCCCTCGTCTCGAGTTCGACTTCGCCGGTGTCGACGTAGTGGTTGCCGAGGACGACCTTCGTGGGGACGCCGAGGAGGTCGCTCTCCGCGAACCGTTCGCCGATGGTCTGGTCGGCGTCGTCGAAGAGGAGGACGTCCACGCCTGCGGTCTCGAGTTCGTCGTGCACGCGGTCGGCGGCCGCGCGGACGTCGCCGTCGTAGCTGAGGGGGACGACGGCGACGTCGTAGGGCGCGACCGTGCCGGCGTCGGTGACGGGCCAGCGACAGCCGTCCGCGTCGGCGTGCTGGGCGAGCAGCGTCTGGAGGACGCGCGTGACGCCGATGCCGTAGCTCCCCATTTCGACTGCCTGGGATTCGCCGTCGCCGTCGTCGACGGCGAGGTCCATCGCGTCGGCGTACCGCGTGCCGAGCTGGAAGACGTGCCCGACCTCGACGCCGTCGGTCGCGGCGAGCGCTCCGCCGCAGGTGGGGCATTCTTCGATGCCATCACCGTCCTCGCGGCGATACGCGCCGAACTCGGGGTGCTCGTCGGTGACGCCGAACCGGCAGTCCGCATTCGTGAAGGACACGAGCGCGCACGAGCCGTCGTGGACGGGCGCGACGAACTCCTCGCTCGCGGACCCGCCCATGATGGAGTTGTCGGCGTCGCAGATCGCGACGTCGAGCCCGAGCGCGTCGAAGATCCGCTCGTACGCTCCGCGGACGCGGTCGTAGGTCTCCCGGAGGCCGCTCTCGGTCGCGTGCAGGCTGTAGGCGTCCTTCATCGTGAACTCCTTCGTCCGCAAGAGACCGTTGCGGGCGTGGTCGTCGCGGTGCTTGGACTCGACCTGGTACAGGAGGAGGGGGAGGTCGTCGTACGACCGGACGTGGCCGTCGACGAGGTGGACGACGCCCTCCTCGTGACTGGGTGCGAGGCACATGTCGGCGCCGTCGCGGTTCTCGAGCGCGAACATCTCGCCCTCGAAGCTCCCCCAGCGTCCGCTCTCGTCCCAGCGGTCGCGGTAGTTGAGCTGGGGAAGGCTCACGCGCTGGCCGCCGATCGCGTCCATCGCCGCGGCGACGACGTCGATCACCTTCCGGCGGACGCGCTCGCCGGTGGGCGCGAACCCGTACAGGCCGCTCCCGTACTGGCGGACGAGCCCGGCCCGCACCGCGAGCCGGACGTCCTCGCGGACCTCACCGCGGTCCTCGCGGCTCGTCGCGAGGAACGCATCGCTACGACGCATCCTCCTCACCTCCGAGGACGGCGGACGTTCGACCGACGTCGGTCTCGCCACTGCGATAGCGAACGCTGGTCACCGATACGACTGTCCAGAACAGCAGGTTCTCAGTGCGTTCGCGGAACCCAGCCGCGAGCCGCGCCGGGCTCGCGGTTGCCACCGCAAACGCTCAGTGTTCGGCACATTGCACTCGCCAGTGGAGCTCGCGGCCCAAGTACGTGTCGGTTGCATGTCACGCAGTCACGAGGCAGGTGCCCGAGGGCCGACGCGGACGCGTGGGCAGTGCGGTCGACGGTCGCGGTGCGGGCGGGTGTGGTCGCGGTGCGGTCAGGTGCGGTCGCGGTCCGGTGGCGTCCATCGCACCTACCGCGAGCGCCCCGTCGGGGCGCTCGCGGCCTTTTTTCGCCCACGTTTTTGCAAGCGGGGGTGGCCCTCCGGGCCACCCTCCGTAGCAAAAAGGTGGTGGTTAGTCGTCGTCGGTGGCGGGCGCGACCGCCGACTCGCTGCCGTCGAGTTCGATCTCGGGGGCGTCGACGTCGAGTTCGTCGAGTGCGACCTCGGCGGCTTTCTTCCCGGAGACGAGCATGGCGCCGAACGTCGGGCCCATGCGCGGGAGGCCGTAGGCGGTGGCGACGGCCATGCCGGAGGCGACGAGGCCGTCGTGGACGAGACCGGTGTGTTCGACGACTTGGTCTTCGCTCTGGCCGACCCACATCGAGTCGTGGCCGGGCGAGTCGTGGCCGGGGGCGCCGTAGGAGTCGTCGCCACTCGAGTCCATGACCTGCCCGCGCTCGTTCGCCGCCTCGATGCCGGGGGCGTCGAGGACGCCGCGCTCGTCGAGCTTGTTGATCGCCATGGCGTCGTGGCCGGTGGAGTCGATGACGAGGTCGGCCTCGACCGCGACGGGGTCGACGCACGTGATCTCGCGCGGGAGGGCGTGGACGGGCGTGTAGTTCATGACGATGCCGGCGACGCGGTGGTCCTCGCGGACGACGATGTCCGTGAACTCCGTCATGTTCTGGATCTTCGCGCCGGCGTCACAGGTGGCTTTGATGAGCGAGGACGCGGCGTGCGGGCCGTTGGCGACGAAGAGGTCGTCGGTGTCGCGGGCGGCGTCGTAGGGGACGTCGAGCTCGTCGAAGACCTTCTGGGCGGGGTCGCGGACGGTGACCTTGTTCATGAGGAAGCCGCCGAGCCAGAACCCGCCGCCGAGGTAGTTGTTCTTCTCGACGACCATCACGTCGACGTCGCGCTCGGCGAGCTCCTTCGCGGCCATGAGCCCGGACGGGCCGCCGCCGACGACGATCACGTCGGTGTCAGAATAGTCGAGGAACTCGTCGCTCCACTCCTGACCGATGGCCTGCGTCACCTGTGCTTCGCCGACGTCGCTGAACGAGTCGAAGTCCTTCATACCACCTAGTGATATCTTCGAGTGGTAGTTAGTGGTTTCGGTACGGCCGTCGCTGTCGGCGGAGCGAGGAACGGAGGGGCGCGGCCAGTGGTCGGGCGTCGCTGCCAGACGCTCGGTTCACTCGACGCTCCTGATGGCGTCGAGGAGTTCGCGCCGGTAGCGTCCGGACTCGACGTCGACGCCGCCGACGCCTCGCGTGAGGTACGCGCCGCCGGCGAGCGAGACGTCGCCGTCGGCGTGCCAGACGCCCAGCCAGCCCTCGCAATCGACGCGTGCGCCATCGACGGGTACCGTCGCGTCGAACTGGCGGAGCGCGACGCGAACGCCCTCGGCCGTCCGCGTCCGGTCCCGTCGCCCGCGGGACACTCGCTCGAACCCGCGGTCGCGGAGGTCCGACGCGAACGCGCGCTCCGCGGCCTCGCGGATCGTCGGGAACACGGCCGCGACGGCCGCGCCCGGCGGCAGCGGCGGGTCGAACGCGAGGTGCGTCGCGAACGCGAACCGGACCGGCTGGTCGACCGCGCCGTCGGTCGCCGCCCGCACCGACGCCCGGAGCGCTGCGTCCTCGTACACGATCGTGTGCCCACGGACGCGCATCGTCGGGAGCGAGAACACCACCGACTCCTCGTCGCTCAGTTCGCGCCAGTCGCTGGCGAGCGAGAGCGTCGGCCGCCTCGGCATACGCCCGCGTGTAGGTCAGCAACCGTCAAAACGATGTGCCCCCTCGTCCCCGTCAGTTTCGTCGTCGCCTCAGTCCCCCTCGCTCCGGTCAGTCCCAGTCGCCGCGCCGGATTCGTCGCTCCGCGTCTTCGAGCGCGGCTTCGCGGTCGAACGACTCGACGATCTCGCGCAGTTCGGCGTCGGTCGCGTCCGCCAGGTCGCGCGCGTGCCGCGTGATATTCGGGATCGCCCTGAGGACGTTGTCGACGATGGGAACCGTCGCGGTCTGCGGCGAGCGACTCATCGGGTTCAGGTCGATGACGATCTCGGTCTTCCCCATCGCGGCCAGCGCCTCCGCGCGGTCGCCGTCCTCCAGGGGGACGACGACGACGTCCGCGTCGTGGATGCCGTCCGCGTCCACCTTCGCTCGCTCGTGGGAGAGCCCCGGGATGCGCGCGTCCGCGTTCAGTCCCTTCACGTCCTCGGCGCCGTGCTCGCGGAGGTGGTCCGCGATCGCTTCCATCCGCTCCGCGGTGCGGTTGAAGAGGTTCACCTCGAGGTCCGCGTCCACCGCCTCCGCCAGCTCCACGAGTTCGTCCGGACACAGCGCCGCGACGTTCCCGTTCACGGACAGCACCGGGTGCTCGGCGAGCAGGAGGTGCGCGGACGCCGCCCGCTCGGCCGCGTCCGCCGACGGCGTCGTCTCCTCCCCCAGCAGGTAGTCGAACGCCTCCCCGCGGCCCTGCGCGATGAGCCCCTGCTGGCTCGTGATGCCCTTCGCCACCCCCTCCTCGATCCGGTGGCGCGTCAACAGCGACTCGTACCGCGGATGGTCCTCCGGGACCTCGACCTCGCTCATGGCACGCACTCGGCGACCGGTGCGTGAAAAAATACCGGAACCGACGCGTCGCGGCGGCGGGACCGACACCGCACGTCGAACCTGCCGCCGGCGTCGGATCAGACTCGTTACCGCTCGGACCCGTG
Source organism: Halorubellus sp. JP-L1 (assembly GCF_011440375.1). Lineage (NCBI taxonomy): Archaea > Methanobacteriati > Methanobacteriota > Halobacteria > Halobacteriales > Halorubellaceae > Halorubellus > Halorubellus sp. JP-L1. The sequence goes on from NZ_JAAOIR010000002.1 coordinate 872,787, forward strand.
GAGTCAGACTCGCTGGCGCTCGGCGAAGTTCACCCAGCCGTCCGGCGCGGTCTCCTTCACCGTGTTCATGGCTTCGCGAGCCGCGACGCGCGTGTCGTAGACGCGCGTGCTCGTCGCCATCGAATCGCCGTTGTCGTCGACGAGCTTCCACCGCCAGCCGTCCTCGGCCGCGTGTAGCTCGAACGCCGCGGAGTCGATCTCGAGGATGCTCGCACCCCCGATGAGGTCGCGGACGTCCGCCAGCGCGTCTCGCGCTGCACGCTCGCTCGGGTAGGACTCCGCGCCCTCCGTGACGACCGTCCGGCCGTCGTCCAGCAGCCGCCAGCGCCACGACGGTGCCTCGCCCTCGCTCTCGGGGTACACCTCGAAGCTCGCCACGCCGAAGTCGACCTCGCCCGCCTCCGGCGCGAGCCGCTGCACGCGCTCGACGCGGTCGAGGACCTCCGAGCTCGACCGTCGAGCGGCCTGCCCGGTCGCGAGCGACGCTCGCTCGGCCGACTGGAGCTCCCACTGCCAGCCGTCGTCGTCCCGCGTCACCCAGATCGCGGCGTCCTCCACGAACACCGGCGCGTCCGCCGCGTTCGACTGGAGGTTCGCGACGACGTCCCTGGCGGCGTCCTCGGTCTCGTAGGACGCCTCGCTGTCCGCGAGCACGTCCCGGTTCCGATCGAGGAGCCGGAACCGCCACTCGTCGGTCTCCTGGAGCTGCACGGACAGCTCGCCGATCGTGAACAGCGACGCCACCGTCGCGTCCTCGCGGAGCTCCTCGACGGACCGATGCAGGTCGTCGCGCGTCGAGTGCGCGTCCGCCGAGGCCGCGACGGTGCGGTTCTCCGGGAGCACGAACCGCCAGCGCCAGTCGTCGCCGTCCGTGTACGTCTGGAACGCCGCGGTCTCCATCGTCCGGATCTCCGCGTGGAGGTCCGACGTCAACGCGTTCATCGCCTCTCGTGCGCCCGAGCGCGAGTCGTGGACGTGCGGGTCCGCCGCGATGAGCTTCCCGGCCTCGTCGATGAGTCGCCACGCCCAGCCGTCCGCGTCGTCGTCGCGGAAGATCTCGAACGCGGCCGTGTCGATCTCGATGATGTCGGCGTCCGGCGCCTTCTCCTTCAGCGTGAACATCGCCTCGGTCGCTTCGCCGCGCGAGTCGTGCTCCGCGCCCGAGTCCGCCATCACCGCGCCGTCCTCGTCGATGAGCCGCCACCGCCACTCGCCGCTGTCGGCCTCGTACACCTGGAACGCGGCCTCCTCGAACTCGATGAGGTCCGCCTCCGCGGCCTGACTCCGGACGCGCTCGATGCCCTCGCGCGCCGCCTCGTCGCTCTCGTGCGCTTCCGTGCTGTCTGCGACTACCGACCGGTCCTGCGTGACCAGACGCCAGTGCCACTCCTCGCCGTCGGGGTACGTCTCGTACGCCGCCCCGTCGACCTCGACGACGTCCGCCTCGGCCGCACCCGACTGCAGAGCGCGCGCGCCTCGCTCCGCGCTCGCGCGGTCGGCGAGCGGTTCGTGGTGGCGCGCGATGACGTCGTCGGCGTCGTCGACGAGCCGCCACTGCCAGTCGTCGCCGTCGTCGAACACCTCGTACGTCGGGTTGCCGGCGACCGTCGTCGACGCGTCCTCGAGGTCCGAGAGCACGCGCTCGACGGCCGCTTCGGCGGACCGCCGGCCGTCGTACGCGGTCCGCGAACTCACGAGCTCGCGCTGGTCCGAGTCGAGGATGCGCCACCGCCAGCCGTCGCCGGCCTCGTGGAGTTCCACACCGTAGGATTCGAGGACGATCGTACGGCCGTCGGCGAGCAGGTCGCCGGCGTGCTCGGCCTGGTCGACCGCCGACGAGCGACTGTTCGCGGCGGCGACGCCCGAGGCGAGCGCGCGTCGTTCGTCGTCGAGGAGCTCCCAGTGCCAGCCGTCGTCGTCCTGGTGGTAGTTGAACGCCGCCCCCTCGATGTCGACTATCTCCGCGGTCGGCGCGCGGTCCTTGAGGAAGCTGACGTCGTCCTCCGCGCCGTCGCGCGCGTCGAACTCCGCCTGGCTCTCGGCGACGACGCCGCCGTCGTCGCGCATCAGGAGCCACCGCCAGCCGTCCTCTGCGCTCTCGTACAGGCGGAACGCGGCGGTCGTGATCTCCAGCAGGCGCGCGTTCCCGATCTGTTCCTTGAGGTCGTCGATGGCGTCCTCGGCGTCCGGTCGCGTTCGAGCGCTCCCGGTCGCGCTCGCCATCGCTTCCTCGTGGACGACGTTCCACGTCCAGTCGCCGTAGTCGTCGCGGTGGACGGCGAACATCGCGTCCTCCTCGGCCTCGCCGAGCATGATCGGCGGATGCTCGTCGATCCCCTCGGCCTCGACGAGCATCGCGCGTTCGCCCGTGAGGACGGGGACGAGTCCGGTGATGCCCGCGAGGATCCCGCACCCGACGGCGTACACGGCCATCACGGTCGGTTCGCCCTGGGCTGGCGTCCACTCGCCGGGGTACGCCTGCAGGAAGAGGACGACGCCACCGAGCGCGACGGCGAGCCCGACGACGCTCGCCTGGATGCCGCGGCGACGAACCGGGAGCAAGAGGACGATTCCGAACAGCGCGATGGCGAGCCCGAACGCCGACACCGAGAACGATATCTCCCTGAGGAGGAAGTTCGTCGTGCTCCGGGACTGTGCCGGCCCGAGGATGTAGACGACCACCCCGAGCATCCCCGAGAGGTACCCCACGATGAACACCCAGTACCCGTAGACGTCCTTCGCCGAATCCGCGTCCCCGACGTACTGCTCGTACAGCCGGAACAACCCACTTTCAACGCTACGAATTCCAGACATTGACTAACACACTTGGCCAAAACAACTATTAGGATAAGAATATTCGGATACCCATCGCTACTGGTTATTTCTCGATTCGTACAGGTTCGACGACGTCTGCATCAGATTTCGTTACCACCCGACTAGCAGGACGACCAGCCGTCGCGAGAATCGGTCGCTGTCGCCCGGTCAGCGGAGGGTCGCACCCGCGGGATGCGTGCGCGTCACGACCGGATCGTAGCCCGCGTCCGACAGCCCGGTCCCGAGCGCGAACACCGTGTCGCCGAGCATCGCCATCGCCGCCTCCCCGTCCACGTCGTTCACGTCCAGGATCGCCTCCCGGACGTCGTCCGTCAACAGTCCGGCCTCGCGCGCGAACGCTCGCGAGGCGTACACGAACGACCGGAGCGTCGGCTCGCCGACGACGCGAGACAGCGCGGTCTTCCCCGCCTCACTCAACTTGGTCGTGTTCCCCGCGAGCACATCCTCCGTCGACAGCTCGCCGAACGAGACGTACTCGACGCGCGCCTGCGCCGGAATCGCGTCCAGGAGATTGTGCTGTGGCCCACCCGGCTCCAGCCGGATCGGGACGCCGCCCTTCGCCTGCGCCACCACGTCCCCAAGCCCCGTCCCCGACTGGACCTCCGCACCGTGCGCGATCGTCACCAGCTCGTTCTCCGACAGCCGCCGGTCGAACGCGCGGTTCGCCGCCAGCGCCGCCCCGAGCGCCATCGCACCCGACACCCCGAACCCCGCACCCAGCGGCAACTCCGTCTCCGCCGACACCGTCGCCTCCACCTCCAACGCATCCAGCACGCGTCCCACCGGCTCCACGTCGATCGAGCTATCGTTCAAGTAGACCGCGGTCTCCTCGCTCGCCCGAACCGTCACGTCCACGCCCGCCGCGAGCGTCACGCCAGCCCCACGCGACCCCGCCACCGTCGGATCCTCGTCCGGGTGCGAACTGAAAAAACCCGTCACGTGCCCCGGCACGAACGCCGTCGCTTCATCGCTCATACCACCGAACACTCCTGCGTGGTTTAATGACTTATCGTCTCGCGGCCGACCACGACCGCCTCGCGAACCACCCACGCCGCGACGCCAGAACCAACCGACCGCAACCACTCAAAATCACGTCTCGCTTGCTCGCCAGGTCCTCGCCCTTACGGGCTCAGAGGCTGGCGATCTCGCGGGAATCCGCTCACTCCGTTTCACTCCGCTCGCTATTCCCACGCTCCAGAACAGCGCCCTTCGCCCTACGGGCTCAGGCGCTGTCTGTCGCGCGGGAACAACACAGCCTCACGAATGTTACCCAGGCCGAGCATCGTCATGACGAGACGCTCCCCGCCCAGGCCCCAGCCGGCGTGCGGCGGCATGCCGTACTTGAACATCTTCGTGTAGTACTCGAACTCCTCGGGGTCCAGGCCCTGCTGCTCGAACCCTTCGACGAGCGCGTCGTACCGATGCTCGCGCTGGCCGCCCGAGACGAGCTCCATCGTCGGATGCATGAGGTCGAACCCCGTCGACGTCTCCGCGTCGTCGTCGTAGTCCTTGATGTAGAACGGCTTGATCTCGCTCGGCCAATCCATCACGAAGTAGTGCTCGCCGATCTCGTCGCCGAGCACGTGCTCGGCCTCCGTCGACAGGTCGTCGCCGTACACGAGTCGCTCGTCGAGCTCGCCCGTCGCGTTCACGCGGTCCAGCGCCTCCTCGTACGTCAGTCGCGGGAACCCGCCCTCGGGCACCGCGAAGGAATCCTGCATGTCGAGCGCCGCCAGCTGCTCCTGGCAGTTCTCGCTGACGGCCTCGTACGCCGCGACGACGATGCCCTCGACGACGTCCATCGCGTCCTCGTGGTCGCAGAATGCGCCCTCGAAGTCGATGCTCGTCGCCTCGTTCAGGTGCCGGGGCGTGTTGTGCTCTTCCGCGCGGAAGATCGGGCCGATCTCGAACACGCGCTCCAGACCACTGCCCGCCATCAGCTGCTTGAACAGCTGCGGGCTCTGGTTCATGAACGCCTCCTCGCCGAAGTACGACACCGGGAACAGCTCCGTCCCGCCTTCGGTGCCAGTAGCGACGATCTTCGGCGTGTTGATCTCCGTACAGCCGACCGACCGGAAGTACTCGCGCGCCGCCCGCATGACTTCCGCGCGAATCTCGAAGATCGCCTTCGTCTCCGGCTTCCGGAGGTCGAGCGTGCGGTTGTCCAGGCGCGTCGGCAACTCCGCGTCCACCTTCCCCGACGGATCGAGCGGCAACTCGGTGTCCGCCGGCGCAACCAGCTCGAACGACTCCGGGACGAGCTCGACGTCCGTCGGCGCCCGCGGCTCCTCCTTCACGTCACCAGAGAACGACACCACGCTCTCCCGAGCCACGTCCAGCGCACTCTCGACGAGTTCCTCGTCCATCTCGTCCTTCTCGATCTTCACCTGGAGCTTCCCGGTCTTGTCGCGAACGATGAGGAACGCGATCCCACCGAGGTCCCGGACCTCGTGCACCCAGCCCGCGATCGTCGCCGACTCGCCGGGCGTCACGTCCGCCGCATACGTACGGTTCTCGAAACTCATACCTACCCGTTCCCGAGGCGTCCAAATAAAGACAGTCTTTCGTCCGCGTGCTGGGTTTTCTCACACTGACTCCCGGTTCGAGCCAACCGACCACGCACACGACCCGCTCCTCCACCGTCTCTACTAGGAGAGTGCCCGCCACAACGACCGAACAGAACGCCCCCGCACGCTCGACCCGCTCGTTCATCGTATATCCTTCGAGCCCGACCCCCACGACGACCGACCAGAACGCCCCCGCGCGCTGGACCCGCTCCTTCACCGTATATCCTTCGAGCTCGACCCCCCACGACGACCGACCAGAACGCCCCCGCACGCTCGACCCGCCGGGACCGCACCTGCGCTCCTCGGCGTCGCTCCGCTCGCCTGCGGTGCTTGATGGGTCCGGGCGGGACCGACCGCGCGGCCCCGTTCAGTCCCACCCGACCGCAACCGCCACGTAGCCTCGTCCTCCCCAGCCGATTCCTCCCTCACTTCGTTCGGTCGTCATCCCTCGCACGGTTTCGACGCAGACGCACTCGTCTTCACTCGTGCGTCTGCGACACCGCGCGCCAGCCGGCCGACGAACGGTCCATTCGACCCACCAATCCGGCCGCGAGCGGCGCGCGAAGCGTCGCGCGAGCGCGCTGCGAGCAGGGGGAGGGCAGGTCGCGGCGCGGTCGCGGTTGCGGCGCGGTCGCGGTTGCGGCGCGGTCGCGGTTGCGGTGCGGTCGCGGTTGCGGTGCGGTCGCGGTTGCGTCGAGGTCGCGGTGGGTGGGACTGAAAGGGGCGGCGCGCTCGGGCGGCCTCGCGACGCAAGCACCGCAGCGAAGCGAGGAGCGCAGCGAGCGCGGGCGGTCGAGCGCGGCGGGGCTTTCTGGGCGGTCGCGGTTCGGTGCGTGGTGGTCTTCGCAGGAGACGAACTGAATCACGCCGAGCTGCGTGGTGAGGAGCGCGGCGGGGCTTTCTGCGTGGTCGCAGTCCCGAACGCGGTCGTCGCGAGTCCAGTCGGTACGGGTCGAGAACTGCCGGCGGGAGAATCGAGCGCGAATCCCGCGAGAACGCGGCCTAGGCGTCCTTTGCGCCGTTGACGGTTTCGGTGACGGCGTCGACGCCCTGGTCGTGGACGAGGTCGCCGACGACGACGACGTCGGCGTGTTCGCCCATGAGGTTCGCGGACTCGTAGTCGTGGATGCCGCCGCCGTAGAACAGCGTCGCGTCCTCGAGCGCGTCCCCCGCGGCCGCGACCTTCTCGGGGTCGCCGAGCGTCCCCGAGTACTCGACGTACACGACGTCCTGGCCGAACATCTGCTCGGCGACTTCCGCGTACGCCGCGACGTCGTCCGCGGCCAGGTCGCAGTCCGCGTCCGTATACTCCGCCACGCTCGCCTCGGGATTCATCACGATGTAGGCCTCCGTCGTCGTCCGCTCCCAGTCCAGGCCGTTCTCGATCCGCACCCACTCCTTGTGCGCGCCCGTCACCCAGAACACGTCCCCCGCGTTGAACACGACCGGCACGAGGTAGCCGTCGAGCACCGGCGAATCCACCACCACGCTCGGGTTCGACGGCTCCTGGTAGACGGGGAGGTCGTACTCGGCCGCCCGCTCGATGAACGACACCATCTTCTCCTCGGTCATCCCGAGCGTCCCACCGATCTCCAGCGCGTCGGTCCCACACGCCGCCACGTCGGCGAACGTCTCGTCCTCGTACAGCTCCTTGTCCGGGTCCAACTTCAGGACGTGATCCCAGTCCGCCCACGGCTCGCTCATACCCCCAGAACCCCGGCGCGAGGGTAAAGCACCTTCGGTAGATGGACAGGTGACGTACCCCGAGTGGGTCGTCGATTTTTCTGGTGTCGCCTTCGTGCCGTGCGTTTTAATTGTCTCAGTTGTATGGGGGCGGTATATGGTGGAGAATTTCAGCGAGAAGGCGGATTTCATCTGGGAGATTGCCGACCTTCTCCGGGGGGATTACAAGCAGTCGGAGTATCAGAAGGTCGTCCTCCCGCTCACGGTCTTGCGCCGCCTCGATTGCGTGACGGAGCCGACGAAGGACGAGGTGCTCGCGCGGGCGGCGGAACTGGAGGATGCGGGTATCGAGAACAAGGCGCCGATGTTGAAGGATGCGTCGGGCGAGGCGGTGTACAACACGAGCGAGTACACGTTCGAGTCGCTGTGTTCGGACCCGGACGACATCGCGGAGAACCTCCAGTACTACATCAATCAGTACGACGAGGACACGAAGGAGATCTTCGACAAGTTCGACTTCGACCATCAGATTCAGCGGCTCGACGATGCGGATCTGCTGTACAAGGTCATCCGGCAGTTTTCGGAGATTCCCCTTCATCCGGACGAGGTCCCGAACGAGGAGATGGGGTACATCTACGAGGAGCTCATTCGGAAGTTCAACGAACTCAGCAACGAGACGGCTGGGGAGCACTTCACGCCGCGGGAGGTCATCGAGTTGATGGTGAATCTCATCTTCGACGAGGACGACGAGGTGCTGTCGGAGGAGGGCGCGGTGCGGACGGTGTACGACCCGGCGTGTGGGACGGGTGGGATGCTGAGCGTCGCGCAGGACCACGTGCGCGAGTTAAACGAGGCGGCGAACCTGCACGTTTTCGGGCAGGAGTTGAACCCGGAGTCGTATGCGGTCTGTAACTCGGACATGCTCATCAAGGGCCAGAATCCGGACAACATCGTGTACGGGAACTCGTTCACCGACGACGGGTTCGACGACCGGAAGTTCGATTACATGCTCTCCAATCCGCCGTTCGGGGTCTCCTGGAAGAAGGTCAAGGACTACATTGAGCGCGAACACGAAGAGCAAGGGTACGCTGGTCGGTTCGGTGCCGGAACGCCGCGGGTGAGCGACGGTGCATTCCTGTTCCTCCAGCACATGCTGAGCAAGATGAAGGACCCCGACGACGGTGGGTCCCGCGTCGCCATCGTCTTCAACGGGTCGCCGCTGTTCACGGGCGGTCCGAACAGCGGCGAGTCAGCCATCCGGCGGTGGATCATCGAGTACGACTGGCTGGAAGCCATCGTCGGTCTCCCCGAGAACCTGTTCTACAACACGGGGATTCACACGTACATCTGGGTGCTGAACAACGACAAGCCCGAGAAACGCGCTGGAAAAATCCAACTCATCGACGCTCGCGAGATGTACGAGGAGATGGACGAAAGCCTCGGAGAGAAGCGTCATAAACTCTCGGCGAACCATATCGATGAGATTACGGAGATTTTCGGCGACTTAGAGGCGAACGGACGGTCAAAGGTGTTTGATAAGGAGGAATTCGGTTATCGACGCATCGTTATCGACCGCCCACTCCGAATGAGTTTCCAAGCGACCGAGGAGCGCATCGAAGATTTGCATGACGAACGGGCGTTCACCAACCGGGACAAGGAGACTCAGAAAGCCGTAAAAGAAGCACTGATGGCTCTGGATCCGGAAATACAGTGGTTGAATCGCGACGAGTTCATGGATGAGGTCGAGTTGGCGTTCAACACGCATGGTGTGGATGTTCGAAACAGTGTCTATAATGCCATTGAACGTGCGCTTGGTGAACAAAATCCTGATGCTGAAATCGTGAGAGACAGTAATGGTGACCCGGAGCACGATACCGACCTACGGGACCGTGAGCGCGTGCCATTGGGCGAGGACCCTATCGAGTATTTTGAGCGGGAAGTAAGGCCCCACGTTGAAAACGCGTGGGTTAATAGAGAGAATAAATATTACGACGAAAAAGATGACAAGCTAGGAAAAGTAGGGTATGAAATAAATTTCAATAAATACTTTCACCAGTATGAACCGCCTCGCTCGTTGGAGAAAATTAATGAGGATATTGAGCATACAGGTGAGGAAATCGTTGAGTTACTGAAAGAGGTCAGTAAATGAAGAACCCAGCAAGTGCCAAAGCAAACCGGGTTGAGAGCACATTTCCTGAATTACCTACTGAATGGGAGTGGGTGAGCCTAAAACACCTCTGCTCAATATCGGCAGAGTACGGGCTAAATATTTCATCTAGTGAATATGGCGATGATGGAATTCGCTTGATCAGGACAACTGATATTTTGGAAAAGGGTGCCCTCCAAGAGAATGATGCAGTCTACATACCACCATCTGAGGCAGGAGACACTATTTTGAAAGATGGTGATATATTGATATCTAGGAGCGGGACAGTGGGTCTTCCATTCCGATATGATAGTTCAATCCACGGTCCTTGCACCTTTGCTAGTTATCTGGTTAGATTCCGACCGCAAGACCATCTCGATTCGCGTTTCTTTGAATATTTCACCCAGTCAAAACTTTTTGAGGAACTAGTTAATGCTGAGCGTAGTGAGTCAACTATCTCGAACGTCTCTGGTCGGAAATTTGCGCAATTCTCCTTCCCTAAACCCCCAGTTGAAAGGATGAGATTGGTAGCAGACTATCTCGACTTTCATATAGAAACTATAGATGAATTAATAAAATATAAAAAGAATCTGTTAGGGCTGTTGGACGAGAAACGAAGGGCTGTTATAGAGGACTTCATGGCCTCTGACGGGAAATCTGTACCACTCAAATATCTCGTGGATTCCACTCCTGGCTATGCGTTCCCAAGTGCTGAGTTCACTACTAATTCAGAAAATATGAGGCTTCTAAGGGGTGTGAACGTAGGAGTTGGGGAACTCAATTGGGACGAGACTGTTTATTGGCCAGAAGAGAAAATTGATGACTTTGAGGATTTTCTCCTACAACCAGGCGATATTGTCCTTGGAATGGACCGTCCTTGGATTAGTGACGGAATTCGCGTGGCAAAACTGGACGAATCTGATTGCCCCTCGCTTCTAGTACAACGAGTCCTACGAATCCGAGCAAAAGCGGGAGTTGACCAGAAGTACGTGAGGATGATATTAGAGAGTGAGAGGTTTCGCCAGTATTTTGAACCAATAACGACCGGTGTAAGTGTCCCACACATAAGTCGCGAACAGGTGAACGAGTTTGAGGTGCCGCTTCCCCAGGAATCGTCGCAAACTTCTATTTCAGCGAAGTGGGTAGATTTCTGTAAGACAAAAGAACGATTGGAAGAGACTATTAACCAATCAATCCGCCTTCTCGAAGAAAAACGCCTAGCCCTAATCACCAAAGCAGTCACTGGGCAAATCGATTTAAGTGACTGGCAGCAGTCTGACAAGCAAGATGCGACGATATGAGTAAGGATCACGAGGAAGGGGCGTTCGAGAAGGCGATAGAGGCGCATTTAGTCGAAGAGGATGGGTACGAGTCGATTCCATCGGACGAATTCGATCAGGAGCGGGGTATCTTCCCGAGTGTCGTGATTTCGTTCGTGCAGGAGACGCAACCGGAGAAGTGGAAGAAGCTCGAAACTGCGTACAAGGGGAATGCGCGCAAGCAGTTCCTCCAGCAACTCACGAGCGCGCTGGAGAACCAGGGGACGCTCAACGTGCTCTGTCACGGATTCCGTATTGCCGGCACCGCGATCGACCTCGCAGCGTTCAAACCAAACACCGGGCTGAATCCCGAGATCGAACGCAAGTACAAGGCGAACAAGCTAGGCGTCACGAGACAGTTCTACTACTCGCTCACCGACCCCGGGAAGAGCATCGACCTCGCACTCAGCGTCAACGGCATCCCCGTCGCCACCGCCGAACTCAAGAACAAGCTCACCGACCAGAGCATCGAAGACGCGAAACGCCAGTACGAGACCGACCGCGACCCCGCCGACCCCGTCCTCTCGTTCAAGCGCGGCGCGCTCGTGCACTTCGCCGTTGACCAACACGAGGTCGCGTACACCACCGAACTCGCCGGCGACGACACGCACTTCCTCCCGTTCAACAGGGGTCACGACGGCGGCAGCGGGAACCCCCCGCTCAAATCCGGCCACCGGACCGCGTACCTCTGGGAAGACGTCTGGGAGAAAGACAGCTGGATGGAGATCATCAAGCGGTTCATCCACATCGACGAAGAGGAGATCGTCGAAGGCGGCGTGAAGGTCGACACCGAGGAGACGATGATCTTCCCGCGCTACCACCAACTCGAATCCGTCAGGGAACTCGTCGCCAGCGCACGCCAGAACGGTGCCGGCGAAGACTACCTCGTCCAGCACTCCACCGGGAGCGGAAAGAGCAAGTCCATCGCGTGGCTCGTCCACCGACTCGTCTCCCTCCACGACGAAGACGACGAATCCGTTTTCGACGGCGTCGTCGTCGTCACCGACCGCACGATACTTGACGAACAACTCCGGAACACCATATACGAACTCGACCACAAGACCGGAGTCGTTCACGCGATCAAAGACGAAGGGCAATCCAAGTCCGAAGAACTCGCGCAGGCACTCGAAGCCGGGAAGCCAGTCATCATCACGACGCTCCAGACGTTCCCGTACGTCATCGAACACACCAAGGGACTCCCCGACCGGAAGTACGGCGTCGTCGTCGACGAAGCACACAGCAGCCAGACCGGCGAGATGGCCAAGGAGATGAAGCAGATTCTCGCCGGCCAAGACATCGAGGAGGACGACGACTGGGAGGACATCCTCGCCAAGAGCGCGCAAGCCCGCGGCCAGCAGGAGAACCTGAGCTTCTTCGCGTTCACCGCCACGCCGAAAGGGAAGACGCTCGAAGCGTTCGGGCACGTCCCCGAAGACGGTGACAAACCCGAACCGTTCCACCTCTACTCCATGCGGCAAGCCATAGAGGAGGGGTTTATCCTCGACGTCCTCCAGCACTACACGACCTACGACACCTTCTCCGAAATCGCGAAAGCGATCGAGGAGAATCCACAGGTGCCGAAGAAGAAGGCCGTGAAGGCCGTCGCGAACTTCCTCAAATTCCACCCGCATAACATCTCCCAGAAGGTCAAGGTCATCGTCGAGCACTTCCGGAATCACACCCAGCACAAGATCGGCGGGCAGGCGAAGGCGATGGTCGTCACCTCCTCGCGCCTCCACGCCGTCCGGTACAAGAAAGCGATCGACGACTACGTCGAAGACAACGGCTACACCGACTTGAGTGCGCTCGTCGCGTTCAGCGGCACCGTCGAGGACGACGGCATCGAGCACACGGAAAAGGGGATGAACGACGGCATCAAGCAGTCCGAACTCCCGAGCAAGTTCGAGACCCAGGAGTACCAGGTGCTCGTCGTCGCCGACAAGTACCAGACCGGGTTCGACGAACCGCTCCTGCACACGATGTACGTCGACAAGAACCTCTCCGGGATTCAAGCCGTCCAGACGCTCTCGCGTCTCAACCGAACGCATCCCGGGAAGGACGATACGTTCGTCCTCGACTTCGTGAACGACCAAGAGGACATCTACGAGGCGTTCGAACCCTACTACGAGCGAACGACCGTCGAGGAGACAACCGACCCACAGCACATATACAAGCTCGAATCCGACCTCGACGCGTTCCAAATCTACACCGACAAGGAGGTCGAGAAGTTTGCCGCAGCCTTCTTCGGCCCAGACAACACCGGGACGGACCAGTCTCACGCAGAACTGGAGAGTCACATCCAACCCGCGCGCGACCGATTCAAATCGAAGGGCGAGGAAGTCAAGGACGACTTCCGGTCGACGCTGAAATCGTTCCTTAGACTGTACAAGTTTCAGTCCCAGATCGTGAACTACTCCGACCCTGAACTGGAGAAGCTCTACACTTTTGGACGATTCCTCTACAAGGAGCTACCGAGTGCGTCCGCGTCTTCTCGCGTGGAGTTCAACGACGAACTCGCTCTCCAGTACTATCGACTGGAGAAGTCCGAAGAAGGTGCAATCGACCTCCAGTCGTCCTCCCGAGAGGTTTCCGTCCCGACGGACACCGGGACCCGACAGCAGGACGAAGAGGAAGTCGACCTCTCGACCATCATCGACCAGATCAACGAGAAGTTCGGGACCGACTTCACCGAAGCGGACAAGCTCTTCCTCGACCAGCTCAAGGAGGACGCACTGGAGAAGGACGACCTCCAGAAATCTGCTCAGGTGAACAGCAAGGAGAACTTCGCGCTACAGTTCGACGAAGAACTGACGAAGATGATCATCGACCGTCGAGAGCGCAACCATGACCTGTTCAAGGAGTTCATGGACAACGACGACCTCCGGGACGCAATAACCGAACACCTCCGAAATCAGGTGTATCAGGAGAGTCAAACCGTCGAAAGCTGACACCGATTTCGCGCTTTCCGAGCCCTGACGACCGAAGTTAGGCTTTCGCTTGCCAGGTCCGGATCTGGTCTTCGCTGACGCCGTCGACGCTGCCCGCGATCTGGTCGGGGTCGGCGTCCGTCAGCGCGTCCAGACTTTCGATGCCGGCGGCGGCGAGTTTCTCGGCGGTCTTCGCGCCGATGCCGTCGACGGCCTCTAACCCCGTTCCGCTCTCGCTCTCGCGTTCCTGGTACTCGTGGTAGTTGCAGATGGGGCAGCCGAGTTCCCAGGGGTCGTCGTCGTCTTCGCCGTCGCGGATCTCGATGTGGGGGAGGTCGTGTTCGTCGCACGTCTCGTCGGTGACTTCGATGTCGCCGCGACGCGGGAGGGGGAGCGAGTAGTCGCAGTCGGGGTAGCGCGTACACCCGACCAGTCTGGTGCCGGCTTCGAGCGTCTTCACCGCCAGTTCGCCGCCGTGCTCTTCTCCACAATCCGGACACTCGCCGATGATGGGGCCTTCGCCGGAGCGTTCCTTCGCGCAGAGCGGGCAACCGTGGACGAACGTCTGGCGGCCCGCGAGCATCTTCACCTCGCGGAGCCCGTGCTCCTCGCACTCGCTGTCCTGGAGGAGCGGTTTCCCCTTGCTCGGCAGCGGGAGCGTGTACTCGCAGTCCGGGTAGCCGTCGCAGCCGACGAAGTAGCTGCCGCCGCGCGAGCGCCGCAGCAGGAGTGCGTGCCCGCTCTCCGGGCACTCGCCGAGGGTCTTGTCCGCCTTCAGGCTCTCCTGGAGGTGCGTGCCGATCTCCGCCTGCTTGTCGCGGAGGTTCTCGAACACCGATTCGAGCATCTCGCGGGACTCGTCCGTGACGTCCTCGAGCGAGGCGTCGCCGCTCGCGATCGCGTCCATGTCCTGCTCGAGTTGCGCGGTCATGTCCTCGCTGACGACGCGGTCCGCGTACTCCTCGGCGGCCTCGACGACGGCCTTCGCGAGCGCGGTCGGGACCGGCGGGTCGTTCTCCACGTACCCCCGGTTGTACAACTTCTCGATGGTCTCGTGTCGCGTCGCCTTCGTCCCGATGCCCATGTCCTCCATCGTCTCGATGAGGCGACTCTGGCCGTACCGGCGCGGCGGCTGGGTCTGCTTCGCTTCCAGCCGCGGGTCGGCGAGGTCGAGTTCCTCGTCGACGGTGACGTCGGGGACGTAGTTCTCCGAGGTGGAGAAGTACGGGTAGACGTCGTGATAGCCCGCCTCGACGAGGCGCTTCCCGTTCGCCTTCAGCGTCCTGCCTGCCGCGTCGGCGACGACCTTGAGGTGCTCCCACTTCGCGGGGTCGGCGACCGTCGCGTAGAACCGGCGGACGACGAGCTCGTACACCTCCCACTCGTCGTCGTCGACGTCCGTCCCGCGAACGGGGATCTCGCCGGTCGGATGGATCGGCGGGTGGTCGGTCGTCTCCTCGTCGCCTTCCGTCGGCGAGAGCTCCTCCGCTTCGAGCAGGCTCTCGGCGCTGTCGCCGAGTTCGCGGTGGTTCACGAACTCCTCCAAGAGCTCCGCGGGGTCGAGGTCCTCGGGGTACACCGTGTTGTCGGTCCGGGGGTACGTGATGTAGCCGGCGGTGTAGAGGTCCTCGGCGATGCTCATCGCGCGCTTCGCGGTGTAGCCGAGCGAGCCGGCGGCGCGGATGAACTGCGTGGTGTTGAACGGCGCGGGCGGGTCGTCAGTGCGCGTCCGCCGGTCGACGTCCGTCACCGTCGCCGTCGCGGCGTCCTGGAGCGCCTCCAGGACGGCGTCGGCCTCGTCCTCGTCGAGGACGCGCTCGGCCTCGTTCCCGTCCTCGTCCCGGTAGAAGTACTGCGCCTCGAACGAGTCGTCGGTTGCCTTCGTCAGGTCCGCGAACAGCTCCCAGTAGTCGGTCGGGTCGAACGCCTCGATTTCGCGCTCGCGGTCGACGATCAACCGTAGCGTCGGCGATTGCACGCGGCCGACGCTGATGAAGTCCTCGCCGAGCTGGCGCGCGGACAGCGAGAGGAATCGCGTGAGGGCGGCGCCCCAGACGAGGTCGATGATCTGGCGGGCCTCGCCGGCGGCCGCGAGGTCAAAGTCGATGTCGTCCGGGTTCGCGAACGCCTCCGTCACCTCGCGGTCCGTGATGGAGGAGAACCGCACGCGCTGGATGGGGACGTCGTCGTTGACCTCGCGAACGATCTCGTAGGCTTCCTTCCCGATGAGTTCGCCCTCGCGGTCGTAGTCGGTCGCGATCGTGACGGTGTCCGCGCGCCGCGCGAGCAGGCGGATGGTGGCGACGATGTTCTGCTTCGTCGGCGTCTTCTCGACGCTGGCGTCGATGAGTTCGACCGGTTCGACGTCCCGCCAGTCGCTGTACTCGGGCGGGAAGTCCACGCCGACGACGTGCCCGCTCAGGCCGACGCAGCGCTTGCCGCCCCACTCGTAGACGTTCACGTCGTTCTCGCGCGTCGCGGTCGCACTCTCGCCGCTGAGGATGTCCGCGATGCGTCTCGCGGCGTTGTCCTTCTCCGTGACGATCAGTTCCATACCGCACCTCGCTCGTTCCGGGGGCGTGTCATTGACGAGAGGTAGGTCCGAGGCCGGTTTCAACGTTTCGGGCCCGCAAAACCGCAAGCAGTGGCGGGGACAACGCAGGGGTGTGCGTGCACGCGACCGGCCGCCTACGGGGGCGTGCGACCGGCCGCCTGCGCGTGCGAGACGACTCGAAATATGGCTCGCGTCACGGGCCGACCTGGAATCCGGTTCGCGTCACGTGACGAGGTCGACGTCGGTGAACGCGAACCGGACGCCGCCGTCGACGCTCGACTCGACGGTCACCGTCCAGTCGTGTGCGTCCGCGACGGCGTCGACGATCGCGAGCCCGAACCCCGTGCCACTCCCGCCGCTGTACCCCTGCTCGAGGACGCGGTCGCGTTCGTCCGCGGGGATGCCGACGCCATCGTCCGCGACGTAGAATCCGCGACGGTCGTCGTCGTCGATGACGCCGACCGTTACCACGAGGCCGCCCCGGTCGTCCGACGTCTCCTGGCCGTGTTCGACGCTGTCATCGGACTGCATCGGGTTGCTCGTCGAGCCGTGCTCGACGCTGTTCGCGAAGAGGTTCTCGAAGAGCTGGCGGAGCCGGCTCTCGTCGGCGCGTACCGCGGCGTCGCCCAGCGAGACGTCGAGCGTGGCCGTCTCGGTGTCCACCGCGGACCATGCGTCCCGGGCGACGTCCGCGAGCCCCAGCAACTGGCGGTCCTGGGCGTCCGTTCCCTGCTGGGCGAGCGCGAGGAGGTCCTGGATGAGGTCGTCCATCCGCGCCAGCGCTCCGTCGAGAGCCTCCAGGTCTTCGTCGTCGTGGCGCTCCTTGAGCAGTTCCGTGTACGTCATCGCGACGCTCAACGGATGTCGGAGGTCGTGACTGACGACGCCCGTGAACGCCTCCAGGCGCTCGTTCTGGGCCTCCAGGCGCGACGTCGCCTCCCGCAGTCGGTCCTCGCGCTCGCGCTGGGTCGTGATGTCCGTGTAGATCGCGTACCCTCGCATCCCGTCGCTCTCCGGAACCGGGACGTCCCGCAGGAGGAACTCGCGTTCGCCGTCGGCCGTCGCCCGCCGCACCTCCAAGTCCAGATGCTCGCCGTCCGCGATTCGGTCGTTCAGCGTCGCCGCCTCGTTCGCCTTCGATTCCGGGACGATGTAGTCGTCGACCACGTCGCCCTGTAGGGTCTCGGCGTCGTACCCGAACACCGACTCGAACGCCGGGTTCACGTCGGTCGTGACCGGCCGGCCGTCGACGATCTCGTAGAACACCGTCGGCTCAGGGATGTGCTCGAACAGCGCCGCGAACCGGTCGCGTTCGGCGCGCAACGCCGTCGCTTGCGCGCTCGCTCGCTCGCGAACCCGCGCCCCCTCGACCGCTGCCGTCACGCGTTTGGCGAGCACGCCCACCGACGTCTCCCCCTCGCGCGGCACGACGTCCGTGAACCCCATCGCGAGCGCGTCCAGTAACTCCGCGACGTCGTCGACGGGCGCGTACGAGACGAACGGCAGCCGTGGGTCGCGCGCCCGAACCGCCTCCAGGAACTCGTCGTCGCCGAGCGGCGCGGTACTCACCACGCAATCCACGTCCGCGACTGCCTCGAGCACGTCCGTCCGATCGCCGACGGTACGGACCGTCACGTCCAGCGTCGACGACGACAGCCGCGACGCGACTCGCTCGGCCAGCGCGTCGTCTCCCCCGACCAGCAACACCACGGCGTCCTCCCCGACAGCCGACGTCCCAGTCGCACCGTCGAACCCCCCAGTCATGCTCTCCGGAACGACACCCACGGAGAAAGTCCTATTGGCACCCTCGACCCGAAGCCACCACCCCGAGAATGCGGGGGAGCTGTTAGGAGTCCAGTGCCGCCCGCAGCTCCTCGTTGACCGTCCCCGGGTCCGCGCTCCCGCCCGTCTTCCCCATCACTTGCCCGACGAGGAAGTTGATCGCACCGTCGTCGCCCTCCTCGTAGTCCGCAACCGCCTCCGGGTTCTCCTCGATCGCCTCCCGGACGGCGGCCGCGACCGCGTCCTCGTCGGTCTTCCCCAGGTCCTCGCGCTCGACGACCTCGTCGGGCGAATCGCCGTCGTCGAGCATCCCCCGGAGCACGACCTCGCGCGCGTTCTTCGCCGTGATCTCCTCCTCGGCCACCAGCTCCACGAGACGCTCGACCTCGTTCAGCCGGTCGCCGAGTTCCGTCACCGCCATGTCGCGGTAGTTGAGTTCGCCGAGGAGTTCGTCCGCCACCCACGTCGCCGCCAGGTCCGCGTCGAACGACGCCGCGACGTCCTCGAAGAAGTCCGCGACTTGCTTCGTCGACGTCAACTTCGACGCTGCTTCCTCGCTCAACCCGTACTCTTCGCGGAACCGCTCCCGTCGCGCGTCCGGCAACTCGGGGATCGAGATCTCTTCCTTCCACCCCGAGACCTGCAGCGGCGGCAGGTCGGCTTCCTCGAAGTACCGGTAGTCCTTCTCCTCCTCCTTCGACCGCATCGACACCGTCGACCCATGGGTCTCGTTGAAGTGCCGGGTCTCCTGCGCGACGGCTTTCCCGCGCCGCATCAGGTCCTTCTGGCGGCCCTCCTCGTACTGGAGTGCGGTCTCCGCGCCCTTGTGACTCGAGATGTTCTTCACCTCCGTCCGGTTCGCCTCCTCCAGGACGGCCTCGCTGATCTGTCCGTCCTCGTCGACGGCGTCGCTCGGGACGAGCGACAGGTTCGCGTCGATGCGGAGACTCCCGTCGCGACTCGCGTCGAACACGCCGAGGTACTCGAGGACCTCCTCGAGCTTCTCGAGGAACGCGCGCGTCTCCTCGGGTGCGCGGAAGTCCGGCTTCGTCACGATCTCCATCAGCGGCGTCCCCGCCCGGTTGTAGTTCACGAGCGTGTAGTCCGCGGTGTCGATGGTTCCGCCGACGTGCTGGAGACTCCCCGGGTCCTCCTCGAGGTGCGCGCGACGGATGCCGACCGTCCGGCGCTCCCCGCCGACGCGGATCTCGAGTTCGCCGTCCGCACAGATCGGTTCGTCGTACTGCGTGATCTGGAAGTTCTTCGGCAAGTCGGGATAGAAGTAGTTCTTCCGGTGGAACCGCGTCTCCTCGGGGATCTCCGCGTCGATCGCCTTCCCGACCTTCACCGCGGCCTCCACCGCCGCCTCGTTCAGCACCGGGAGTGCCCCCGGAAGCCCGAGACAGACCGGGCACGTCTGCGTGTTCGCGTCGTCGGTCGGCGCCGTCGGACACCCACAGAATATCTTCGTGTCAGTCTCCAGCTGGACGTGGACCTCCAGCCCGATGACCGTCGTCAGCTCCGTGGTCTCCGCGCTCTGCGCACTCATTGCGCGAGCGTTCGACTCGCGGTGGTTAAAGACTAACGAACACCCCCCGCTATCAGTTGATCGTCGCATCATTGGCGTCTTCGCCGTTCGACGCTCAACCGTTCCGTATCGCGACCGAACCGCTACCGCACCGCGAACGCATTGCTACTTCACGACCACCGCTCCTCGTGCCGGTGCCGATGACTCCCCGCACCGCGACCGCACCACACCGCAGCCTCACCCTCCCCAACCGACTCCTCGCTTCGCTCGTCGTCCCTCGCACGGTATCGACGCAGCCGCGCTCCTCTCCAGTCGCGCGACTGCGACAGCGCGCGCCAACCGGCGGTCTCCCACTTATTCGACTAAGAACCGGGCCGCGAGCAGCGCGCGCGGAACTGCGCGCGCTGCGAGCAGGGGGAGGGCAGGCGCGGTGCGGTCGCGGAGCGGTCGCGGTGCGGTCGCGGAGCGGTCGCGGTGCGGTTGCAGGGCTGTCGCGGTCGAGTCCAACGCACCTAAACCGAGCGCGAACGGAGTGAGCGCTCGGGCGGTTTTTCGCCCACGTTTTTCCAAGGAGCGGTGCGCCGCAGGCGCACCCGACGCAGGAAAAAGGTGGTCTAGTAGAACTCGCGGACGAGGTCCATCGCGCCGTCGGGCGCGCCGTCGGGGATCTCGCTCATGTTCGCGTCGACGCCGTGGGTGGCCTCGTAGGACGTGGCGTCCTCGTCCTGCCAGATGACGCCCATGTACTCTTTGTCCGCTTCGAGGATCTTCTCCTTCGCGGCGTCGCGGTCCGTCGGGTCGTGACCTTCTTCTTCGAGGTCCACGAGGGAATCCCGGAAGTAGTCGTACGTGTCGACGTCGTTGAACGTCACGCACGGACTGAAGACGTTCACGAACCCGAACCCGTCGTGCTCGATCGCCGCCTGGACGATCTCCTGGTGGCGGAGTGCGTCACTGCTGAACGACTGCGCGATGAAGGACGCCCCGGACGCGAACGCGAGCGCGAGCGGGTTGACAGGCGGCTGCTGGGGGCCCTCGGGCGTCGTGCTCGTCTCGAAGTCCGAGCGCGACGTGGGCGACGCCTGCCCCTTCGTCAGCCCGTAGATGCGGTTGTCCATGACGACGTACGTCATGTCGACGTTCCGGCGGACCGCGTGCACGAAGTGCCCCGCACCGATCGAGTACCCGTCGCCGTCGCCGCCGGCGACCATCACTTCGAGGTCGGGGTTCGCGAGCTTCACGCCCGTCCCGACCGGGAGCGCACGCCCGTGCACGCCGTGGAGCGCGTACGAGTGCATGTACGTCCCGATCTTCCCCGAGCACCCGATGCCCGCGACGACGAACGTGTCGTCCGGCGAGTTCCCGGTCTCCGCGAGTGCTTTCATCATGCCGTTCATCGTCCCGAAGTCACCGCACCCGGGACACCACGTCGGTTGCTTGTCGGACTTGAAGTCCGTGAATTTGACTTCGCTACTCATGTTAGGCCTCCTCCATCGCGGCTTCGATGTCGACGGCGAGTTCGTCGGCCTTGAACCGCACGCCGTCGTACTTGTTCACTCGATCCACGCGCTCCAGGACGTCGTGCTCGACGAGGTCAGCGAACTGCCCCGTCGCGTTGCACTCCACGACGATCGTCTGGTTCGCGGCCGCGACGTCCTCGCTGAGGTCCGGCCGCGGGTAGATGTACGGCACGGACAGCACGCGAACGTCGACGTCGTTCGCCTCCAGCGTCTCCAGCGCCTCGACGAGCGCGCCCTCGTTCGACCCCCACGAGACGACGAGCGTGTCGGCGTCCGGGTTCCCGTACTCGCGGACGTTCCAGTCCTCGCGCTCGATGGCGGTGTCGACCTTCCGCTGGCGTTTCTCGACCTGCTCCATGCGGACGTCCGTGTCCTCCGTCCGACGCCCGAGCTCGTTGTGCTCCAGGCCCGTACTCATGTGCGCACCGTCGACCGTTCCGGGGAACGCCCGCGGACTGATGCCGTCCTCGGTGGCGGCGTGCGGCGTGAACCGACCTTCCTCGTCGAGCCACGCCTCGATCTCGGCGTCGTCCACGACCTTCCCGCGCTCGACCTCGACCGCGTCCATGTCGAACGCCTCCGGCGCGAACGTCTGTTCGGTCACCGCGAGACTCAGGTCCGCGAGCAGGTAGACCGGGAGCTGGTACTTCTCCGCGAGGTTGAACGCCTCGACGGTCTTCCAGAAGCACTCGTCGATCGTCGTCGGCGCGAGGACGAACCGCGGGATCTCGCCGTGCCCGCCGTACAGCGCCATGTTGAGGTCGCCCTGTTCCTGCTTCGTCGGCATCCCCGTGGAGGGCCCGCTACGCATCACGTCCGCGATGACGAGCGGCGTCTCCGAGGTAGCGACCAGCCCGAACGTCTCCGTCATCAGGTCGATCCCGGGACCGGACGTCGCCGTCATCGACCGCGCGCCCGCTCGCGCCGCACCGAGCGCCATGTTGATCGCGGAGAGCTCGTCCTCGGCCTGCACGACCTGCCCGCCGAAGTGCTCGATGCGGCCCTTGAGGTACTCCATCACGTCCGTCGCGGGCGTGATCGGGTAGCCCGCGTAGAACCGGCAGCCTGCGGCGATGGCGCCCATCCCGATCGCCTCGTCGCCGTTCAGGAGCACGTAGTCCGCGTCCGTCGTCTCCAGCTCGAAGTCGAAGTCCTCGGTCGAGAGCGTCCCGTACTCGTCCTGGACGTACTGCTTCCCGAGGCGCGCGGCCTCCTTGTTGTTCTCGACGATCTTCTCGCCCTTGTCCCCGAAGCGCTTCTCGAGGGACTCGTCGAGGTTCTCGATCGGGAAGTCCGCGAGCTCGCACGCCGCGCCGAGCGCGACGACGTTACGCATGATCGCCCCGCCGGCCTCTTCCGCGAGGCTCTTGAGGGGGACGTCGACGGCGTACATCTCGTCCGGGATCTCGGCCTCCCAGGACCGTTCGCCGTCGTAGATGATCGCGGAGTTCTCGTGGAGTTCGTCGAGGTTCTCGTCGATCGTTCGCTGCGTCAGGGCCACCAGGAGGTCGAGTCGGTCGACGACGCTCTGGATGTCGTCGACGCTCGTCCGAACCTTGTACGCGGTGTACCCGCCGCGGATTCGCGACGCGAAGTCCTTGGAGGTGAATACGTGGCGCCCCGCCCGCGAGA
The DNA here is from genome assembly GCF_011440375.1 of Halorubellus sp. JP-L1. Taxonomy (NCBI): domain Archaea; kingdom Methanobacteriati; phylum Methanobacteriota; class Halobacteria; order Halobacteriales; family Halorubellaceae; genus Halorubellus; species Halorubellus sp. JP-L1. Next base: position 895,280 of record NZ_JAAOIR010000002.1, read on the forward strand.
GCGCCTGGGCGAAGATCTTGCCTGTGGAGTCGATCCCGTCGCCGGCCTCGCCTCCGATAGCCCAGTTGAAGTCCTCAGCCATGTTGTGGTAGGGCTACCGTGGGAGTTGGCAAAAGGCTTCTGAAACACCCGCCGACGCGCTGGAGATACCGGTCGACGACGCCGGAATCAGTACGCTAAAGCGTCGTCGCTCTCGGGAGTCCGCGGTCGCGTCGCTCCGGGGGCTCGGGTGCGAGTGAGAAGGCCTTTGGTTCGACCACGGGACGTTCGCGTATGGACGAGTACGAGGTCGTCGTCGCTGGCGTGCGCGACGTCGGACCGCAGACGGTCGCGATGGACGTGGAGACGCCCGCGGGGTTCTCGGCACTTCCCGGCCAGTTCGTCGTGGTGAAGGCGCCGGTCGACGACGAGGTCGTGGACCGCTACTACACGGTCTCGTCGCCGGACACCGAGGGCACGTTCGAGCTGACGGTCGAGGTCGACCCCGACGGGGACGTGACGCCGTGGCTCGCCGACCGCGAGGCGGGTGACGAGCTGACGGTCGCGGGCCCGCTCGGCGATGTCTGCTACGACGACGGCGGCGACGTCCTCGTGGTCGCCGGCGGACCCGGTGTCGGGCCGGCGGTCGCCATCGCCGAGCGCGCGGTCGACCGCGGGCACTCGGTCGCGGTCGTCTACGAGGACGACGGGTTCGTGCACGAGGACCGCCTGCACGCCCTCGAGGACGCGGGCGCGGCCGTCGCGTTCCTCGACGAGACCGCTCCCGATCGCGAGGACGCGCTCGTCGACGCACTCGGCGCGCACGCCGACATCGGGGACGCGTACGTCTTCGGGTTCAAGGAGTTCTGTGGCACCGCCCGCGACGCGCTCGTCGACGCCGGCGTCGACGAGGACGCCGTCCACGTCGAGAGCTTCGGGTAGGTCGAGCGCTCGACCACGTTCTGCCGCACGCGGAGCGAAGCGTCGGGAGGCAGCCGACATCGAAGCGGCTTAGTCCCATGCCGGCGTCCGTTCGGAATCCATGGCCCCCGAGTACGTGAACCGCGAGGCGGTCCGCGAGCGCGTCGCCCGGTTGCTCGACGAGTACGGGCGCGAGGGCGTCGGCGTGTCGATCGCCCGCGAGGAGCCCGACGAGGAGTTCGAGACGCTCCGCGGGTACGCCGACGAGGGCTACCTCGGCGGCGGGTACTGCTTCGTCGTCCGCGAGGAGGCAGACCACCCGGGGTTCTCGGAGACGATGCCGGACGACGCCGCGACCGACGGCGACAGGGTCCTGCTCGCGCTCGGCCGGTACGACGAGACGTGGGGGCCGCCCGGTGGCGGTCGCGAGACCGGGGAGACGTTCGAGGAGGCCGCGGAACGCGAGGTCCGCGAGGAAGTCGGCGTCGACTGCACCGTCACCGACGTCGTCGCTATCCGGCACGTCACCGTCGTCGACCCCGAGAGCGACGACGAGATCCACCTCGCGTACGTCGCGTTCGAGGCCGCGTACGACGGCGGAACGATAGACGTGCAGGAGACGGAGGTCGCGGGCGCGGGATGGTTCGGCGCGCTCCCGGAGCGACTCCACGAGTACGCGGCGTTCTACGAGCACGACTGGGCGCCCTGAGCGAGGCCCGCGCCGCAGTCGCCGCCGCGCGTGGCGACCGCGGCGACGACGAACGCGAATCCGAAGACGATTTACCGGACGCCAAGAGAGTCCGTGAAGATGTCCGAGCGCTCCACGACGGAACCGCCCGAGCCCGGTCGCGAGACCGCGTACGACGTCGACGCGCTCCGCCAGCGGTACGGTCCGGCCCCCGTCGTGCGGCGGTGCTTCGAGGAGGCGGACGCGAGCGAGTTCGTCGCGGACGCCGAGCGGGACGCGCTCGGCGGTGCTCGCGTCGTGATCCGTCGAGCGCGAGACGGCGCCGTCCTCTACGTGAACGTCCGCGGCGACGACGCCGAGTGGGACGTCCCCGGCGGCGGTCGCGACCCCGGCGAGACGCCGGAGGCCACCGCCGTCCGCGAGGTCCACGAGGAAGTCGGGCTCGCCGTCGACGTCGACGACCTGGCGTGCGTCCACCACCTGACGTTCCAGGACGGCGACGCGTCCGCGACTGGCGTCTGGACGCACTTCGTCGCGACCGTCTCCGACCCCGAACCCCTCGACGTCCAGGAATCCGAGCTCGCGGCGACGACGTGGCGCGAGACCCCACCCGAGGACGTCGACGAGTTCCTCGCGTTCGCACTGGACGCCATCCGCGACCGCTGACCGCGACAACCTCCGGCCGTAGCGGGGGCGTCGTCGGGGAACGATTCAAGTCGTCCGCGAGCGTAATCTATCGCATGACCGACGCAGCCGACGACGACCGCGACGTGGACTTCGTGCTCGTCGACCCCGAGGACGCCGACGTCGACGACGCGGTGACGGAGACGGGATTCGTCGTCGTGGAGGACACCGACCTCGTCCCGGCCGAGGACGCCCCGGGGACCGAGCCGGCGGTCTTCGAGGAACCAGAGCGCGGGTTCGTGGTCCGCGACCCCGAGACCGAGGAGACGGGGTTCGTCGTCGTCCGCGACACGGACCTCGTGCCCGTCGCCGACCCGACGTTGAACTATCCCGCAGTCATAGAGAGCGTCGAGACCGACTTCGTGCTCGTCGAGCGCGACGACCCGGAGACGACGGACTTCGTGCTCGTCGACGACCCCGACCTCGAGCGCGATACCGGCCTCGTCCCCGTCGACCCGGACGCGTACGCGCTGGACACGCGCCCGCCGAATCCCAGGCGGAACGGTCACCGATGAGCGGTTCGCAGCCGCCGCTTGACGGCCGCGTCGACCCCCCGAGGACTGCTCTCACGGGCGTCATAACGATCCTCGGGGGATCGCCTTCCGTCCGAGTCCAGTGAAACGACCGATGGGACAAAGCTGCGTATGGAGCAGTTGCGGTATACACAGCTTCGCGACCAAGAGAACGATAGCGGGCGAAAATACGATTGTCCTCCGTAGCGCAGGTACCCATAATGAGCGAGCGTGAGGACGAGGATTCACGTAACGAGGTTCGCGACTCACTCGACCGTGCCGCATCCGGCGCACCGGCGGCCGGGTGGGCTGTTCGGGACCGGTTCTCGGCGAACGAGATCTACGAACGGATTCTGGCGAGTGCGACCGAAGAGATCGCGGCCAGCAAACAGCGGCTCTTTTTCAGCGGCCTGGCGGCCGGATTCGCCATCACCCTCACGTTCCTCGGGCACACTGTCGGTACGGATATGTTTCCCGAAAACCGGTTCCTGGGCGCGATCCTGTATCCGATCGGATTCCTCTATATCATCCTCGGTCACTACCAACTGTATACCGAAAACACGCTCCCACCCGTTGCGTTGGTTCTCTCTCGACTCGCCAGCATTCCGTTACTACTTCGCGTCTGGGGTATCGTCCTGTTCGGCAACGTGGTCGGAGCGGGACTCGGTGCATACCTCCTGGCACAGGGGGGGATATTCTCGCCAGAAGCGCTCCAGACCGGTACGACGTTCGTCAGTAATGGACTCGACCACGGGTGGTGGACAGTCTTCAACCGGGCGCTCGTAGCTGGATGGTTGGTCGCCGGGGTGGTATGGCTCGATCACGCAGCACAGGATACGATTTCCCGGCTGGTCATCATCTATATCTCCTTCTACCTGATCGCTGCAACGGATCTCTACCACGTCATAACGGCTGCGTGCGAAGTGTTCTATTTCCTGATTCTCACCGACTCCGGGGCGTTCGCCGTCGGCATCGAGTACTGGCTTCCGGTGATGCTGGGCAACACTATCGGCGGCGTGATTCTTCTCACCCTGGTAAACTACGCACAGACCGAACAATCACGCTATCCCGACATTCGGGAGCTCACGCTCCGAGAGGTCCTGCTCAGTTGGCGCGGTGGGGTCGAGACATCGCCTCCGTCATCGGCATCAGATACCACGGACTCTGAACACGAATGAGGAGACCGCTCGATCGACGACCGAAGCCCACGAAAAACCGGCAGTCCCCTGGGGGACGCCATGGACGGCGCGATGAGAGGTCTTCTCACAGTTCTGCGAGCTGAATCGAAATACTCGGAAAGTCGTGCGCTCGCCACCTCCGGCGGTAAGCGCTCGCCCCGTCTCTCCCGAATCAATCGGTAGCTGTTGCCGGGTGTGAGAACAGTTACACGCCGCTTTCTTCTCTGGCTAGTGCTCGACGAACTCGACGAGCACGCCGCCGGTCGACTTCGGGTGACAGAAGGCGACGTCGTGCCCCCACGCGCCCGGTCGCGGTTCCTCGTCGATCAGGTCGACGCCGATGTCGCGAGCATTCGCCAACGCCGCTTCAACGTCGTCGGTCGCGTACGCGACGTGGTGGATGCCGCCATCGCGCTCGGCGAGGTAGCGCGCGATAGCGCCCTCGTCGGTGAGGGGTTCGAGGAGTTCGAGGTAGCCGTCGCCGGTGTCGAGGAACACGACGCGCATCCCGTCGAACTCCTCGCGGTGGACGCGCTCGGCGTTCAGGAGGTCGACGTAGAGGCTGGCGAGGTCGTTCGCGTCGGTCGTCGCGATGCCGGCGTGGTCGAAGTGCATGTCCGGGCGTGCGGCCGGCGGCGACGTAAGTTCGTGTGGTCGGACGTTCGCGCGTTCCGCGTGTGCGAGCGTCGGTCGATGGGACCCACAGCGATTTGTCCGCAGCGTTCGAGGTTTTGGGCATGCATCCCTCCGCGATCCGCGAGGACACGCCGGCGCTGCGGGAGACGACGTACCTGAACACGGGCGCGAGCGGCCCGAGCCCGCGTCGCGTCGTGGACGCCGTCGAGGCGTCCTACGAGCACCACGAGTTCGAGACGCCAGCGACCGACGGCATGTACGAACCCGCGTTCGCGCTATTCGAGGACGTCCGCGAGACCGTCGCCGCACACGTCGACGCGGACCCCGTCGAGGTCGCGCTCACGGGGAGTACGACCGACGGCATCGGTCGACTCCCGCTCGCGATGGACTGGGACTCCGACGACGTCGTGGTGCGAACTGACGCCGAGCACGCCGCCGGCATCCTCCCCTGGCGCCGGCTCCGCGACGAGTACGGCGTCGAAGTGCGCGTCGTCGAGACCGACGCCGGCCGCATCGACCCCGACGAGTGGGCCGCGGCAGTCGACGGCGCGACGCTCGCGACGTTCTCCTCGATCTGCTGGACGAGCGGCGTGCTCGCGCCCGTCAGAGAACTGACCGAGATCGCGCAGGACGCCGGTGCGCGCGTGCTCGTCGACGCCGTCCAGTCGACCGGCCAGCACGCCTTCTCCGTCCACGAGTGGGGCGCGGACGCCGTCGCCGGCTCCGCGCACAAGTGGCTGCTCGGGCCGTGGGGCGCGGGCTACCTCTACGTCGACGAATCGTTCGCGGAGACGCTCGAACCCGTCCAGCTCGGCTACCGGAACCTCGTCGACCCCTACGCGGACCCCTACGAGTACGAAGCGGGCGCAAAGCGCTTCGAGTTCGGGACCGTCGCACCGGCACCGTACGCCGGCCTCAAGGAAGCCATCGAGATGATGGAAGCGGTCGGATTGGACGTCGTCGAATCCCACAATGCCGACCTCACGGACTACCTCAAGGCCGAACTCGGCGACGACCGCCTCGTCTCCCCGCGCGAGTACCACTCCGGCCTCGTCTCCTGGCACGACCCAGACCCGGAGGCGACCGTCGAGCGCGCCGCCGACGCGGGCGTCCAGATTCGCTCGATCCCGACCGCGGGCGTCGTCCGCGCGAGCCTCCACGTCTACAACACGAAAGACGACGTCGACAGACTCCTCGACGTCGTCTAGGCGCGATACTCGCCCGTCGAGTCCGCTGAAACGGAGCTTTCACCTAGCACAAGAGAGTCACCCGGGGGACGCGTCCACTCGGGCATGAAGCGACGCACGCTCCTTGCCGCGCTCTCCGCGACCGGGACTGCGGTCGGCGGTGCCGGCTGCCTCCAGGCGCTCGGCACCGGTGGCGGAACCGGGACGACACCGAACGGGGCCGACGACGGGACGACGGACCCGCCGACGCGGACGACCGACTCCGACGACGCCCGCGAGAAGAGCGAATTCGACCCGGAGTGGAACCCCGAGGGCGGCCCGGTCGAGACGTTCGCGGTAGGCGACCGAGACTCCGTCGCGTTCCCGAACAGCAACCAGCCACACGACCTGACGTTCTGGAACCGCGTCGACCGCGAGCGAGAGGTTCGAATGGCGTACGCCGACGGCGCGACCGAGGAGGCCGAAGCCATCGGATCCGTGACCGTCCCCGCCGGCTACACGTTCGCGGTCGAACTCCGGGTGCCGACCCGGTACGCGCTCACCGTCTCCGTCGACGGCGAGTCCTTCGGGACCGTCACCGTCGGCCGCCAGTGGTTCGACTGCAACGACTCCGGCACCAGTTACGCGCTCGGGAAGACAGACATCGTCGACTACGGCACCGCGAGCACGCTCGTCTACTGCGCGCGACCGGAAGTGGCGAGCACGAGCGTCGACGCGACCAACCGCGGCTGCGCGAGCGACGACGAAGACACCGCGACCATCGCGTACGACGGCGAACGCGTCCGCGTCGACGGTACGTTCGTCGCCTCCAACCCCTGCCACGAACTCGCGATCGCCGACGCAGGCTACGACGAGAAATCCCGGACAGCCACGCTCGTCCTCGACGCCACCGCGCCCGACGGCGAAGCCTGCCAGGACTGCGTCGGCGCCATCGAGTACGCGGCGAACATCAAGTACGACCGCGACCTCCCCGAGGAGGTCGTCGTCGTGCACCGCGACATCGACGGCGCCGAGGACGTCGTCGCGACCGGCAGACGGAACGGCGAGGCCTGACCGGGAGTCCTCCCACGACCCGGTTCGACGCCGTCTACTCGCAGGCGTCGGCGTTCGAACCCAGCAGCGACGACGCGATGGACGCGTTCGCGTCGGCGAACGCGTTCAGGACGTTGACGGCAACGACCCCGAGCACGGCACCGGCGGGGACGGCGAGAAGCCGCTCGGTGGTCGTCTCGAAGCTCCGGGCGACCACCCATCCGGCCACCTCCACGTTGAACGCACCACCCGGGTAGACGGGCAGCAGGAGGAGTTCGATCGCCGTCCCCAGGAGCGAGACCAGGAGGACGAACGAGAGGACTCCGACGGGGAACTTCAGCGCGACGAAGCCGAGCCCGCCCCAGGTAGAGCCGGCGCGGAGGTACGCCTTCGCGGTCTCCACGACGCCGCTCGCATCGCGATCGACGTCGTCGGGGTCGGCGATCTCCGTCCCGAGCAGTCGATTCGCTAGCGACCGCTCGAACGACGCGAGGAACCGCGAGCCGACGACCACCCCCAGCAGGACGAGGAGGCCGACGACGACCACCGCGAGCGCGACGCCGAGTACCAACCCGAACACGAGCAGGAAATAGTAGCCGAGCCCGAGCGGGAACGCCAGGAAGAGGTACAGGACGTTCCGGTAGGTCTGCGGGTCTGCAACGGGGGCGACGACGCCCGCGAGCGAGCGCCCTCTCCACCCAGTAGCGTCCGCCCTTTCAGTCATCTTGCGATCACGTACCGAGACCCGGGACGAAAACGTTTCGCCGCATGCTCGAAGAGTCAGCGGGTGGAAACGGCGACCTGGCGGTCGCCGTATGCTCGCTGAGTCAGTCCCCCGCAGAAACGGCGACCTGGCGGTCGCCGTATGCCCGCTGAGTCAGTTCAAAGCGCGCTCCCGGGTTGATATTCGCCGAAGACGCCGCGCATCACGTCGCAGATCTCGCCGACCGACGCGTACGCCTTCACGGCGTCGACGATGTACGGCATCACGTTCTCGTCGCTCGCCGCCGCGTCCTCCAGTGCGGCGAGCGCGGCGTCGACCGCCTCGTCGTCGCGCGCGGCCTTCGTCTCCGCCAGGCTCTCGACCTGCCGGCGTTCCTGCTCGGGCTCGACCTCCTCGACGTCCATCTCGGGCTCCTCGTCGACCTCGAACTCGTTCACGCCCACGATGATGCGCTCGCCGCTCTCGATCTCCTGCTGGCGGTCGAACGCCACGTCCTGGATCTGGCGCTGCACCCACTGGGACTCCACCGCGTCAAGCATCCCGCCGCGCTCGTCGACCTCGTCGAGGAGCTCGAACGCCTCCGCCTCGATCTCGTCCGTCAGGCTCTCGACGTAGTAACTGCCAGCGAGCGGGTCGATAGTGTCCGCCGCCCCGGACTCGTGCGCGAGAATCTGCTGGGTGCGCAGCGCGGTCCGCACGGACTTCTCCGTCGGCAGCGACAGCGCCTCGTCCTTCCCGTTCGTGTGTAGCGACTGGGTCCCACCCAGGACGGCCGCGAGCGCCTGGTAGGCGACGCGGACGACGTTGTTCTCGATCTGTTGGGCGGTCAGCATCGACCCCGCGGTCTGCGTGTGGAACTTCAACTGCTTCGACTTCTCGCTGTCCGCGTCGAAGCGCTCCTCCATGATCTTCGCCCACATCCGACGGGCGGCGCGGAACTTCGCGACCTCCTCGAACACGTTGTTGTGCGCGTTGAAGAAGAAGGAGAGCTGGGGCGCGAACTCGTCGACGTCCAGGCCCGCGTCGAGCGCCGCCTCGACGTACTCGATGCCGTCCCCGAGCGTGAACGCGAGCTCCTGGGCGGCCGTCGACCCGGCCTCGCGGATGTGGTAGCCGGAGATGGAGATCGTGTTGAACTTCGGCGTCTCCGCGGCGCAGAACTCGAAGATGTCCGTGATGATCCGCATCGACGGCCCCGGCGGATAGATGTACGTGTTCCGCGCGATGTACTCCTTCAGCACGTCGTTCTGGATGGTTCCGCGGAGCTGTTCGCGGTCGACGCCCTGCTGGTCGCCGACCGCGATGTACATTGCCAGGAGGACCGACGCGGGCGCGTTGATCGTCATCGACGTCGACACCTCGTCGAGGGGAATGCCCTCGAACACCGTCTCCATGTCCGCGAGCGTGTCGATCGCGACCCCGGACTTCCCGACCTCGCCCGCGGCCATCTCGTCGTCGCTATCCCGCCCCATCTGCGTCGGCAGGTCGAACGCCATCGACAGCCCCGTCTGGCCCTCGTCCATGAGGTAGTTGAAGCGCTCGTTCGTCTCCGCGGGCGTCCCCATCCCAGCGTACTGCCGCATCGTCCACAGGCGCCCGCGGTAGCCCGTCGAGTACACGCCGCGCGTGTACGGCTCCCGGCCCGGGAACCCGAGGTCCTCCTCGTAGTCGAGATTCGCGACGTCGTTCGGCGTGTACAGCCGATCGACCTCGTGCCCGCCCGTGTCCGTCGTGAACGCGTCCTTTCGCTCGCCGAAGCGATCCAGGACGGGGTCGACGTCCTCCGCCGCCCAGTCCTCGCGGCCCTCCCGTATCGCTTCGAGGTCGTCCTGGTCGAACATACGAGAACCGAGGGTGACGTCCGTCTTAAATCACCGCGATAACGCGACGCCCGGACGCGTCAGTCTCGCGGCACGGAGCGATCCGACTCGCGGACCACGCCGTTTTTGCCCGTACGCACCTCACCGTCGAGTATGGACGCGCTCCCGACGAACGAGGAGACGGCCGGCACCAGTCGCGCACGAGCCGCGCTCTACGTCTCGCCGTTCGTCGTCATCGGGCTCGCCAACGTGCTGCTCCTGCTCTGGTGGGGGATCGACCCGCTCTGGGGGTTCATGATCCTGCCACCCATCCTCACCATATCCATCCTCGGGTACATCGGATTCAAGTACGGGTTCATCCGCAACGTCGGCGAAGAACGATACGGCGACGAGGACGACGAGACGAACGACGGCACGCAGTTCTGACGGTTCGCGACACCACGACGACCGAACGCGTTACCGGCCGGTGTCGTACTTGTACGTCGCCGTCTCCTCGTCGATCCCGAAGTCCTCCGCGGATTCGTCGGCGTCCGGCGGCTCCTCGTCCTTGTTCGCGGTCTTGAATCGCTCGCGGAACGACTCTGGGACCGAGAACGCGTCGACGTCGAGTCGCATCGGCGTCGCGTCCGGCGCCACGCCATCGCGCTTCTCCGCCAGCCGCTCCCCGAGCGCCTCCGGTAGCTCCTCGGCGGGCATCGACTCGAACCCGAACTGCGCGAGGTACGACGCCTCGTCCGTCAACGCGTACACCACTTCGAATTCCTCGTCGCTCGCGTACTCAACGAGGCGCTCCACGACGTGCGCGCCGACGCCCTGCTCGCGCCAGCCGTCGAGCACGCCGATGCTCGTCATCTCGCAGACGTCCGCGGGCGCCCGGTCCGTCCGCCCGCTCTGCGTGCGCTCGCGCTCGTCGGCCTTGTGCACGCGGATGCGTCCGAAGCCCGCGCGCTCGTCCGACCCCTCGTCGACCGCGATGACGTAGTCGCGCGACCGGAACGCCGTGTCGTCGAGCCCCATCTCCTCGATGCGGTCGAGCAACCAGACCTCGTCCCTGTTCTTCGCGTCCCGGACGTACATGGCGGAACGTACGCCGTCGCCGACAATAGAAGTTGTCCCCCATCGAGGCGACGCGCTGCTCGAACCCGCCGACGGCGAGTGCCGCGCGTTCCGAACGCACTCGGGGAAGGGAAAAGTAAAGGAACGGCCGACCGACCGTCCGCGTATGGACTTCAGTCTCTCCCCGGAGCAGAAGCAGATCCGAGACATGGTCTCGGAGTTCGTCGACGAGGAGGTCGTCCCGCAGGCCGCCGAGATCGACGAGACCGACGAGTTCCCGCGGGACCTCGTCGACGACATGGCGGAACTCGGCCTGATGGGGATGCCGTTCCCCGAGGAGTACGGCGGCGCCGGCCTGGACTATCACTCCTACGCCATCGGCATCGAGGAGATTTCGCGGGGCAGCGGCGGCCTCGGCACCGTCGTCGCGGCGCACATCTCGCTCGCGGGGAATATGCTCTACGAGTTCGGGAGCGACGCCCAGAAGGAGCAGTACCTGACGCCGCTCGCCGAAGGCGAAGACGTCGGCGCGTTCGCGCTCAGCGAAGCCGGCGCCGGGAGCGACGTCCCCGCGATGGACACGACCGCCGAGCGCGACGGCGACGGCTACGTCATCGACGGCGGGAAGCTCTGGATCTCGAACGGCTCCGTCGCCGACACCATCACGGTTTTCGCGAAGACGGACCCCGACGCCGGCAACAAGGGCATCTCCTCCTTCGTCGTCCGCCCCGAGGAGGACGACGGCTTCGTCGTCGAGGGCACGGAGGACAAACTCGGCGACAAGGGCTGTCCGACCGCCGAACTCCGCTTCGACGACTGCTACGTCCCCGAGGACCGCCTCATCGGCGACGAAGGCCGCGGGTTCGTGCAGGCACTCAAGACGCTGAACGGTGGCCGCATCACGATCGCGGCACGCGGCGTCGGCATCGCGCGCGCCGCCCTCGACCAGGCCGTCGACTACGCCGGGGAGCGCGAGCAGTTCGACCAGCCCATCGGCGAGTTCCAGAGCATCAAGCACAAGCTCGCGGACATGGACACGAAGGTCCAGGCCGCGAAGATGCTCATGCACAAAGCCGCGGACAAGAAGATCCGCGGCGAGGACTTCATCAAGGAGGCCGCGCAGGCGAAGCTGTACGCGAGCGAGATCAGTCGCGAGGTCGCGAACGAAGGCATCCAGATCCACGGCGGCTACGGGTACACGAAGGACTTCCCCGCCGAGCGCTTCTACCGGGACGCGAAACTCAACGAGATCTACGAGGGCACGAGCGAGATCCTCCGAAACACCATCGGCGACCACGTCCAGCAGTAGCACTGGAAAGTAACCCTCTTTACCGTCCGCGGAGAACTCCCGCCCGCAGTCCCGTGGTGTAGTGGCCAATCATAATGGCCTTTGGAGCCATTGACGGCGGTTCGAATCCGCCCGGGACTACTCGCGAGGAACGAAGGTGACGAGCGAGTCGCCCACTGCGTGATTCGAATCCCACCAGTCGCGCGGAGCGAACGAAGTGAGCGAGCACGTCTGGTGAAGGTTCGATATCCGCCCGGGACTATCCTCCTGCGAACGAACGTGAGCAGCAGGTAGTCCATCCGGCGGATTCGAAGCAGGGAGCAGCTTGCTGCGACCGTGGTTCGATATCCGCCCGGGACTGTTCGACTTCGAACGAAGGTGAGTGCCGGTAGGTAATCCGGCGTGTTCGAGGCGGAAAGCGGGACGAACGGAGCGGTCTGGGGTCGATATTCGCACGGGGTGGTGGTCGCCTCGTTGTCGGTCGTGTCGGTGGTGGCGGGTCGTGGTAACTCGACTCTCGCAAGGGTTATCCGCGGGGCGGTCCTGTGTATGGGTGTAATGGCAGAAGGTAAGGTTGACTTCTTCAACGACACGGGCGGCTACGGTTTCATTTCGACTGACGACGACAGCGTCGACGACGACGAGGACGTTTTCTTCCACATGGAGGACGTTGGCGGGCCTGACCTCGAGGAGGGGCAGGAGGTCGAGTTCGATATCGAGTCCTCGCCGAAGGGACCGCGCGCGACGAACCTCGTTCGCAAGTAACTACGGTCTTCGTCGGTCGTCCGGTGCGATTGGCGATTTCTCGTTCTTTCATTTTCACGCCAGAGAGCTACTGCGTTGGTTCGGGAGTGGTTGCGGGACTCGAGGGAGTGTGGGGTGCCGGCAGGTATTTGTGACGGTATCTCATGGGTTGTTCTTGCATAGAGATGCAACCGTGTCACAACTGTCAGGCGCCCATCGACGAGTATTTGTTGGATAAACAACTCGAACCGCTGCGCGATCTCACAGTCGACGACTTCAACGTGTGCGTCGACTGTGCGACGGTCGTCGACGATGCGTGCGTGGAGTGTGGCGGCGCAGTCTACGTCCCCCGGTCGGCGAGTTCCCGGCCGGACTACTGTCCGGCGTGCCGCTCCGACCTCATCGAGCGGACGGGGCAGGATCCCGGATGGCAGTGCGACACGATGTCGACCTGATTCGGTCAGTTCGACCGCGGAGCCCACACGGTACGAACTCGGGCTTCGACGGTCCCGCGCCAGCGCCCGACGCGTTGGTACCAGGTAACCTACGTTTATTTTGGTTGCAGTCCAAGTGCCGAGCCGTGACGAGAATCGCCGAGTTCGCGCTCCCGACGTCGGAATTCCCGCTGGGCGTCGCGTTCGAGGTGCGGCCGGACGCGACGCTCGAACTCGACCGCGTAGTGCCGAACGAGGATACGGTGATGCCGTACTTCTGGGTGTACGACCCCGAGTCGGACCTGGATGCCTTCGCAAGGGCGTTCGCGGACCTCCCCGAGCTCCGGTCGGTGACGCTGATGGAGGACCTCGGCGACCGCGGACTGTTCCGCGCTGAGTGGAACCCGGAGTACCTGGGGATCATGCGCGCGATCGCGACGTCCGACCTCACGGTCGTGTCAGCGACCGGCAGTCTCGACGGCTGGCGGTTCGAGCTCCGAGCGCAGTCGGCCGACCAGCTCTCCGCGTTCCAGGCGTCCTGCGACGCCACCGACGTCCGGGCGTCGCTCGTGCGCCTCCATCACCTCTCCGAGGTGACGCCCGGGCAGTCGTACGGGTTGACCGACGAGCAACGCGAGGCGCTCGTGCTCGCGTACGAGAACGGGTACTATCGGAGTCCCAGCGAGGTTTCGCTCGCGGACCTCGCGAGCGAGGTCGGCATCACCGGGCAGTCGTTCGGGTCGCGGCTCCGGCGCGGGACGCATCGACTCGTCGAGCACACGCTCGTCGACGGCCCGGACGAGACGTGACCGTCGCCGACCCATTGGTCGGTACTTGAACGGCGTTCACTTGAAGGACGAACGATGAACGCCGTCGGTCGCGTGAATCGAACTAATGCATTCAGGGAACGACGTCGCATTCGAGCCGTTACAGACCGCGGATTTGGCGGTCGACGTGGAGTACGACCCCGAAGCGGACGCGTACCGGACCGATTTCGACCCGGCCGAGCGGTCGACGAGCGAGGCCGTCGTGGAGGCTGTCGCGGCGGCGACGCGGACGGATGTGCTCTCGCTCCCGCCGCTTCACTCCGTCGTGGACGCCGATGCACTGGACGGACTGTTCGCGGCGATTCCCGGGGAGCGGCTCCGGTTCGGGCGGACGGCGTTCGAGTACGCGGGGTGTGCGATCTCGGTGAGTGGCTCGGGCGACCTCCTCGTCGAGGTCGATGGCACCGTCGAGGACGTGTAGGCCGGGACGCCCTCGGGGACGCGTCGTTCGGGGTCACCGTCGACGTCGGGTGCGTGTCGACCGTGGGATGCGTGTCGCGGCCCGCGTCGCTGTGGCGCGTGAGCGCGTGTCGTGACTGTCGGGGAATCGGCTAGCTTTTCCGCGCTGCGCTCGACGAACCCAGTATGGGTTTTGGTAGCTACGACGAATCCGAGCAGAAGGACGACGACACCGACATCGAGGAGAACGACGCGGTCAACGTCCACGAGAGCGAGCACGACGGCGACGTCTCCTTCGAGTCCGACCTCTCGAACGAGGAGCTCGTCGATCAGCTCTCGCACATGAAGGACGGCGACGACGAGTAAGGGTCGTCGGTCGGTATCGTCGGTCGGCGTCGTCGCCGACGCGAACCGGCTGGCTTCGAGGGAGTCTCTTTCGATCTGTGGAACACGACGGCCGTTAGCAGTCGGTGCGTCCGAAGTCACAACGACGGTTGCGGCGTCAGCCGGCCGTCCAGAAGGCGTCGGGGCCGTGGTCGTCTTGCCAGGCGAACGCGAACAGGCGGCGCGCTGGGAGGCGCTCGAGTTCGCGGGCGTCGTCGCTCTTTCCTGTCGCTCCCTTCCAGCGTGCACCGTCGGCGCGGTACGTGCCGGGTTCGGCGGTGCGGTCGAATCCGAATCCGGGGTTCTCGTAGGCGTGGACGCCGTCGGGGGTGGCGAACGCGACGACGTCGGCGTCGCCGACGGTGGCGTGCGCGACGCTCCCGTTCGCCTCCAGGCGGTCGAGCGCGAACCCGAGTGCGTCGCCGTCGCGTTCGACGCCGATGACGACGGTCTTCGGGTCGAGGTCCTCGCGCTCCCAGTCGCGTTCGTCGCCGGTTCCGCGGTGCGCGGCGAGCCCGAACCCGTCCATCTCGAAGTACGACTCGTACGGCGTGGCGTCGTAGTCGATCGCGGCGGGGTCGTCGGTGTCGCTCGCGGCCTCGCTCTCCCCGCCGGGGGCGACGAGCACCTCGCCGTCCGGGTTCGCGTCCGCGAACGCGCCGACGGTCGTCATCGCCGCCGGGAGGACGTCCAGTTCCGTGCCCTCGAGCGCCCCCGAGATGGCGACGCCCGCCGACTGCTTCCACTCGCTGTCGGTCTCGCGGTCGTACATCACGAGGTCGTCGTCCGCGAGCGTCCCGCTCACGCCGAACTCGAGGACGCGTTCGCCGTCGGGCGTCTCGACGGTCCTGTCGTAGACGACGGCGCTCCCGCAGAGCGGACACCACGTCACCGCGATCGCCCGGCCGTCGACCTCGGCGTTACAGATCTCGTGGTAGTGGAGGTATCGGACCGGGTACGCGCGCACCGGGTCGCCGTCGACGGAACCGCCGCTCGCGGTTCCGTCTGCTCGTCGCGTCGCCGACGCGACGCTGTCGACGACCACGACCTCGTCGTCGCGGTCGTTGGCGTACTCCGCGACCGGCTCGTACGTCGGGTCGTCCACGCTCGGGATGGCGTCCCGCGGGAGGACGTCGATGACGTTCATGTCCGTTCGTCGTGCGGCCGCCGCTGAAAGCGTTCGGATGTGCGAGGGGAGTGCGGGACCGCGAGCGACGCGGGCGCGCCCGGCCCGGATCTACTCGAGTACGAACCGGATACGTTCCTCGCCGCTTCCGGCGGTCTCGCGGCCCGTGACGGTCACGTCGCCGATCTCGCCGGTGCCGGTGACGTGCGTGCCGGCACACGCCGTCCGATCGATGGGCTCGTCGGCGGCGTCGGCGGGCTCGCAGTGCCCGCGTGGACCGTCGCCGCCGATCTCGACGATGCGGAGTTCGGTGATGCTCTCGGGGAGCAGGTCGATGCGCGTCCGGTCGGTGTCGAGTTCCGCGTCGGCGACGTCGCGGTCCATCTCGTACCATCGCACGGGGTGGTCGGCCGCGACGAGTTCGCTGAGCCGGGACTCGATCGCGTCGAGGTCGTCGTCGTCGAAGCGCTCGTACTCGCAGTCCAGCCGCGCGCGGTCCTCGTAGAGCTGATTGCCGGTGGTCCGGGCGTCGTACTCGTCGAGGAGCACCGCCGAGAGCAGGTGCTGGGCGGTGTGGTACCGCGAGTGCGCGCTCCGGCGCGCGTCGTCGACGACGCCGACGACGGTATCGCCCGGCGCGAGGTCGAGTTTCGCGTCGTCGCGGTCGGCGTCGGCTCCGCCGCCGTCGTCGTCGGATCCGTCGAGGTCGAGGTGGTGCTCGAGTTCGTCCGTGAGATCCACGTCGACGACGTCGTACGCGTCGTCGTCGGTGCGGAGCACGCCCGTGTCGTGGGGCTGGCCGCCGCCAGTCGGATAGAAGTGGGTCGCGTCGAGGACGACCGCGTCCCCGCGGACGGCCGTCACTGTCGCGTCGAACTCGCGGACGCTCGCATCCTGGAGGTAACGTCGCTCGGTCACGGTCGCCGGGAGGACGCCACAGCACGTAAGTGTAGGGTGTCGAAACGCCTAAGAGTTGAACGGGCGTCTCTAGACACAACAATGACCAAGCACAGTTCGATTGCGGTTCTTCTCCGAGGTGGGAACGCGTGGGCGTCGAGATAAAGGAGGGGCGCGTCACCGACGAGGAGTACGCGGCGATGAAGCAGTTCGTGTACGACTACCTCGCCGCGAGCGTCGAGAACGAAGAGGAAGGCGGGCGGATGCGCTGGTATCCCTGGCACTCCGCGGAGTACCGGTACAACCACATCCTGAACGTCGTCGACCTCGCGGCGAAGATCGCCGACCGCGAGGGCGCGGACGTGGACGTGACGCGCGTCGCCGCGCTCTTCCACGACATCGCGAAGCTCGACGCCGACCAGGACGTGCACGCCGAGGAGGGCGCGCGCGTCGCCCGCGAGTACCTCGAGACCCACGGGGAGTTCCCGCGGTCGTTCGTCGACGAGGTGTGTCGCTCCATCGAGCGCCACTCCTACCAGGACGACCTGTCGGACCTCCCGATGGAGACCCAGTGCCTGATCGAGGCGGACATCCTCGACAAGGTCGGCGCGAACGGGACCGCGCTCATGCTCCTCCGGATGGGGTACGAGGCGCGCACGCACATGGACAGCGCGGAGATGGTCGAGCGCGTCCTCGACCGCGGCGAGGACGCCGTCGACCGCATCGAGTCCGATACCGCGGAGTCGATCGCGTACCAGCGCCTGAAGCGCGTGAAGTGGTTCCGCGAGTGGCTGGAGGCCGAGGTCGCGGAGATGACCGTCGACGACCCCGACATCGACCTGCACTGAGTCGTCGACTCAATCTGTCGACGGGTCGCGTCCGTTTAGAGGAAGGCGCCGACAGCGTCGGCGACGAAGACGACGCCGAACCCGGCGAGGACGACGGCGCTCGTGCCGGCGACCGCCGGTGCGAAGTCGTCGACGCGCTTCCCGGCGGCGACGAGCGTCGCGGGGAACCCCGCGACCCAGAGGAGGATGCCGAGGAAGAACCCGACGAGGAGTGCGGGGCTGCCGGTCGTGACGACGAGCACGCCGTCGAGTGCACCGCCGACGTAGGGCGCGTGCGAGAGGACGTCGATGGTTCCGGGACGGAGCATGCGGACGCCGACGGTCAGCCAGAACACGATCTGGTACGGGTTCGTGATCGCGAGCGCGAACGCCTTCGTGAACCCGCGCTGGTCGTCGCCGACGTCGGGAACCGAGTCGTCGATCGGTTCGTCACCGTCACTCGCGGGCGTCTCGCTGTCAGTCGTTCGTTCGACGCCGAATGCGGTGCCGGCGCGCGCTTCGGCGAACGCGCCGTACGCGAAGTACAGCATGAGGACGCCGCCGGCCGCGACCATCGCGGCTTTCAGCGTCGGCGCGGTCTCGACGAACTCGACGACGCCGACCGCGGCGAGCACGAAGAACGTCGCGTCCGCCGTGAACGCACCCATCCCGGCGCTCGCGCCGGCCCGCCACCCGCGGACGACGCTCTCCTGGGCGATGACGGCGTTCATCGGTCCGGGCGGCGCGGCCAGCGCCAGGCCGAACACGGTGCCGACGGCGAGCGACGCGACGAGCGAGGGCATTCCTCGAAACGTAGGACGCGACCGCACGAAAAGTCCACCGCAGTCGGCGAACGCCGCCTCGTCCCTGCTTCCTCCGCCCGCGATCGATAGTTGGCGTACGGTCGTTCAGACTGCGAGCGGGAGCGCCTCGGTGACTGCGCCGACGAGCATCTCCCAGACGGAGACCCCGAACCCGAGGGAGAGCGCGGTGTCGAACGCGAAGAACGCGAACACGGCCGCGCCGACGAAGTGGGCCTTCCGCACGTCGAAGCGATGCGAGAACGTGTGGAAGAAGTACGCGTTCGCGAGACTCACGGGGACGATCGCGAGCATCTCGCCGACCCAGATGCCGGCGCGTGCGCCGTACTCCGCGGCGAGCGTGATCGTGATGATCTGGGTCTTGTCGCCGAACTCGCCGGTGAGCATCATCGCGAAGATGGGGACGAACCCGCCGAGGACGTTCGGGACGTCCCGACCGAACACCGTCGCGTCGTCGACGTCACCCGCGAGCAGTCCGCCCGCCTCCTCGACGCTCGCGACGCCGCCGTCCGTCTCCGTGTCGACCGCGCCGTCACCGATGCCCTCGCCGGGCTCGGGCGCGGAGCGAGCGAGGAGGTACGCGAACACGAGGAACATCGTGCCCGTGAACACCTCCAGCCACGCGCCCGGCAGGACCGCTTGAATGAGCTGGCCGGCCTGGATCTCGACTATCGTCCAGAGCGCGAACGCGCTCCCGGCGGCCGCGACGACGACGAGCGGATTGTACCGCGTCGACAGCCCCGCGATGATGAACTGGACCTTCTCGCCGGGCAGCACGGTCAGCTGCGCGATGGCGGCGATCGCGACGAGCTCCCAGAACGGCACGGCCGTCACGCGTCCGGCACCTCCCCCACGTCGTCCGTGGCGTCGTCGGCGTCCTCGGTGGTGGTCTCGTCGACTTCCGTCTCCTCGTCGGCGTCGGCGTCGACGACAGTCGGCTCCCGGACTTCGATCGACGCCGCGACCGCCTCCGGGAGGCTCTGCTCGGTGCCGTCGACGTCGACGGTCACCATCCCGAACGGCGCGACGGAGACGACGGCGACTATCGTCCCCGGCGTGAGTCCCGCGTCCTGGAGGTACCGGAGCTCCTCGTCGTCGCGGTCGCTCACGCGAGCGATCTCGACCTCGTCCCCGGCCTCGTGGTCCGCCAGACGCGTGTGCTCGCTCGCCTCCGGCTCGCTCAAGTCCGCGCCGGGGATCGGGTCGCCGTGGGGGTCGACGGTCGGCTCGTCGAGCGCGGCCGCGAGCCGTCGCTCGAACTCCTCGCTGATGTGGTGCTCGAGGACGTCAGCCTCGTCGTGAACCTCCGTCCAGTCGTACTCGAGGTGCTCCGTGAGGTACGTCTCCAGGAGGCGATGATGCCGGAGGACCTCGAGCGCAACCGTCTTCCCCTCCTCGGTGAGCTCCACGCCCTTGTACTTCTCGCGGTCGACGAGCCCGCGATCCGCGAGCTTCTCCAGCATGCTCGTCACCGTCGGCGACGTCACGTCGAGGTGCTCCGCGATGGCGGACGTCCCCACCGGCGGTCCGTACTCGTCCTGTAGCTCGTAGATCGCCTTCAGGTAGTCCTCCATCACGTCGCTGAGCATGACTCCTACACGAGATTAGATGCGTCTAATGTAAAAAAGGAACGCTAGCGAACCCTCGAAGTCACCGGCGTCGAAGCCGGCGGATGCGGAGTCGACGGTCTCAGATGTCCTCGTCGAGGATCTCGCCGACCGCGAAGTTCGACTTCACTTCGGTGATCTCCACCTTCACGCGCTCGCCGACGTCCGCCCCGGGCACGATGATGACGTACCCGCGTTCGACGCGCGCGATGCCGTCGCCTTGCTTCCCGATGTCCTCGATCTCCACGTACCGCGTCTCCCCGCGCTCGACTGGCGGCTGGGGCTCCGACGGGGCCGTTTCCGGGCCGTCGTCGCTCGACGTGGCGCGCTCGCGCTGGATGAGCGCCACTCGGTACGTCTCGCCGGGGTCGACCGTCCCCCGCTCTACCTCTCGCTTCGGGATCTCGACCGTATATGAGTCGCCGTCGTCGGTCACTTCGGCGCTGAACAGACACAGGAGCTTATCAGAGATTTCCACAATGAACCCTCGGCCGGACCTGCGTCCGGCGACACCTTAGAACTACCGCCAACGACCGCGGAATATGGCACGCGAGCCAGCGGCGACGGCCGTCCCGCCCCAGCGTCCCGGCGCCTCACCTGACGTCGACCTCGTCACCGCGCAGTCACGGCGACCCGCTCGATTCCGACCGCGACGTCGTCGCGAACCCCTCGAGGCCGACGTCGGCGTCGACGGGCAGGTCCGCGGTCGATTCGTACGGTCGGTTCACGAGGACGTCCCCCGCCGTCCCCGAGCCGATGCCGGGGATCGCGGTCAGCTCGTCCATGCTCGCCGCGTTCACGTCCAGGGGGTAGGGGACGCCCGTCACGGACCGGTAGCCGTGGTCGACGATCGCGACGTCCGCGACCCGACCGAGTTCGCGCTCGCCCGGAATCCCGACGAGGAGCGGGTACGTGCCGAGCTGGCGACCGAACGTCCGACCGTCCTGATGGTACTCGAAGTGGACGTCCGGCAGGACCGTGCCGACGGGCGCGACGCGCTGGAGCATCGGGTTGTCGACGGTTTCGCGGACTTCGCGCTTGTACGCCTTGAACTGGCGCTTGTGGTCGAGCGCGATGCTCGCACCCGTCTCCGCCATGTCCGTTCCCTCGAACGCCATCACTTGCCGGATGTTCACGCGCCGCAGCATCAGGCCCTCATCTAGCACGCGCTCGAGGAACTGCTTGTTCAGCTCGTAGGTCTCCTCGGTCTCGCCGTCCAGCCCGTGCAGGAGGTTGATGCCGGGAAGGAGCTTCGGGAGCCGCGGACTCCTCGCGCCAGCCGCGTCCGCGCCGGTCGCGACGTCCGTCGACGGCCCCGTCCCGGGTTCCTTGCCGGGCCGCCAGCCCGCTTCCTCGTTCACGATCTCGACCGCCCGGAAGCACTCCTCGGCGGTGACGTTCAGCTCGTTGGCCTCCTGGACCACGGGGTCCGCGGACTCCAGTCCGAACGCGGCCGTGTCGCCGGGCGTGTTGTACTTCGCGATCGTCCGGATGCCCTCCCTGGCCAGCTCCGGCCACTTCACGACCGTGATCGGGTTCATGTTGTCCAGATGCAGCGTCTCCAGGTCGGGCGCGACCTCGCGGATGCCCGCGTAGAGCTGCTCCAGAGCGGCCGGATTCGGTTTCTCGCCGTCGCCGCCGTACGCGAGGATGTCAGCCTGCCGACCGATACGGAAGTGCGCGACGCCGCGGTCGCTGAGCGCGTCGACCTCGCTCACGACGCTCGGCGGCGTCCGGAAGTCCGGGTCGCCGTACATCGGTTCCGTGCAGAACGAACACCGGTACGCACACCCTCTGGAGGTCTCGAGTTCGGCGATGAGGTAGTGAGGGTGGTTCGGGTGCTGTTCGACGACGAACGCGCCCATGCTCGCCCACCGGTCGACCTCCGCGACGTCCCGGTAGCGGTCGTTGAACCCCTCCAGCCCACTCCGGACGAGGTCGTGCGCGGCCGCCTCGACGTCCGCCATCGCGAGGAAGTCGAAGTCGAGGTTCTTGCGCTCGGTCTCGGTCGCCCCCGCGTTCTCCTCGCCGACGCCGAACCGGACCGGCCCGCCCATCACGCTCGTCCCGTTCGCGGTCCACGCCAGCTCGCGGACCTCGTCCGGTTCCGCGGGCGTCCCACCGACGTACTTCCCGGGAACCGTCATCCCGCCGATGTACACCATGAGGTCGGCTTCCTCGACGTCCAGCCACTTCGAGCGGTCCTCGCGCAACTCGTCGATCGTGTGGTACGTAATCTGCTCCTCTGGCACCCCGGCGTCGACGAGCGCGCCGGCGGTGTAGCGCGGGTACGTCGAGACGTACGGCGGCACCCCGAAGTGCGCCGGTTCGTCGACGTAGCCGTCCACGAGCGTGACGTCGACGGTCTCGGGGTCAGTCATACGCCGTGATTGACGCCCGAGCGGTAAAACGCGTGCGGAACCGCTCGGTCAGTCGCGGACGGCACGATTCGCTCGTCGCTGCCCGAAGACGCTCCGTCCGTTCGTGGCCGACTTCCCTCTCCGAAAGCCCCTTTCCGGTCGCCTGCGTACGTTACGGTATGCCCGCCACGAAGGAGGTCCGTTGCACGAGTCGATCGTGTGACCTCGACATGTTCGAGAACCACTACACGTACGACATCGCCGACGACCACAGCGTCGCGGACCTGTCGTGCCCGCTCTGCGGCGGGACCGACTGCCTGGAGGAGATCGAGGTATGAACTTCGGCGAGGTCGGGCGCTCGGTCGGGAACCGCGTCCTCGAGACGGTCGGGCGAGCCGCGAGTCGCGTCCAGGAGAGCCGCGGGCTGTCCACGGACGTCCTGGAGAGCGACGACGCCTACCTCGTGGTGTTCGACGCGCCGGGCGCGACGCAGACGGACGTCCAGGTGCGGTACGCGGACGACGCGATCGAAGTCCGCATCGACCGGTTCCGCGAGTTCTACGACGACTACGACATGCGCATCCCCGGCCGCGGCATGAGCCTCGACGGCCGCGCGGAACTGCCCGCGGACGCGCTCGTCGACCCGGAGTCCGCGAACGCCACGCTGCGCGCGAACGGCACGCTCGAGGTCGTCGTCCCGAAGCGCGAACCAACCGAATCCGATGCGAGCGCCGGAACCGTCGAGATCTCGACGCCCGACGACGACGAGGGCGACGACGAGCAAGCGGACGGCGACGCGGCGGACGAACACGAGGACGCCGTGGAGTTCAGCGACGAGGACGAGGACGTCCACGTCGGCGACGACACCGACCCGCTCGAGTCGGGGACGGGGGAGGACCCCGGGGACTTCGACGTCGAGGACGCGGACGACGCCGACGACGTCGACGACGAGCGGTAGGCGCACGGCGACCGCCCGGTCGACGAGAGCGCGGGCGAACGATTCTGGCTATCGGTCGTCGACGAGCATGCCTTCGACGACGTCGAACTCCTCGTCGCCGTCGAATCGCGTGGGGTCGAAGGCATCGATGCCGTCGTCTTCGCCGAGGACCTGTTCTGCGAGCGTCTCCCCGAGTGCGGGAGCGCGCATGAAGCCGTGGCCCTGGAAGCCGGTACCGACGTAGACGTTCTCGGCGAGTTCGCCGACGAGCGGGTCGCGGTCCGGCGTGGCCGTGCACAGTCCGGCCCAGGCTTCCGTGATGCGAGCATCCTCAACGTCGGGTGCGCGCGCCGTTGCGCGCTCCCGGAGGGACTCGGCGAACCCATCGTTCGCCTCGCGGTCGTACGCGTCCGGATCGGCCTCGCGCTCCTCCGTGCCGTTCCCCGCGAGCACGCCGTCGGCGTGCGGCCGCAAGTAGAAGCCGTCCGTCGCGTCGTACACCATCGGGCCGTCGTACGCGGTCGCGTACGTCGCCGCCTGCACGCGATACGGCTTCGTCGCGATCTCGAACCCGGCCCCCGCGAGCACCTGCTTCGTGTGCGCGCCCGTCGCGACGACGACGTCGTCGAAACGCTCGCCGTTCACGCGTAGCGGGTCGACGGCGACCGAGGCCGGTTCGTCCTGGCGCAGCGTCGCGCCCTGGCGCTTCGCGAGCACCGCGAGCGTCCGCGCGTACGACCGCGGGGTCGTGTACCCGGCTGCGCCAGCGACCGCGGCGACCGCGACGTCGTCGCTCGTCAGGCTCGGGAACCGCTGCGCGAACTCGTCGCGCTCCATCCGGACCGCCGTCACGCCGTTGGCTTGCATTCGCGGAAGCTGCTCGCGGATGGCGCGCTCGCGGTCGGCGTCGCCCTCGCGCGCGAGCCACACGTACGGCGACTCGTGGAACTCGAACTCGCCGGTCTCGTCGAACGTCCGGAACCGCTCGATCGCGCGCGCTCCGACCTCGGCGTCGACGTCCTCCGCGAACGCGTCGTAGCAGACGCCCGCCGCGCGGCCCGTCGACCCGTCCGCGACCGACCCCGCTTCGAACAGCGTCACCGAGACGTCTCCGCCGTCGGCGTCCTCGCCAGCGAACGCCAGGTCGAACGCGACCGTCGTCCCGAGCGCGCCCGCGCCGAGGACCGCGACGTCGCGCGTCACCGCACCCGCACCCCCGGCGGCGCTCGCGCTCGCTCGGGCGTCATCGGTGCGCCTCCGGTCGCAGGTCCGCGTACGGCTGCGCCGCGAGCCAGTCCACGAGCGCGCCGAGTTCGCTCGTCGCCTTCTCGAACAGGCGCTCGCCGGCCTCGACGCTCCCCTTCGTCGGTTCGCCGACCGCGCCCGAGTTCGAGAAGTCAGCGGCGTCGAACCCGACCGGGGCGCCGTGCACGGACTCGCCCCACGCGTCCGACGCGCCCGCCTCGGCGTCCTCGAGCGCGCCCTCGCGGACGTGCTCGGTCAAGTAGAGCATCATGCTCGTCTCCATCGCGTCCGCGTGCGTGATGCCATCGACGTCGAACAGCTCGCTCTCGAGACCCTCCAGGTTCGACCACCAGTTCCACGGCGTCGCGAACGCGACGTCGCGCTCGCGGAGCCGTCGGGAAGCACGCGTCAACGCGTCGGTGTTCCCGCCGTGGCCGTTCGCGAACACGGCCTTCCGGACGCCGTGCTCGGCGAGGCTCGCGACGACGTCGTGCGCGTAGTCCTCGAACGTCTCCGGCGTCACCGACAGCGTCCCGTGGAACTGCCGGTGATGCGAGCTCACGCCCACCGGGATCGGTGGCGCGAGCGCCACGTCGTCG
This sequence comes from Halorubellus sp. JP-L1, assembly GCF_011440375.1. Classification (NCBI taxonomy): domain Archaea; kingdom Methanobacteriati; phylum Methanobacteriota; class Halobacteria; order Halobacteriales; family Halorubellaceae; genus Halorubellus; species Halorubellus sp. JP-L1. Next base: position 920,192 of record NZ_JAAOIR010000002.1, read on the forward strand.
CGGTCCGCGACCGCGCTCGCCACCTCGGTCGCCGAGTACAGGTCGGTGCCAAGCGGGAGCGCGGGCCCGTGCTGTTCGACGCTCCCCGTCGGTACGACCGCGACCTCGACGTCGTCGAGCGCGTCCGCGGCCGTCGTCGTCGTGTGCGTCGCGAGTTCCATACCCGCCCCTGGGAGAGCTGGTGCCGAAAAACGCTCGGTGTCGCCGCGCCAGCGCCGCCGGGAGCGGTGCGACGCAACCTCGACGACGCGTCCGCGGTTACGCGAGCGCGGCGTCGAGGCCGCGAGCGGGGTAGGCGACGACGTGGTCGACGCCGACGTCGTGGAGGCCGGCGACCTGCTCGCGGACCGTCGCGACGTCGCCGACGAGTGCGTAGTCCCTCACCGCCTTCGAGAGCACGTCGCGAGCGCGCCCGGTCGCGGACGCGTCCGTGGCGACGGACTCGCCGTCGGCGGCGGCGTCGGGGAGCGCCCGGCGGACGGGGCCGCGCCGCGCGGCGTAGGCGCCGACTGCGTCGAGGACGTCGTCCTCGTCGTCGGTCAGCACGGTCGGTGCGTACACCGCCACCTCGCCGTCGAACCCGGCCGCGCGGAGCGCGCGGACGTCCCGGTGCGTGCTCCGCGAGAGGAGCTCGAACTGGGTCGCGCCCGTCGCGAGCGCCACGCGCTCGACCGCTTCAGTCCCCACCCACGCTTCGGGATGGCGCTGCACGGCTTCGCCGAGTCGTGGCGCGACCGCGCGCGCCTGCTCGTCGTCGTCCAGGTACGCGCCGTGGCCGGCGACGAGCACCCGCCCGACGCCGGCCGGGATGGCGTCGTCGAGCGAATCGTCGCCCGTCGGGTCGTAGCCCGTCGCGCGCACCGGCGTCGTCATCCGGAGCGTCTTCTCGGCCGCGAGCTCGCGGAGCGTCGCTCCGTTCGGGACGTGGTCGCGGCCCTCGTAGTCTATCGTCACGACGTCGACGTCGGCGGCGAGCGCTCGCGAGACGTCGCACTCGGCGGGCTTCAACGCCAGCGCGTCCACGCCCGTCCGCGACAGCTGCGTCTCGCCAGTCGACTCCGTCACCGACATCAACGAACACCTCCAGCGTCGAGAATCGTTCTAGAACAGCTCGTGCGGAACTCGATCCATCGTCTGTGCGACCATGTTGACCGGGAAGTCATCGGTCCCAATAAGCGTGATGGACCGCGCGAAGAACTGCCGCACCGACCTGCGAGTCCGCCCCCTCCCCATCGAGTTACGGACGCTCGGTGCGGCGCGCACGCCGTCACCCGAAGCTGGGGCGGTACGCGAGGAGGGCGACGGTGACGACGAAGACGACAGTAGAGAGCCCGAGGGACTGGTCGGTGGTGGCGGCAGCGAGCGCGGAACCGCTGCCGGCGACGCCGGAGACGACGGCGGCGAGGACGGGCCACGAGCAGGAGACGCACGAGAGGAGGCCGAGGACGCCAGAGACGGCGGTGCGGGCGGCGTCGACGACGGTGGCGTAGACGAGGACCGCGAGCGTGGCGTACCCCAGGAGCTTGTAGGGAACGAGGACGACGGTGGCGAGCGCGCCCTCGTAGACGGCGGCGGGCCCGTAGCCGGGCGGGAGGCCGGTGGAGACGTACCAGCCCGGAGAGCTCGTGCTTGGGTCGCCGAACGCGTACCCGGGGGCGAGAACCCCGCCGAAGTACGCGAGCACGAGGAGGTAGCCGGCGGCGATGGCGGTGGCGATCCAGCGACGTCGCCCGGACGCTTCGGGGACGTCGACGAGCCAGAGGCCGAGGATGGCGGCGTTCGCCCACGCGAAGGGATAGAGGAGCGCGACCGGATCCGTGTACGACCCGGAGGCGTCCGCCAGGTAGAGCCCGAGGACGAGTGCTTCTGCGGTCAGGACGGCGACGCCGACGGAGAGCCCGCGAACGCCGGGAAGTCGCCGTGCCACGCGCTCGGGATTCATCTATAGGACCAGCGCGTCGACGACCACGGCGAGCAGGAGCGCGCCGAGGTACGCGTTCGACGCGTGGAACGCGCGGAACGCCGCGGCTTCGGTCTGCTCGTAGTGCAAGCGCACCGCGTAGTAGAGGAACACGCCGCCGAGCGTTGCGCTCGTCACGGCGTAGAGGACGCCGAGGTCGGCGACGACCGCGAGCGCGCCCGCGCCGACGAGCGTCGCCGCGATGTACCAGATGATCTTCTTCCGCGTCGGCGCTTCGCCCTTCACGACGGGAAGCATCGGGAACCCGCCGCGAGCGTAGTCCTCCTTGTACGCGAGCGCGAGGTTGTAGAAGTGCGCGGGCGTCCACAGGAAGATGACGCCGGCGAGGACGACGCCGGGCACGCCGAGGTCGCCGGTGACGGCCGCCCACCCGATGAGCGCCGGGAGCGCGCCCGCGGCCCCGCCGAGGACGGTGTTCGAGACGAAGTGCGGTTTCAAGACGAGCGTGTACACGACGCTGTAGAATCCGATCGCGGTGAACCCGAGGACGGCGACGAGGAGGTTCACGCTCGCGAACATCGCGAGCGACCCCGCGCCCAGCGCCACGCCGAACGCGAGCGCGTGACCGACCGGGATCAGGTCCGCGGCGAGCGGGCGGTCCGCGGTCCGCGCCATCTTCTCGTCCACGTCCCGTTCGAGCACGTGATTGAACGTCCCCGAAGCGCCGATGGAGAGGACGCCGCCGCCGAGGGTGAGGACGACCGTCTCGACCGTCAACGCGGTTCCCTCGAACGCCGACGCGAGCGCCATCCCCGCCGCGGCGACGAGACACAGCAGCCACATCAGGCGGGGTTTCGTCATCCGGAAGTACGCTCGCGCCGTCGCCGCCGCCCGCGGGACGAACGCGGTCGGGACCGGCGGGCGCTCGCCCTCGTCGGCAGCGACCGGCTCCGGCTCCGGCAGGGGCTCCCAGTCGCCGTCGGTCGCCGTCTCCGTCTCCAGCGTCCACGAGAGCGCGAGCATCATCGTCCCGAAGATACCGACGCCGAGGACGAGGTGGATCGCGGACAGCGTTGTCGGCGTTCCGGACGTCGCCGTCACCGCACCGATGCCGACCTGCACGAGGTACGCCACTGCGGCGGCGAGCACCGCGACGCGAACGCGCGTCTCGGCATCGCCGAGCCAGGCGACCGCGGCGGACGTCAGCATCAGGGCCGCGACCGCGAGCGCGACGACGCGATGCCCCCACGCCACAACCAGCAGGGGGTCGGACAGCGACGGCAGGAACTGGCCGTTGCACGCCGGCCACGTCTGGCACGACGCCGCGGCGTCCGTCAAGGTGGTCGTCGCACCGACCACGACGAGCAGGTAGACGCCCACCGCCGACGCGGCGAGCAACCCACTGAAACGGCCGTGCGAACCGACCGGGTTCGAATACCGTCGACTCACTAGCCGAACCCTCGGACTCCGCGTATTTCAACCCGCCGCTTCCCGCCTCCGCGGGGCATTAGCCACATATTTAACCCCCAAATCCAAAGCACGAGTATACATGGATAGAGAGCGGATCACGTCGACGCTCCTCGCCGGCGTCGCCGGGCTGGCGCTCGCCGCGCAGCCGGTCGCGGCGCAGGCGTCGAGTTCGGACGCGGCGATCACGGGCCTCAACGAGAAACTCCTCGTCGTGGCCATCCCCATCACGATCCTCGTGGAGGCCGTCCTCATCTACACGGTCCTCAAGTACAAGGACCAGGACGAAGCGAAGCCGACGCGCGAGAACCGCCGACTCGAGATCACGTGGACGATCGCGACCGCTGCGGTACTCCTGTTCGTCGGCATCTCCGCGAGCATCACGATGGCCGACGACTCCGTCATCACGCCCGACGATCCCGAGATATCTGCCGACACCGAAGAGCAGGTGAACGTGACGGCGTACCGGTACGGGTGGACGTTCGACTACCCCGAGTACAACGTCTCGACCGAACCACCGAACCAGCCACTGTACGTCGCGCAGGGACAGGCGACGTACTTCAGCTTGACGACGGACGACTGGTTGCACGCGTTCCACGTCCCGACGCTCGGCCTGAAGCACGACGCCGTCCCCGGGAAGATCGCGTGGCTGAAGACGACGCCCACGCAGGTCGGGACGTACCAGGGGTACTGCGCGGAGTACTGTGGCGTCGGGCACTCGGGGATGATGTTCGAAGTGCAGGTCCTCGAGGACCGCGAGGCGCTCGTCTCGCAGATGGAGTCGCTGTGCGACGAGGCGGCGAACAAGGAGTGGAACGGCGAGACGAACACGTGCGAGTGGGCGCCTGACTCGTCCGGTTCGAACGGGAACTCGTCCGCATCGAACGAGAGCGTCTCGGCGTCCGGGAGCGCGAACGCGAACGCGGACGCGACGCCGTCGCTGAGCGGTCCGGCGACCGATCGGACGCCGCCGGCCGTCGTCGCGGCCGACGCGTAATCGGCGTCGACGCGATCCTTTCGCACTGACCGCGGGACTGTTCTCTTCGATCCGCTCGCTCACGTCGACCTGTTCGGTTCCCGATCGGCGTCGGCGGCGAGGTAGACGACCGCGGACTCGACGAGCGCGGGGTTCGGCATCGCGAACGGGCGGGCCGTCTGGACGTCGTCGAGCGCGTCGCGGAAGCGTCGGTCGCCGGTCGCGGCGATGGCGGTTGCGAGGACGGCGCTGCTCCGGGAGACGCCGGCGCGACAGTGAACGAGCGTCGCGCCGTCGCGCGCGAGGAGCGTGCGGGCAGTGTCGACGGCGTCGCGGAACGCCGCGGCGTCGTGGTCGAGGCTGTCCTCGAAGGGACGATGGTGGGTCGTCGACGGCTGTGGGTCGTCCGTGAGCGTGAGGACGTGCGCGAAGGCGTGCTCGTGCGCGCTCGGGTCGGCGGCGTGCACGTTCCCGATGTACGCCTCGCGGTCGTCCACCCGAACGACGACCGCCTCGTCGTGGACGTACCCGAACGGCCGAACGAGGACGTCCTCGTCCGCGACCGTCCACGGCTGACCGGACGTCGGTGGTCGACCGCTGGGGCTCTCGTCTCCCGGCATGCCCTCGGAGTATCCGACGGAGCATCTTGTACGACACGGACCCGCCCGGGAGTCAGGGTGTCCGATACTCGACCGAATCCCGCTACCGACCACAGGTGACGCCCGCGGTTGGATGGATTTTTAGTAGTGGACTCGTAAGCCTCGGCTATGACAACGACGGAAGACGCGAGCGACCACGGCCACGGCGGCCACCTCCCAGCCGTGGAGGACTTCCCGCGCGGGTTCGGGGAAGCCTCCTGGTGGCCGATACTGAGCGCGATCGGCGGGTCGGGAATCTACGTCGGCGCGGCACTGTTCCTCCTCGCCGCCCGCGGCATCGTCGGGATGTCGACGGCCGCGGCGATCACCATCGGGAGCATCGGCCTGTTCGTGTTCGGCCTGTTCGGTTGGCTCTACCACGGCTTCGTCGCGAGCTTCTGGGAGCGCCACAAGTCCGAGCAGAGCGAATCGAAGCTCGTCTGGGGAATGTACGCGTTCCTCGGGAGCGAGATCGCGACGTTCAGCGCCGGGTTCATCTACTTCTTCTTCATCAAGGCCGGTGGCCTCGGCGAAGTCCCGCACATCTTCGGGAGTCTCGTCATCGTCAACACGCTCATCCTGATCGCGAGCAGTTTCACCCTGCACTTCTCCGAGGTCGCACTCCGGAACGGGAACCGCGACCGGTTCCTCACGCTCCTCGGCGTCACGCTCCTCCTGGGCGCCGTGTTCATCGCCGGACAGGTGTACGAGTACTACGAGTTCCTCGTCGTCGACGGGTTCCGGCCCGCGGCACTCATCGGCGAGGGTGCTGTCGAGTTCTCGAACCCGTTCGCGAGCGCGTTCTACGCGCTGACCGGCCTGCACGGCCTGCACGTCACGCTCGGTGCAGTCCTACTCGGTATCGTCTTCGTGCGCGGGCTCCGCGGCCAGTACTCCGCGGACCGCCACGTCTCCGTGAAGACCGCAGCACTGTACTGGCACTTCGTCGACGTGGTCTGGATCTTCCTCGTCGCCGCCGTCTACATCGGCGCGACCGCACTGTAGGTCCGTCCCGTCGATGTCCCGCGTTCGTCGATCCGTGCTGGCGGTCGGCGTGCTGCTCGCAGCCGCCGGGTCGGTTCGCGCACACGGCGCCGCGCTCCGCGGTTCGTCCGGGTCGCTGTCCATCCCGACGTGGCTGTTCCTCTCGACGGGCGGGGCGGTCGTCGGCGCCTCGTTCCTCCTGGCGACGTTCGCGACCGACCGGTCGTTCGTCCGCCGGAGTCACGACTGGGGACGGCGCACGCGAGCGGTCCCGCGAGTCCTCCGCGAGTGGGTCGGGCCGCTCGTCGGCCTCGTGGGATTGCTCGCAGTGCTCGCGTTCGGGTTCGGTGCGGCAACCGGCCTCGCGCCCACGGAGCCACGACGGAACCTCGCGGTCCTCGTCGTCTGGGTCGGCTGGTGGGCGGGGTACGTCCTCACCCTCTACCTCGTCGGGAACACGTGGCCGGCGCTCGACCCGTTCCGGACCGTCGCTCGCGTCCTCCCGTCGCTCGACCGCGAGTACCCCGACAGCGTCGGCGCGTGGCCCGCCGTCGCCGGCTTGCTCGCCCTCGTGTTCGTCGAGGTGACACTCCCGCTCGTCGAGGACCCGGTCGTGCTCGCTACCGCCGTTGCCGCGTACGGCGCGCTCACTGTCGGCGGCGCCGTCGTCTACGGCGTCGACGACTGGTTCGAGCGCGCAGACCCGGTGGCGCGCGCGTTCGACCACTACGGTCGCGTCGCCCCGCTCGCCCGCACCGACGACGGCGTCGGCGTCCGCGCGCCCGGCGCGGGACTGGTGTCGATGGCGGACGTCGACGACGGCCCGCTCGCGGACGCCGGCGGCGTCGCGTTCGTCGTCGCGCTCGTGTTCGCGACGACGTACGACGGCTTCGTCGGCACGCCGGCGTGGCGAGCCGTCGCCGAAGCCGTGCACGCGGTCGGCGTCCCCGGCCTCGCGATCTACGCCGGCGCGTACCTCGTGGGGTTCGCGGCGTTCGTCGCCGTCTACCGGTGGGCGGCGCGGGCGAGTCGCCGCACCGGCGATACGTTCGTCGCCGTCGACGAACTCGCACGGCGGTTCGCGCCGCCGCTGCTCGCGATAGCTGCCGGCTACCACCTCGCGCACTACCTCGGGTTCTTCGTCTCGCTCTCGCTCCCGCTCGCGGAGGCACTGCTCGCACCGACGGCCCCACCGTCACCGCGACTACTCGTGCTCCCGTCGTTCGTCGGCGCGATCGCGATCACGGCCGTCCTCGTCGGGCACCTGGTCGCGGTCTGGGTCGCGCACGCCATCGGATTCGAGTTGTTCCCCGAGCGCCTTCAGGCCGTCCGCGCCCAGTACGCGTTCGTCGCCGTCATGATCGCGTACACGACCCTCAGCCTCTGGATCGTCTCCCAACCGACCGTCACCCCACCGTTCCTCTGAACCGATGCCAGTCGACACAAGTATCCCCGACGACGCCGACGCGCACCGCTGCCCGTACTGTTCGCGGCCGTTCGCGGACCCGGCCCGCGTCGACCTCCACGTCGGCCTCAAGCACTACGACGTCTGCGACGACGACGAAGCCGCGGCGTTCGAGGACGCCTACACCGGCGAGAACGAGATGATACGCCTGTACCGCCTGAAGGCCACGGCCGCCATCGTCCTCCTCTACTTCGGGTTCCTGATGGTGTACGCGTTCTTCGCGTGACCGCACGCGACCGCACTCTACGGAGTCGGACGTGGCGCGCTCACATCCCCATGTCCGCGCTCGCCTCGGGGATCGGGAGGTCGTGCTCGCGCACGCCCAGTCGCTCCGCGACGTGATCGAGCGCCATGTCGAACCCGTAGTAGCGCTCCAGCTCGTCGCCGTCCACCGCCGTCCGCACCTTCAGCATCGCGTACCCGTCTCGGTTCTGCGCGACCACCGCCGTCCGGCCGTCGCGCTCGAACGCCAGCACGCGCTCGCTATCGGTCAGCGAGTACCGTGCCGTAATCCCGTTCGCCGACGCTGCCGTCTCCCCGTCCACAGTCGTCTCGTCGCCCGTCGCCTCCGCCGTCGCTCCATCGTCGTCGTCGGTCATACCCACGTCTTCGACCCACGACTACGAAACCCCAGCGGTCCCGCACCGCCTGCGAGCGACCGACGCCCCCACTACCGGCCGCGAGGCGACCGCAAACCCCACCACCGCCCACCGTGAATCCTGCCCCATGACGAAGTACGTCCAGAGCGGGATGCGTCGCGACGTGCTCGCACTCCTCGCCGCCGACCCACGCCGCGGTCAACAACTCAAGACCGCACTCGAAGCCCACTACGACGAACACATAGAACCCAAGACGTTCTACGGCGCCCTCGACGCCCTCGCCGACGCCGGCCACGTCACCACCGAAACCGAAGGCGTCCACGACGTCTACCGACTCACGCCCGGCGGCCGACGAATGCTCGAAGAACACGCCCGCTGGCTCCACGACACCGTCGAGCCCGACGACTAACAGACCACGCGCAGAACCAGACGAACCGGCGGCCTTGCGGCCGCCGGACGCTTGCTGAGTCAATTCACCATCGCACAGCCCCGCACGGAACCGGCGGCCTGGCGGCCGCCGGACGCTCGCGCAGTCAGTTCACCATCGCACAGCCCCGCACGGAACCGGCGGCCTGGCGGCCGCCGGACGCTTGCTGAGTCAATTCAATCCGCGTCCGCTGGCACTTCCAGATACTCGCACTTGTCGGACTCGGCGTCGAAGCAGTCCGGGCATTCGCCGCGGCGGTCGATGATCGTGTCGAGGCGTTCTGCGACCGTGTCGTCGATGACGGCCTCCAGCGCCGTCGCCTCCCCGCGGAAGTCCTCGACCTCGAGGACGTTCGCGAGGAACCGCTCGATGATGCAGTACGTCTGGAGCGCGTCCTCCGCCCGCCGGATGCCCTCGTCGGTCAGGCGCGCGCCCTTGTACTTCTCGTGATCGACGAGCTCGCGCTCCTCTAGCTTCCCGATCATCTCGTTCACGCTCGCGGGCGACACCTCCAGCATGTCCGCGAGCGTCCCGGTCGCCGCCGGCCCGTCCTCGAGGCGCTGGGCCAGATAGATCGCCTTCAGGTACTGTTCTGCGGTGTTCATTCGTGCGCCTCCATCAGGTCCGTGACCTCTTCCACGCCTTCCGCTTCCTCCTCGCGGATTGCCGCGAGCACCTCCAGGACGCGCTCGCGATCGATACTGAACTCCGTGTCGCTCGCCTCGATCGCCTCGATCAGGTCGTCGTAGAACTTGTACGCCGTCTCCTCGTTACAGAGCTGGTCGTAGAGCAAGTCGTCGAAGTCCTCGGGCGCGGTCTGGGCGTACTTCGCCTCGACGAGCGCGTTGATCTCCTCGTACGCGACCGTCTCCGCGTTCAGATCCGCGACGAGTGCCTCCAGGCGGTCGCGGTGGTCCGCGGACTCCACGGCGGCGTCCTCCAGGAGCGCCTCGACCGCCGGATCGCGCTCCCCGGCGTCGAAGGACTCCAGGTGATGATACGCGCGCGACTCGACGACCTCCTCCAGCACCACGCCGATCTGGAGGAGACGCGCGAGCTGGTGGTCGTCGGTGACGCGCTGTCCCAAACTCATAGAGACACGTCCGAGAGCCGGTCACTTAACGCTCTCCCTCTCCGGTTGCGGGCCACGACCCCGTGTCAAGTCCGGCCGAGCACCGCCGGCCCAGTCACGCGCCGTCGATCGCCGAAACGACGGCGTCGTGTGCGTCGCGCTTCGAGCCGTCGTAGTCCGAGTCGGGAAACAGGTCGCGGTCGTCTTCGTGGCGCCCCACGAGATGCACGTGCAGGTGGGGGACCGACTGGTAGCTGGTGCTGTCGTTGAGTACGTTCACGCCGTCGAATCCGCATTCGTCGTTCCCATCGCCACGCATCCGCGACGCGAGCGACCGAGTGTGCTCCATCACGGCCGCGAGCACGTCCTCGGGCACGTCGAACAACGTCTCGTGGTGAGCGGTCGGAATCACGAGCACGTGCCCGGGCGCGATCGGGTCGAGCGGCGAGAACGCGAGCGTGCCTGGCTGCTCTTCGTCGCCATCGCGCGCCTCGACGACGAGCGCGTCCGCGTCGCCCGCGACGATGCCACAGAACACGCAGTCGGCGTCGGTCATGCGAGATACACGACGACGGAACACCTCACGCTTGGGGTGGCGTGAGAGAGATTCGCAAGAACTTCCGGTCGAAGTGAGAACGCGGCGAGTGCGTTACTCGCGGAGGCGCTCGGCGACGAGGTCGCTGAGGTCCTCGCGGAGTTCGTCCACGTCGACTTCGTCGAGCACGGGCACGAAGAAGCCCTCGACGAGCATGTTCTTCGCCGTCTGCGGGTCGACGCCGCGGGAGGTCATGTAGAACATCTCCTGTGCGTCGACCTGCCCCACGGTCGCGCTGTGGGACGCTTCCGTGTCGTGGTTGTTGATGATGAGCTTCGGGGACGCGTCCGCCTCGCTCTCGTCGGAGAGCATCAGCGTGTTCTCTCGCTGGTAGGAACTCGTGTCCCACGCGTCGCGGCCGACGTCCTGCACGCCCTCGTACACCGAGCGCGCGTGGTCGTCGAGGACGCCGCGCGTCACGAGGTCCGCGGTCGTGTGTTCGCCCTCGTGCCAGACGCGCGCCGCGACGTCGAAGTGCTGGTCCTCGTGGCCGAAGAACGCGCCGACGGTCTTCGTCTCCGAACCGTCGCCTTTGAGGTACGTCTCCACGCTGGACTTCGTGAGCCGCGAGCCGATGTTGCCCTCGATCCAGTCGACCGTTGCGTACGTGTCCGCGTGCCCGCGCTTCAGCGTGTAGTTGTACGTCTCCTCGTCGAGGTTCTGGAGCGCGCCGTACTGGACGCGAGAGTTCTCGCCCGCGACGACCTCGACGACGCCGCTGTAGTAGCGCTCGCCCTCGACGGCGTCACCCGTGCTCTGGCGTTCGAGGATGGTGACCGACGAGGATTCCTCGGTGACGACGAGCGTGTAGTTGAACAGCGACCGCGAATTCATCGCGGTCCGGATCTTCACGTCCTCCGCGTCCACGCCCTCCGGGACGTAGATCACGGTGCCCGCCGAGAACAGCGCCGTCGAAAGCGCGGTGAGGTAATTCTCTTCGGGGTCGACCACGGTCGCGAAGTGCTCGCGAACGAGGTCCTCGTGCTCGGCGAGCGCCTCGGACCACTCGAGGACTTCGACGCCCTCGTCGCTCACGCGATCCTTGTCCTCGGCCGCGTTCAGCGGGTCGACGAGCGCTTCGAAGTCGAGCGCGTGGAGGTTCGTCCAGTCCCGACCCGGCGTCCGGATGACGTCCGGCATGTCGAGTTCGTCGAGCGCGTCGAGCGCCTCCAGCCGGTGCTCGGTGAGCCACTCCGGCTCGTCGAGGTCGGCCGAGATCTCCTGTACTTGCTCTCGTGTGAGGTTTGCGTGTACCTGCGTACTCATTGTCTCCTCCCGGGAGTTACCCGAGGCTACCCTCCATCTCCAGTTCGATGAGCCGGTTCAGTTCGACCGCGTACTCGATCGGCAGTTCCTCCGTGATCGGCTCGATGAAGCCCGCGACGATCATCTGCTTGGCGTCGTCGTCGTCCAGGCCGCGGCTCTGGAGGTAGAAGACGTCCTCGTCGCCGATCTTCCCGACGGTCGCCTCGTGGGCGACGTCGACCTTCGACTCCTGGATCTCCATGTACGGCATCGTGTCCGACGTCGACTCGTTGTCGAACATGAGCGCGTCGCACTCCACGGACGTCGAAGAGTTCTCCGCTCCGTCGCTAATGTGGACGAGGCCGCGGTAGTTCGTGCGGCCGCCGTCCTTGCTGATGGACTTCGACTCGATCGTGGACTTCGTGTCAGGCGCGTTGTGGTAGACCTTCGCGCCCGTGTCGATGTCCTGGTCCTCGCCGGCGAACGCGATCGTGATGTGGTTGTCCGTCGCGCCACGACCCTTCAGGATCGTGGCGGGGTAGAGCATCGTCGCCTTCGACCCCATCGAACCCGAAACCCACTCCATCGTCCCCTCGCTCTCGACGATAGCGCGCTTCGTGTTCAGGTTGTACGTGTTCTTCGACCAGTTCTGCACGGTCGAGTACTGGACGTGCGCGTTCTCGCCGACGAACACCTCCACGCCGCCGCTGTGGAGGTTGAACGCAGAGTACTTCGGCGCGGAACAGCCCTCGATGTAGTGCACTTCGGAGTTCTCCTCGGCGATGATGAGCGTGTGCTCGAACTGGCCCATCCCCTCGGAGTTCATCCGGAAGTACGCCTGCACGGGCATGTTCACGGTCGTGTCCTCGGGGACGTAGACGAACGACCCACCGGACCAGACCGCACCGTGGAGTGCCGCGAACTTGTTGTCGCTCGGCGGCACGTTCTTCGTCATGAAGTGCTCTTTGACGAGCTCCTCGTGCTCCTGGACCGCCTTGTCCATGTCGCAGAAGATGACGCCCTTCTCCTCCCAGCGCTCCTGCATGTTCTGGTAGACGATCTCGGACTCGTACTGCGCGCCGACCCCGCTCAGGGCCTCGCGCTCGGCTTCCGGAATGCCGAGCTTCTCGAACGTGTCCTGGATCTCCTCGGGGAGGTCCTCCCAGTTCTCCGCCCCGCCGCGCGTCTCGATGTCGGGTCGGATGTAGGGAACGATCTCCTCGATGTCGACCTCGGAGAGGTCGGGTTGGCCGGGCCAGTCCGTCGGCATCGGCATCTCCTGGAACTGCTTGAGCGCGCGCTTGCGCCGCTCGTACATCCACTCCGGTTCGTCCTTGTCCTCCGAGATGAGACGGATAGTCTCCTCGGTCAGCCCCTTCTCGGTCTGGAAGGCGGAGCTCTCCTCCTTCTTGAACTCGAAGCGAGCCTCGGTGTCGGTCTCCTTCAGGTGGTCTTGATCTGAACTCATGATTGATGTATTCCTGTTTGGGGTCCCATACGGTTAAGCCGTCTCGTAGGCTTGCTCGCGAACCCAGTCGTAGCCCTCGTCCTCGAGCTTCTCCGCCAGCTCCGGACCGCCGGACTCCGCGATCTTCCCGTCGAGCATCACGTGCACGTGGTCGGGCTCGACGTAGTCGAGGATGCGCTGATAGTGCGTGATCTGGAGGACGCCCGTGCCCTGCTCGTCGCGGAGCGCGTTGATGCCCTTCGAGACGTCCTGGAGCCGGTCGATGTCGAGGCCGGAGTCGATCTCGTCCAGCACCGCGATCGACGGTTCGAGAATCGCGGCCTGCAGGACCTCGTTCTGCTTCTTCTCGCCGCCGGAGAAGCCCGCGTTCAGGTACCGCTGCGCGAACTTCTCGTCCATGTCGAGCTGCTCCATCTTCTCCTGGAGGAGACCCTGGAACTCTGCGACGCCGATCTCGCCCTCTTCGACGTTCCCCTCCATCGGGGAGGTCTCGTAGCCGACGTCCTCCTCTGCTGCCTCCTCGGCCTCGTCGTCGTCCTCGAAGAGCTCCTCGCGCTCCTCGAGCTTCGCGTTGAGTGCCGTGCGGAGGAAGTTCGTCATCGTGACGCCCTCGATCTCCGCGGGGTACTGGAATCCGAGGAAGATGCCGAGCGCCGCGCGTTCGTTGGGCTCCATCTCGAGGAGGTCCCACGTGCGCTTGTCCTCGGGGATGTCGAAGTCCTCGCCGAAGTCACCCTGTTCGAGGTGGAGGAGTACGTCGCCGTCTGTCACCTCGTAGGCGGGGTGGCCGGCGATGACCTTCGCCGTCGTGGACTTCCCGGAGCCGTTCGGGCCCATGAGGGCGTGTATCTCGCCGGATTCGACCTCGAGGTCGACACCGTCGAGGATCTGCTCGCCGTCGTCCTCCGCCACTTTCGCGTGGAGTTGTGAGAGTTGGAGTCGTGCCATTTGTAGAACCTCTTATCGTGTCTAGCCAGGTGGGTGCGCCCCATCAAGCTTTCGTAACGCACCCAGTTCTGCTTGCTCGCTCAGAAATAATCTTTCCCGAAAAGCAAACGAAGTGCGTGATAGTCTAGCACGCTCCAGGTCGCGCTGCCGTCCCCGGCTACATGAACGACCCGAGCCCGGTCTGCTCCTGGCCCGTCTTCACCTCGTCCCACGACATCCCCAGCGCCTCGATCACGCGCTCGATCGGTCCTTGTAGGGTCTTCTCCAGCATCTTCTCGTAGTCCACGTCGAACTCCTCGGGAATCTCGTCGTCGTACTCGAAACAGATCACGTCCGGGTCGCGCTTGAACTCACCGTAAAGCGGATCCTCCCGCGGATCGAGCCCGAGTTCGTCCTCCACGCGCTCGAAGTACGACGGATGCACCGACTCCAGGTACAGCCGCTTGGGCTTCGAGCCGCTCGCGAAGTTCGTCCCCAACAGGAGGTTCGCGTACTTCGCCCCCCTGACCTGCGCCGTATCCGTCTCGTAGTTGTCCAACTGCTTCCCGATCCCACCCGGGATCGCGATCTCGTCGTAACTGTACTCGCCAGCCAGGAAGTCGTCGATCACCCCGCTCACGTACGCGCGAATGTTCTCCGTGTCCTCCCCGTACACGATCCGCTCGATGACGTCCTTCTGGACCTCCTTCGTCACCGCCGCGATGTCGCTGCGCTTGTACTCGAACCCCGTAATGTCGACGTCGTCGACGTCCTTCCCCTCCTTCCAGACGATGTGACCCGCGTACCGCTTCTTCTTCCCCGCCTGGAAGAACCGCCGATACAGCTTCTCGAACTCGATCTGGAAGCGGTGCTCCTCGCCGGCGTCGAGATCGACGTGCAACTCGTCGCGCGCGAAGTCGTCGTAGGACGCGTTGATGTACTCCTCGATCTCGAAGGACTGCTCGATGGCCGTCTCGGTGTCCACCTCCGGACCCAGTTCTATCATGACGCTGTCGGTGTCACCATATGCGACATGATGGCCGAGTTCGTTCGCCGACTGCTCCGTGAATTCTATGACCTCTCTCCCCGTTGCAGTCACTGCAGCACCCATCTCCTTGTCGTACAGTCGGAACCGGTCCCACCCGAGCACGCCGTATAACGAATTCATAATAACCTTGACAGCGGCCTGTTGCTGGTCGTAGGTCTCGTACTCGACGGTGCCGGGTTCGTGCTCGTTCCGGAGCGCCTTCTTGTTCTCGCGTTCGCCGAGGAGTTCGTCGACCATCTCGCGGATCATGCCGTCCGGTTCCTTCCGGAAGTGCGTCCCGTTCGGCGCGACGAAGGTGTCGCCGCCGTAGGAATCGGGGTCGACCTTCGTCTCGGGACTGGCGTTGACCGTCACCATGCACATCGGATAGAGGCTCTTCAAGTCCAGTACGGTGACATTTTCCTTGACGCCCGTTATCGGATCGAACACCGCGCCACCCTCGTAGTCCTCGGACTCCTGCTGGCCCTTCGAGGGGAGCGCGAAGTCGCCGTTGACCTTGTGCAGCACGTACATGTCGACGGCGTCGCCTGCCGTGGGGGCGTCCTCGAGCTTGCAGCCGACGAACGTGCGGACCTCGTCGTAGAACGCGATTATGTCCTGTTTGCGGTCGAGTTCCACGCAGAGTTCGACGTCGCGGAGGTTGTACTCCAGCAGGCGCGCGGGGTCGTCCTCCCAGAGCGTCGCGATGTCGCCCGAGTAGCGCTCCTTGCCAACGCCGAGTTCGGTCTCGCCGACGGCGTCGAGTCGGTACGAGTCGAGTTCGGTGAACTGCCGGCTCTTGTACGCGTACAGGAGGTCGAAGACGACGCGGCCCTTGACGTCCGGTCCGCCCCAGCCCGAGCGCCAGACCTCGTTCACCCTGGACAGCCGGTTCGCGTCGAGGTCGAAGTCGTGCGTCGGCGAGGCGAGGACGTCGAGACGGTCGAGGAAGTACGGCGCGTCGAAATCTTCGAAATTCCAGCCCGTTGCGATGTCTGGATCGGTCTCGACGACGTAGTCGAGGAACGCCTCGAGCATCGCCTCCTCCTCCTGGAAGGTCTCGACCCGGTAGTCCATCTCGTCGGGGATGGGGTCGTAGTCGAGGGCGTCGGTGCTCGTCGTTGCCCCGGTCTCGTCGGCGATCTGCAGCCAACAGACGTACTCGTCGCGGTAGGAGTCGTGGCTCGTGATGCAGACGATCTCCTGCTCGCCGTCCTCTGGGAACCCGTTCCGGTCGTACACCTCGATGTCGAACGTGTTCACGCGCGGGGTCACGGTCGCCTCGGTCGGTGCGACGTCCTCGTGGTGGACGCGGATCGCGGTCTCGTCGTCGTTCCAGGCGGCAGGCACGCGGAGGCCGCTCTTGACGTCCTTGTCGATGAGGAAGCGGTTCGGGAACAGGATGTCGGCCTCGTAGTGGTCGAAGTGGTCGCGGACGTTCCCGACGTCCCGCGGCGTGCGGCCGAAGATCTGCGCGAGGCGGTCGCCGCGGATGCTCTCGAAGGGCTCGCCGTCGTCGTCCTCGACGCGGTAGTCGACGAGGCCGTCGAACGCCGCGATGCGTTCGTCGTCGACGTTCTCGACGGGCGCGTAGAAGTACGGCCGGAAGCCGTAGACCTTGACGTGGACGGCGTCGCGGTTCTCGGGTTCGCGACCGAAGACGTGGATGACGGGTTCCTCGTCTTCGCCGCGGCCGTCGACGGTGTAGTCGACCTGCGTGACGGCGACGTCGAGGTACTCGTCGGCGTCCGGCAGGCCTTCGCGTTCGGCGTCGACGACGGACGCGCCGCTGGAGACGTCGTCGGCGACGACCTGCGCTTCCTCGTCCGGCCGGTCGCCGTCGTCGTCGCCCGACCAGGCGTCGGTCAACGACAGCTGTCCGGCGTCCGAATCTGTCATGTCCACACTCTCGGCGTTCGCCGGTAAAAACTCACGTGTTTCGCGCCGTCGAGCGGGTCACCGAACCCCGGGTAGCGCCGGATCAATCGCCGCGCCGTCTTGCGGGTCCCCGCCCGACGATGGCAACAAGACCTTTATGCATGTGAGTTCTTGCCATAGCTGGAGGTGAACGGGCTTGACCAACCACGCATCAGACGGTGACGAACAGCAGGCCGACGACCGTGAGCCCGAGGCGGACGAGATGACGTCCATCGAGACATACGAGACGAACGACGGGGTCGTCTTCTACGACGCCGAGAACCCGCTCGCGTGGCTGGAAGCCAACGAGACCTGCTCGCTCCGAGAGCGAGCCTGACAGCTCGACGTCCACCAACGAACACGCTTTTCGTACTCTGTGCCGACGCGACTAACAGTGCCATCGGAGGACGCGTCGGACGACCCCGCCGAGGACGCGGCGAGCGACGGCGTCGACGACCGGCTCGCCGGCGACGACGAGGGCCTGCGGGATCCGAGCGACGCCCTCCAGGACCCCGCCGACAACGTCCCGACGCCGGAAGTGCCCTCGATCGAGCCGGAGGCACCCGACGCACCGGAACCCGACGAGATCCCCGAGGGCCTGCGCGCGGAGTTCTGGGAGCTCGTGTTCGCGGCGAACGTCGCGCTGTTCGGGCTCTCGCTAGGCGCGATGCTCGTCGCGTTCGACGAGAACGTCCCCCTCGGCGCGCTCTCGCTGCTCGTCGGCGCGCTCGCCGCAGCGTTCCTCCTCTACCGGTACCTGAACCGACAGCACACTCCCTAAGTCCGAACTGCCGCGCCAATCCCTCGGTCGCGAACGGCTCGGACCGTGACGCCTAACCGCTCGCACCGCCAACGCCGAGTCATGCGAACGGTCGAGACTCCAGACGGGAATCACGTCCTCGTCCGGAAGGCCTCCGGGGACTCCTTGCTCGTCGCCGACCCCGACACCGGCGAGGAGCGGTACGTCGACCGCGATGCCGTCTCCGAACTCGACGGCGAGTCCGCGCTCGCGGTCGCCGCGTCAGCCGTCCCCGCGCCGACGCGGCGCGTCCTCACTGCCGTCCACGACGACGAGAGCGTCGGCCTCCTCCTCGAACTCGTCGACCGCGGCCCGCTCGCGGCACGCACGCTCCTCGACGAATACGATTACTGCGAGAGCGACCTCTACGGCCTCGTCGCGGAGTTCCGCGCCGCCGGCCTCGTCGAGGAGGCGACCGTCGCCGGGGAACGCGGCTACGACGCCACCGAGCTCGCGCGCGACGGCGTCGCCGTGCTCCGCGGCGCGAACTGAGGTACCGGAACCCCCAGTGGGTTCCGAGGCAGCGAGCGGGGTCAGTCGTCCGCGAGTAAGTCCGGTCAGTCGTCCGCGAGCAGGTCCGCGGTCGGCGCCTCGCCGACCTCGACCGTCGACCGGTTCGTCGTCGAATCCTTCCTGACGTGCACGAGCTCGTCCGCCGCGCCGACGAGTTCCTCGTCGTGACTGACGACGAGGATCTGCTCGACGCCGTACTCGGTCCGCATCGTCTCGACGAGCGTCAACAGTCGCGTGACGTGTCCCGAATCGAGGAACACCGTCGGCTCGTCGAGGATGAGCGGCGGCATCGGCGCCGTCCCCTCCACGCCCTCCGCGAGGAGACGGTAGATCGCACAGCGCAGACTGAGGTTGAATAGCGCGCGCTCGCCGCCCGACAACTGGTCCGGGTCGAGCGTCTCCCCGTCCTTCTGGTACACCGTCAGCTCGTAGTCCCCGGAGAGCTCGATGTGACTGTACGAGTCGTTCTGGTACACGAGATCGAACGTCTCGTTCAGCATCCGCTCCAGAGTCTCGACGTTCTGCTGGCGGAGCTCCGCGCGGAGTTCGCCGTACATCTCCTGTAGGTCCTGGGCCTCGTCGTACAGCGACTCCAGCGCCTCCACGCGCTCGCGAGCGGCCTCGCGCTGCTCGCGGAGGTCCTCGAGCGCCTCGATCTCGTTCTCGACGGCACCCCGCCGACTCTGGAGGTCGTCGCGCGTTGCGCGGAGGTCGTCGAGTTCCCCCTCGGCCTTCTCGATGTACGTCTCCGCACGCTCCTTCTCCGCCCGCGCCTCCGCGACGGTGTCCTCGTCGACCGCCGCCTCCAGTTCCTTCTTCCGCTCGCGTTTCTCCGCGAGGCGTTCGCGGCGCTCGTCGTTCAACTCCGCCTTCTGCTCGCGGTCCTCGCGCAACCGCCTGACGTCCTCGCGAGCGTCCGCGAGCGCCTCGCTCGCGTCGACGACCGCGTCTAGTGTCTCGATGCGATCGGTCACTTCCGCCTTCTCGGCGTTCGCCGACCCGAGGTCGCTCCGAAGGTCGTCGGCGGTTTCCCGCTTCGCTGCCGCTGCCTCGCGCTTGTCCTCGGCCGCCTCCTCGTGCTCGTCGGCGTCCGCGAGCAGGGACTCTCGACGCTCGCGCCTCTCCGCGATCGTCGACTCCTTCTCTTCGAGCAGTTGCTGCACGTTCTCCCGGCGGTCCTCCAGCGAGGACACCTCGCGCTCGGACTCCCGGAGCGCCTTCGCGTCCTCCAGGGCGTCCGCGAGGTCCTCGAGCGCCCCCTCGACGTCCTCGAGCGCGGACTCCTTCTCCGCGAGTCGCTCGCGGTCCTCGTCGAGCGAGTCGACGTGCGGGGATCCGTCCACGGACTGCCCGCACTCGGGACACTTCCCCGCCTCGAGCAGCCGCTCGCCCTCCTCTATTCGGTCCCGGAGCGACTCCACCGTCGCGCGCAGGTCCTCGCGCTCCCCGCGCAAGTCCTCGCGCTCCTCGCGGCGGTCGGCCACGAGCGATTCGGCCTCCCCTAACGAAACCGGCGCGTCCTCGAAAGCCGCCTTCGCCTCGGCTATCTCGTCGCCCAGTTCCTCGACCTTCTCCCGGCGGTCGGCCAGCTCCGACTCCGCCGCCTCCACCGCCTCCGCGAGCTCGTCGGCCTCTTCGCGGTCGGCTTCGGCTTCCGCCTCGAGTTCGTCCGCGCGCTCGGCGAGGCGCTCGGCCTCGTCGCTCGCCGAGCCGATCTCGACGGAGAGCTCGTTGATGCGCTCCTGGAGCTCGTCCACGCGCTCGCCGAGCGCGTCGCGCTCGACCGCCACCGCGTCCACGTCGACCGTCCCGTCCGCGTTCCGCACGGTCTCTGCGTCCAGCTCGGACTCCGCGAGTCGGTCCTCGAGTACGGACTCGTGTTCCTCGACGGCCTCGCGACGCTGCGCAATCTTCTCTTTCAACGCGTCGCGCTCGCGCTCCGTCGCCGCGACAGTCGATTCGAGCTCCTCGACGTCCGCCTCGATCTCGTCGAGTTGCTCGCGTTTCTCCTCGTGCTCGTCGAGCACCGCCTGGGCATCGTCGCGCGTCTCCCGCGCGGTGTCGACTTGGTCCTCCAGCCGCTCGATCTCCGCGGTCGTCTCGCCGAGGTCGGACTCCAGTGCGTTCAGTCGCTCGTGGAGGTCCTTCGATTCCTTCGCCTCCACCTGGGACGCCAGCTCGTCGAGTCGCCCCGTCGCGTTGTCGAGGACGTCGGTCACGCCGAGGCGCGCCTCGCTCGCGCGCTCCCGGTACTCCTCGAGCTTCCCGAGCTGGAGGAGGTCGTCGATCATGTCCTGGCGTTCGGTCGGCGTGGCGTGGATGAGCTTGTTCACCTCGCCCTGCTGGACGTACGCGCAGTTCACGAACGCTGACGCGTCCATCCGCAGCAGGTCCGCGATCGCGCCGTCGACCGCGGTCGCGCCCTCCCACGTCTCCTCGCCGGGCCCCTCGAGCACGCAGTCGTGACTGACGCGGTCGCCGTAGTCCTTCAGCGACCGCTCGAGGTGGTATCGGCCTCCAGCGTGTTCGAACCACAGTTCGACCGCGCACTCCTCCTCGCCAGTGCGGATGACGCTCTCGCGCGGGCCGTCGATGGCCGCGCTCCCGTAGAGCGCGAAGAAGCACGCCTCGAGGAGCGAGGACTTCCCGCTCCCGTTCACGCCGTGGACGACGGTGACGCCCGACGATAGCGACAGGTCTGCGTCCGCGTAGCACTTGAAGTTCTCGAGGGCGACGCGCTCGAACCTCACAGGAACTCACCCATCGAGGACTGCCCGTCGCCGTCGCCATCGCCGTCGCCGTCGCCGTCGGAGGCGCCGTCACCGCCGTCGGCTGCCGGCGCAGCTGCGGCCGCAGCAGGCTCGCTCTCGGCGTACTCGTCGCCGTCGTCGTCCGGTTCGTCGTCTGTTTCGGCGTCGTCCGGATCGTCGTCGTCTGTTTCGGCGTCGTCCGGATCGTCGTCGTCTGTTTCGGCGTCGTCCAAGTCGGTGCCTGCGTCGACCAGTTCGTCGTCCGTTTCGTCGACGTCGAGGTCGTCGGCGTCCTCGGGGGCGGGCGCGAACGCGTCGAGGTCGTCGTCGTCGACGATTCCCTGCACGCGTTCTTCGACGCTCTCGCGGACGTTCGAGTCGGCGAGCTTGCTCTCGCGGACGGTCTCGTCGATGCTGCGGGCGGCGTCGCTGAGGCCGAGGTCGCGGACGCGCTCGCGGACGGCTTCGTCTGGGTCCGCGAACGACACGTTCGCTTCGGTGTCGACGGCGACGTCGCGGTGGTCGTTCACGCGGACGACGAGCGCGCCGTCGTCCTTCGCGAGCTCCTCGACCGGCGCTGGCGTGACGGGCTCGCCGTCGCCGTCGATCGTGACGACGACCACGGCGTCGTCGGCGTCGTACTGGCGGACGGCCTCGCGGACGCGGTCCGTGCCCTCGCCGCGCTCCAGGTCGACGTCCACGAACACGAACTCGCGCGTCTCCAGACCGCGGCGACTGATCGCGACGCCCTCGCCGGTCGCGTCGGCGTCCCCGCCGTCGGTGGCGCTCTCCGCATCGGCCTTCGCGTCGGCGTCGAAGCTCACGATGTTGTACCCGCGGTCGTCGCGCTCGCTCGCGCTCGCGCGCTCGGTCGACCCACAGTACGTCACCCACGCGTCCCGGACGCGCTCGGTGCCGGGGGCGTGGTTGTCGCCGAGGAGGAGGGCGTCGAAGTCGATCGTCGATTCGTCCAGCAGTCGCTTCGTGTCCCAGTCGGCGTGCGCGAACGGCTCGAAGAGGCCGTGCGAGACGAGCGACGCGTGGGTCGCGTCGGTGTCGGCGAACTCGTACGCGAGGTCGTCGCGGCGCGAGCGCGGAACGAAGTCCAGGCCGTAGAACGCGGTGTCGCCGACGACCCGCGGTTCGTCGCCGAGGCGCTCGGCGAGCCCGAGGTCCTCGAAGAGGTCGAGCCACTGGCCGTCGCGCTTGCTCTCGTGGTTCCCGACGACGGCGAGGAACGGCACGCCCGCGTCCCGCAACTCGCGGAGCGCGGCGACGGTCCCCTGCAGGTCTCGGAGGCCGGGGCGTCGGTCGTGGAAGAGGTCCCCGGCGTGGACGACAGCGTCGACGTCGTCGTCGATGGCGTCGGCGACCACCGCCTCGAACGCCGCGAGGAAGTCCCGCTGGCGCTCGGGCGAGTGGTACTGGCGGTAACCGACGTGGGTGTCGCCCGTGTGAATCACCCGTGTCATACCCCGGCCTTGGCCGGCATCCCCTAAAGGGGTTTGCAGAGCACGGCGGAAGTGAAGGATCGCGGGAGTGTCGGGAGCGAGGCGACTGGGCGGCGTGAGGGCGCGACTGGGCGGCGTGGGCTTCCGGGGAGGAGGGTGCTATGGGTCGACCGAGGCCAGTTACGCGCAGTTGGTTCCTCTTCCTCGCAGTCGATTTACTCGAGCCGGGAGTCGATTCACTCGACGTTGAGCGTGTAGATGCGCTTGCGGGCGTCCGAGAAGGAGAACCGCGAGTCGACGACGTGCTCGTCCTCGAGGCGGTTGAGTGCGTACCGGACGGTGCGGGCGGGCAGGAGGGTCTCCTCGGCGAGCTGGCTCTGGGTCAGGGAGTCCTCGTACTCGAGTACCTTCGCGACGAGCTTCGCGCTCGGCGGCAGGTCGGTCACGTCGTCCCACGAGCCCGTGGGTTCCTCGTCGGCGTCGTCTTCGCGCTGGTCGTACACGTTCGTGCTCATCGTACACCACAGTAACCAATGCTCCCTAATAATACTAACTATGTAAGATTATTCTTCTGAGTTATTATCCAGTATGGTCGGGTGGGGATTCAGGTGGCGTCCCGCTCATCGATCGGCCGACTGCAGTTCGCCCCGCTATCCACCGACGACAGGGGCTCGGCCGGGGATTCTCACCCGACCCGAAGCCTCTTAAGAATCAGTACCTTACGAGTGGGTGATGACCGACACCGTGGAAGACGTGGACTTCCCGTACGCGGAAGACGCGTCCAAGCAGGAGAAGATCCAGGCCCTGCAGGAGCGGCTCGAAGTCCTGGAAGCGCAGAACGAGGAGATGCGGGACAAGCTCCTCGACGCCAACGCCGAGAACAACAAGTACCAGCAGAAACTCGAGCGTCTCACGCACGAGAACAAGAAGCTCAAGCAGTCCCCGCTGTTCGTCGCCACCGTTCAGGAAGTGAACGACGACGGCGTCATCATCAAGCAGCACGGGAACAACCAGGAGGCGCTCACCGAGGTCACCGACGAGATGTCCGAGGGTCTCGAGCCGGACGACCGCGTCGCCGTCAACAACTCTCTCTCCATCGTCAAGGAACTCTCCAGCGAGACGGACGTCCGCGCTCGCGTCATGGAAGTGACGCAGAGCCCGGAGGTCGCGTACGAGGACATCGGTGGACTCGAAGAGCAGATGCAGGAGGTCCGCGAGACCGTCGAGATGCCCCTCGAGCACCCCGACATGTTCGTCGACGTCGGGATCGAGCCGCCGAGCGGCGTCTTGCTGTACGGGCCGCCGGGCACCGGGAAGACGATGCTCGCGAAGGCCGTGGCGAACGAGACGGACGCGACGTTCATCAAGATGGCCGGGAGCGAACTCGTTCACAAGTTCATCGGCGAGGGCGCGAAGCTCGTCCGCGACCTGTTCGAGGTCGCTCGCGAGCACGAGCCCGCCGTGATCTTCATCGACGAGATCGACGCGATCGCGTCCAAGCGCACGGAGTCGAAGACGAGCGGGGACGCGGAGGTCCAGCGGACGATGATGCAGCTGCTCTCGGAGATGGACGGGTTCGAGGACCGCGGCGAGATCCGCATCATCGCCGCGACGAACCGCTTCGACATGCTCGACCGCGCCATCCTCCGCCCCGGGCGCTTCGACCGCCTCATCGAGGTGCCCAAGCCGGACGCGGACGGTCGCGAGCTCATCTTCCAGATTCACACGCGGAACATGAACGTCGCGGACGACCTGGACTTCTCGGCGCTCGCCGAGGACACCGAGAACGCCTCGGGCGCGGACATCAAGGCCATCTGCACGGAAGCCGGGATGTTCGCGATCCGCGACGACCGCACCACGGTGAAGCGCAGCGACTTCGAGGAGGCCTGGGCGAAGATCCAGGCCGAGGACGAGGACGACGAAGTCTCGAAGACGTTCGCCTGACCAGTCTCGTCCTGGTTCCCGCGACCGCGTTCGCCTGACCGCGTCCGGTTCGACTCGATTCCGACCGCTTTTTGGTTGCTGACGCGACACGTCGAGTCATGAGTTCGGACGCCGCGGACGCTGACGCGGAGACGACGCGCGAGACCGCCGCCGCCGACGCCTCGTGTCCGGCCGAGACCGTGGAGGTCCGCGGCCGGACGGTGACGTACGCGTCCTTCGGTGACCCCGATGGCGTGCCGGTCGTGGGATTCCACGGCCTGCCGGGGTCGCGTGCGTTCGGGGCGTTCCTCGACGCGCCCGCTCGCGAGCGCGGCGTTCGCGTCCTCGTGCCGGACCGGCCGGGCGTCGGCGGGTCCGAGCCCTGGCCGGAACGATCGGTCGCGGACAGCGCGGACCTCTTCTCGGGCTTCCTCGACGCCCTCGACGTGGATGCGGCGGGCGTCCTCGGGTTCTCCGCCGGCGGCCCGCACGCGCTCGCGTGCACGGCGCTCGTCCCAGAACGCGTCCGCGGGACAGCGCTGCTCGCCGGCCTCGCACCGCCGGACGCGGACGTCCCCGAGGCGACGATGGCTCGCGTCATGCACGGCCTCGCTCGCCGGACGAGCGTCGGACTGTCACTCGCCGCGCGCGTCCAGACCGCGCTCCTCTCCCGCGCGGACCCCGACGGCCTGCTCGAGTTGTTCACGGACGCGCCCGTCGCGCACGACGTCGTCGTCGACGATGCGACGGTTCCGGAGGTCCTCGCGACCGAGGCCGCGATCGCGCTCGAGGGCGGGCACCGGGCGCTCGCAGCCGAGTACCACGCGCTCGCGACCGACTGGGGATTCGACCCGTACACCGTCGGGCCAACGGTCCAAGTCCTCCACGGCCGCGACGACGACAACGTCCCGGTCGAGGCTGCGAGGTACTACGAGCGCGTGCTACCCGACGCGCACGTCGACGAGCACGCCGTCGACCACCTCGAACTAGTCCTCGACCACGCCGGCAACGCGCTCGACGCTGCCGCTGGCCAGTACCGAGCGCGAGAAACCTGAGACGTTACAGCTCAGCCGAGCGCGAGGAAGAGCAGGTAGGGGACGCCGAACAGGAGGACGGTCATGACGGCGAGCAGTACGGCGTAGCCGGCGGCGGTCGCGCCAGCGGAGATCCACGTCGGATGGTCGAACTCGGAGCGGTCGACGTTCATGCAAGTACCGTGTGACGCGGGGACCTTAGCGGTTGTCGTCTTCGGCGGGGCAGGAGCGGTTGTCGTCTTAGGCGGGGCAGGAGCGGTTGTCGACGCTCCCGGGGCCGACGCTGGCGCGTTCCGGACGGCTTTTGACCGGGGGGCGGTTACGACCGATATGACTCGGATCGTCGTGGTCGACAACCACGGACAGTTCACGCACCTCGAACATCGCGCCCTGCGGGACATGGGCGTGGACGTCGAGATCGTCGACAACGAGACGCCGCCCGGCGAGGTCGACGCGGACGGCATCGTGCTCTCGGGCGGCCCGGAGATGGACCGGCGCGGGCGCTCGGACGACTACCTGGACGACGACCGACCCGTCCTCGGCATCTGCCTCGGGATGCAGGTCATGGCGCACGCGCTCGACGGCGGTCGCGTCGGGAGCGGCGAGTACGGCGGGTACGCCGACGTCACCGTCGACATCCTCGATGCCGACGACGCGCTCGTCGGGAGCCTCCATCCCGACACGCGGACGTGGGCGAGCCACGCGGACGAAGTCAAGGAGGTCCCCGACGGGTTCGCGCGGACCGCCGAGAGCGACGTCTGCGGCGTCGAAGCGATGAGCGACCCCGAGCGCGACCTCTACGGCGTCCAGTGGCACCCCGAGGTCGCGCACACCGAGGAGGGCGAGGAAGTGTTCGAGAACTTCGTCGCCATCTGCGAGCAGGACTGAGGCCGGAACGGCCGATACCGTGCCTCTCGAGGCAACTATCGTCGGGAAGCGGTGGTTAGTTAGGCTTATCCCGTTCTGACGTTTCTCCGGGAACACATGACGGCGACGCAGGGCGACCTCGCGAGCATGTCCCGGTTCATCTTCCGGGCGCCGCGCTGGTACACGAGCTGGACGTTCGCCATCGTCGTCGGCGCACTCATCGGATTCGGTGCGTTCGGCATCGACCCGACGGGCACGAACTTCGTCACCGACGAAGGCGTGCTCGTCGCGCTCAACGACGCGTTCGAGGGCGTGTTCTTCGTCGGCATTCCGACGATCCTCGCGAGCGCCGGGACCGCGTGGGTCGACCAGCGCCTCGGCGGCCGACTCAGTCACAATCGCGCCGCGCTCCTGGCGTTGCTCTGCGAGGTCATCGTCGTCGCGTTCCTCGTCGCCGGCGGCGCCATCGCGCTCGCCTCCGAGACCCTCGGCGCCGGGTTCGTGTTCGACGTCCTCTTCCTCGGTCTGGCGAGCATCTTCGCGCTCCGACTGCTCGTCGTCACCGCCATCTCGCGGCATCGGCCGCTCGTCGCCGCCATCCCCGCGTCCATCCAGACGCTCGCCGCCGCTGCCTTCCTGTTCGTCTACTCCGGGACGCTCTACTACCTATCCAGTCCCGCCGGGGGCGTCACCGACCGCACGCTCGCCCAGGCGTTCCTCTTCCGGCCCGAGGAAGCGCCCGTCGAGATCTCGTACGCGGTCATCCCCGCCGACTTCGTCCTCCTCGCGGTCATCTGCCTCATTCAGGGCGTCGCCGTCGTCGGGTTCCTCTACGCTATCGACCGGCCGTGGCGCGCGAACATGGGCGTCTCCGTCCTCGACTTCGTCGCCGGCTTCATCGGACACATCGCGGAGGGGTCGACGGAACTCGAGGACTTCTTCGAGCAGGTCGGCGAGGAGGCGGTCGTCCCCGTCACCGTCACGTCCTTCCGGCGTGAGGACGGCACCGAGAAGGCGCGCTGGGTGCTCCCGATGATCCACCCCGGTCCGATGGGCGAGATCGGCGGCGGGAACCTCCCGCTCCGCGTCGCCGAGTCGGCCGACGGCCTCGCGTTCCCGCCGCACGCTACCGCCGGACACGACTTCAACCTCGTCACCGAGCGCGAGGTCGACGAGATCATCGAGCGCGCGAACGACGCCTACGACGCCATCGAGTACGGGAGCGAGGCGGCGAAGAGCGTCCGCACCGTCGAGGGGAACGCGAAGGTACTCGGGCAAGCCTTTTCTGACGACGTCCTTCTCGTCTCCACGCACAGCCCGGAGTTCGCGGACGACGTCGACTACGCCGTCGGCCTGTCCTGCGCCGCGGAGGCCCGCGCTGGCGGGTTCGAGAACGTCCTCCTCGTCGACGCGCACAACTGCAACAACGGCCTGCAGGGCGAGGATCTCGGGCACGTCACGCCCGGGAGCGAGCGGTCGTTCGACATGATGCAGGCGTCGAAGGCCGCGGCGGACGCGCTCGCCGAGGCCGACCAGTACCCGCTCCGGATGGGGACCGCGTGGGACGAGACGAAGTGGGAGCCACTCGACGGCATCGGCCCCCTCGGGGTGCGCGTCGCCGTCACCGAAGTCGACGACCAGCGGACCGCGTACGTGCTCGTCGACGGCAACAACATGGAACCCGGACTCCGCGAGCGCATGCTGAAGGCACTCGGTGACCGCGTCGACGACGCCGAAGTCATGACGACGGACACTCACATCGTGAACCAGGTCGAGGCCTCGAACCAGGTCGGCGAAGCGCTCGACGCCGACGAACTCGTCCGCGTCGTCGGCGGCCTCGTCGACGACGCCATCGACGACCTCGAACCCGTCGAGGCCGGGATGGCGACCGAGCGCGCGACCGTCACCGTCTTCGGGAACGACCGCACCGAGACCCTCGCCAGTCACGCGAACGTCATGGTGAGCCTCGGCGGCGCGCTCGCACTCCTCGTCACCATCGGCACCATCACCGTCAGCCTCCTCATCTTCCTCGTCACGAGCGGCACGCTCGGCGCGTTCCTCTGAATCCGTCGATCTGGTCGACGGCGTCGCTCGCGGCTACGCTACGGAGCGTCGCGTCGAAGAAACGAAGCGGACGCCCTCAGGCGTCCTCGTCCTCGAACAACTCGTCGACCGCGCTGCGTGCGGCGAGCGTCGCGTCCTCCGCGACGACCTCCGCGTCGGCGTCCGCCTCGGGCGCGTTGATCCACACGTCCACTTCGAGCACGCCGTCCTCGAACGTCACCTCGACGTCGTAGTCGCGGACTGCCGAGCGCTTGAACCGGGAGAAAACCAGTCCCTCCGCCGCTTGCGCGGCCGTCTGCACGACCTCCTCGTCGCTGGGCATGCGCTTACGCGCCGCCGGCGCCGCCCATCGGGCCGCCGCCGCCGGGGCCGCCGCCGAGCATCTCCTGGAGCTCGCCCTGGAGTTCCTCGAACTGGGTCTGGACGCGCTCCTCCTGCTTTTCGAGGGTCTCGACGCGGATCTCGAGGCTGGAGACCTTCTCGTCGAGGGAGTCCGCGGCCTCGTCGTAGTCCGTCTGGACGAAGAGGTCGCCGACTTCTCGGTACATCGTCGTGTCCTCGTCGATGTCGTCGAGTTCGTCGAGCGCGGTCTGAGCCTCCGTGAGCGAGGACTCGGCCTGCTGCTTCTGGCGAGCGACCTGCTCGGCTGTCTCCTGAAGGTCCTGCAGTTCCTCTATCTTCTCCTGTGCCTCGGGCGGCAGATTGCCTTGCATACCTTGAGGGAGAATGTCCGGCCTGAAAAACCCCCGCTTTCGGTATTCGGTCGATACGCGGTCGAGGGCGGGTCGGCGACTCGACGACGCGTCACGGTTCGCGACCGCTCGCGCGGTCGACGGGTCGCCCGAGCGCGGCGGTTCGTTCGGCGACC
The DNA here is from genome assembly GCF_011440375.1 of Halorubellus sp. JP-L1. Lineage (NCBI taxonomy): Archaea > Methanobacteriati > Methanobacteriota > Halobacteria > Halobacteriales > Halorubellaceae > Halorubellus > Halorubellus sp. JP-L1. The sequence goes on from NZ_JAAOIR010000002.1 coordinate 949,189, forward strand.
TCCGCGAGCTGGAGCCACGTGTTCGTCGCCGCCCGGAGCGCGGTGAGGTCTCGCGCGGTAACCTCGAACGCGACCACGGACGCGTCGCGCGAGACGGTCGTTCGCGACCGGTCGTCGTCGATCGCGTCGACCTCGCGCGCCACGCTCCGCTCGACGATGCGAGCCAGCGACTCGTCGTCGTAGTCGAGTTCCAGAACGGTCTCGTGGGCGACGTCGGTCATCGCCCGAACGCGGTCAGTTGACGGGGACGGTCTTGACGTCCTGACTGCGCTCCTTCAGGAGGACGCGGTGCCCGCAGTACGGACAGCGCACGCCACCGTAGCCGTCCAGCGACACGTCGCGCTTGCACCGCGAGCACTTGTAGCTCATTCTTCCTCGCCGAGGGCGGCGCGGATGGAGCGACGGACGCTCCGGCCGCCGGGCGTCTCGGGGCTGTACGTGCCGCCCGCGAACTTGTGCCCGCAGCGCTGGCACTGCCAGATACCGGTGCCCTGCCGGTCGACGGCGTCTGCGCCGCAGTCCGGGCAGGCGTGGTCCTTGTTCATCTCGCCCTCGATCTCCATGACGCGGCGGCGGGCCACGCGCCCGTAGCGGGCGCCGAATCGGCCGGCACTGCCGGTACGTCCCTGCTTCTTGGCCATGATACTCGCTGATACCGCTGTGGCACAGTTAAACCTGTTGAGTCGTCCCGGCGCCGACGGTGCGTGAACCACCCGCAAGCGGCCGCGTGACCGGGAGTCGTGCGACCGGAGCCCTTATTGGATGGCGCGTGCGGTGACGACCTCGTACCAGATGAGCGCGAGGGCGGCGAGGAGTGCGAGCGCGAACAGCGGCGCGCTGGCCAGGGCGTCGGGCGCGGCCTCGTGAGTGGCGGCGACGGCGGCGGCCGCGCGGTCGACGAACAGGCCGCTGACGACGATCACGGGGATGGCCGCGAGGACGGCGTCTGCTCGACGCATCTCGTCTAATTAGATGTAATTACGAGTGAAAGGCTTTGTGCCTCGACGTGCCTGGTGGCGCTCGACGACCGGTTCTCGAGTGGACTACCGGAGTCCCTCATCGTCGAGTGCCGCGTTCAAGTCCTCGCGGACGCGTTCGCCCGTGTCGCGGTCGCCCGCCGTCGTCACGATGCGGTTCTCCTGCACGCTGGAGCCGTCCCGCACAAGCAAGCGGACGTTCCCGTTCGCGTCCGCGCGAGTCACCTTCGCCGTGATACTCGCTTGCGACCCGCGGCCGCTCGCGTCGATTGGACCCGGGATGACCTTCTTGACGTGTGGGTACGCCGCGACCGTCTGGATGGCGGCCATCCCCGTCCGACCGCCGACGAGCGTCGAGTGCGACCCGCCGATCTTCTCCAGCGGCGCCGCGTCCACGGTCTCTAGTGCGCTCTCGCCGCGACTCCCGATCGCCGCCTGCACGGGGTCGTCGCCGTCGACGCGGAAGAACTCGAAGTGACTTTGCGAGCGAACGGATTGGATGACCGACCGGTCGCCGGCCGCGTACACCGCTTCCGGGCGCTTGCGCTGGATCTCGTCCGCGACCCGGCCAGCGAAGTTCCGGAGTTCCACTACCGCGGTCTCCTCGCCGTCCTCCGGCGTCGTCGTCACCGTCGTCTCCCCCACTATCTCCTCTTCGTCGAGCACGACCACAGTCGCGCGGTCTCGCTCCGCGTCCAGCACCACGCCGTCGGCGTTCGCGGTGCGGCACTCGAGACAGAAGTCTCCCGGCTTCTCGAGTTCCATCCCGCACCGCGTGCAGCGCATGCCCCCGAATTAGGGGGTAGGACTGAAAAGGAGTGCGTTCCCGTCGGTCCCCGGAACGCGGCCGGTCAGTCCTCGAGCCGGGCGAGCAGCGTCATCGCGTAGATCGTCCGCAGCAACGCCGCGCTCGCGCCCTGGTCGAACACGAGTTCGTCCGTGTCGAGGACGTGCTCGAGGACGTCGCCAGAGGAGTGCTCCGGTGCGGCCGCGATGCCCGCGTCGTTCTCCGCGGCCCACTGCATCACGCGCAGGTCGCTCTTCGAGTCGCCCATGACGAGCGCGAACGGGTCCGCGACGCCGAGGACGTCGAGCGCGGCCTCGACGCCGACGACCTTGTTCAGTTCCAGGCTCCCGATCTCGGCGGCGTCGGCCTCGTAGTACGCCACGTCGACGCGCTCGAACACGCCCACGACGTCGTCGGGGATCTCGTCTCGGTCGACGTCGGGGAACCCGCCGACGGCCTCGAGGACGCTCCGGATCTCGGGGTCGGCGTCCGCGTAGAACCGCCGCGACCACGCCGCCGCCGGCGCGAGGTCGTCGGCGTCAGCGGTCCAGTCGTCGAACGATTCGACGTCGTCCGCGGGCGAGGGGTGGCCGTCGACGACGTCGGCGACGGCGTCCCCGAGCAGGTCGAGTTCGTACGCGAGTGCGTCGTCGATGACCGCCCTGGCCTGTTTGCTACCGGTCTCGAAGTTCGGCTTGAGCGTGACGTTGAACTCGTTGCCCTGGAGGTGCGTGCCCGTGCGGAGCTGGTCGGGGGCTTCCGAGAGCACGCGCGAGCGGACGTCGTCGAACACCGCGCGGATGTCGGGGCCGAGGTCCTCGTAGAGCAGTTGCTTGGTGTCCGCGCCGTGCCCGGGCGTGAACACGCCCGTTCCGGCCTCGTAGACGACGGAGAGGTCGCCGGAGTGAACGATCTCGCTCCCGAGCCCTTGCGTGATGAACCCCTTGACGTTCTCGAGGGTCTGGCCGGTGCAGATGACGATCGGGACGCCCTGTTCGTGGAACTCGGTGAGGGCGTGCAGGGTGTCGCGAGGGATCTCGTTGTCCGTACTGCCGGCCGAGCGGAGGGTCTCGTCGACGTCGAGGACGAGGACGTTCGGCGCGCGGTCGTACTTCTGGAGGAGGTCGAGCGCGGTGAACGCCTGGTCGCGGGAGGCCGTCGCCGCGACCTCGGCGAACGTCTCGCCGGCGGGGAAGCGCTCGCGCACCTCGGCCGTCCGGCGGTCGAGTTCGTCGTTCGCGGTCTGCCAGTGGTCGAGCGCGACGCGGGAGTCGACGGCGGGGAAGACGTCGACGAACTCCTGGTAGTCCCGGAGCGTGCCGGTGTCGAACTCGTCGTAGAGCGCGTACAGTTGGTCGTACCGTTCCATACCGGAATCGCGCCCGCCGACGGGTTAAGCGTGGTCCCGACGGGCTACGCGTGTTCCGACGGGCTACGCATGGTCCAGGCGGGTTGACGCCGACTTCGGGGCCGGTTTCGACGGCCCAGGGCCCCGAGACCAGAACTTACTCGGTTGAGAATAAATCTTTTGACGGTGGCCCTCATTGGTCGCGGTATGCACGCAATTGCAGTTCGCCGCGGCGAGGACGACCCGGTCGTCCTCGAGAAACCCCGTCCGGAGCCTGGACCCGGAGAGGCGCTCGTCCGCACGCTCCGGGTCGGCATCGACGGCACCGACCACGAGGTCATCGCGGGCGGCCACGGCCGCTTCCCCGACGGCGACGACCACCTCGTCCTCGGCCACGAGGCCGTCGGCGTCGTCGAGGACCCGAACGGCACCGGCCTCGACGTCGGCGACGTCGTCGCCCCCACCGTCCGCCGGCGCCCCAACGGCAAGAACGAGTACTTCGATCGCGGCGAACCCGACTACGCACCCGACGGCCAGTACCACGAGCGCGGCATCGTCGGCGCGCACGGCTTCATGAGCGAGTACTTCACCAGCCCCGCCGAGTACCTCGTCGAGGTCCCCGACGCGCTCGCCGACCTGGGCTTCCTCGTCGAACCGGCGAGCATCAGCGAGAAGGCGTTCGACCTCGCCTTCGCCTCCCGGTCCGCGTTCGACTGGCAGCCAGAGAGCGCGGCCGTCCTCGGCAACGGCAGCCTCGGCCTCCTCACGCTCGCGATGCTCGACGCCGGCGACCGCTTCGAGCGCCTCTACTGCCTCGGCCGCCGCGACCGCCCCGACCCGACCATCGACCTCGTCGAATCCATCGGTGGCACGTACGTCGATTCGCGCGAGTCCCCCGTCGACGCCTTCCCCGAGGACGTCGAACCCGTCGACTTCGTGTACGAAGCCACCGGGTACGCGAAGCACGCGTTCGAGACGATCGACGCGCTCGCACCGAACGGCGTCGGCGCGCTCCTGGGCGTCCCCGGCGACTGGGAGTTCGAGGTCGACGGCGGCCGCCTCCACCGCGAACTCGTCCTCCACAACAAGGCGCTCGTCGGGAGCGTCAACTCCGGCGTCAGCGACTTCGAGGCCGGCGTCGAGACGCTGCTCGCGCTCGACGATGCGGTCCTCGACCGCCTCGTCACCGGCGTGTACGGACTCGACGAGCTGGACGCGGCGTTCGCCACCGACGACAGCACTATAAAAACGGCCGTCGAATTCGCGGACAGATGAAGAACGTCGACGACCTCATCGAGAGTGCGGCCGAACTCGCCGACCGCGGCCTGAGCAAGGGCGAGATCGCTGACGAACTGAACGTCTCCCGGGAGACGGCGTCCTGGCTCGTCGAACGATCCGGGGCGTCGGCGGCCGACGACGACGCGGCGGGCGCGAGCGCGCCGAACGGCCCGCACGACATCCACGTCGACTGGTCCGCGATCGGCCGGGACTCCTGGCGGCTGTCGACGATGTCCGCCGCGATGGCGGACCTCCTCGAGAAGGAGGGCGAGTCCGTGGACCTCACGATCGGTATCGAGAAGGCCGGCGCGCCGATCGCGACGAGCGTCGCGCGCGAACTCGACACCGACCTCGGGACGTACGCGCCCCGCAAGCACCAGTGGGAGGAGGGCGACCTCGACGAACACGGTGGCTCGTTCTCGCGGAACTTCGCGCAGATCCGGGACCGCCAGTGCTACGTGGTCGACGACATCATCACGAGCGGCACGACGCTCACGGAGACCATCGAGGCCGTCAAGGAGCAGGGCGGTGAGCCGGTCGCGGCGTGCGTTCTCGTCGACAAGCAGGGCCACGACGAGATCGACGGCGTTCCCGTTCACTCGCTCCTGCAGGTGCTTCGCGTCGGGAACGACGGCGCCTGAGTCCCGCGGCCGGGGCGCGTAGGTGGGTGATACCGCCACGAACCGCCGGCAAACTGCTACGAACCGCCGACGAACTCCGTGGGTGCTATTCTCACACGTTCGGCCAGTTCACGGACTAAAACTCGACATTCCGCCGCAGGATCGATGGAACAAACAGCAGGTCATATAAACTCGCCAGTCCTACTATAGCCCAAGCGGCCGGGCCACACGGCGGCGCCGTAAACTCTTACCATGTCAACAGACGAAACAGGTCACGTCTATCGACTTCATTCGACACTCGAACTGCCACTCGAAGACGTCCGGGACTACTTCGACGCGAACCCGGAACTGCCCGCGAACGTCGACGACGTGGACATCACGCGTCGGAACAACACGCTCATCCTGAAAGCCATCGCCGTCGACAAGGTCAGCAAGTACACGCCGACAGCGCAGCTCAAGGCGAGCGTCACCGAGAACCGCGTGTACGAGGAGGATCCCGACGAGATCCGCGACGGACCGACGTGGGGCGACGAGGAGGACGAAGAGGAGGAGATCGAGAGCGAACTCGTCGAGTTCGCGGCGTTCAAGGGCGACCGCGAGACCGTCCTCCAGAACTCGCTGCTCCAGTACGAGATGTTCCAGGTGCTCCGCGAGATCGCGAAGCTCGCCGAGAAGGGGACGCTCACGGCGATCACGAGCCATGACGGCGAACTCATGGCTCACCGCATCGTCGACGGCGAGGAACGCCCGGCGAGCATCGAGGTCGTCGAAGGCCCCGGCGAGGACGGGAACGGGAAGAGCGGCGTCAACTGGCGCGACAACAAGTTCATCAGCTGAACGGCCGACTCGAGCGGGTGCACTGGCGCGACCTGCGATTCTCCTGTATTTCGCGCGCTCGACGAGCGATTGCTCGCGTCAGGCGACGTAGTCGTAGAAGGTGCCGACGACGCGGTCGGCGCCGCGGACCATGGCGTCGGGGTCGTGGTACCGCCACTCGCCGCCGCCGTAGACGGCGAGGAACGGCTGGGAGGGATAGCGGCCGACGGGGACGTGCAGCGACGGTTCGATCGGGACCCACTCGTCGTCGCCGATGGTGACGGCTTCGTACGCGTAGGGGAGGTCGGGGACGTCCCGGGGGTGGACGCCGAGGAGGACGTGGCCGGACTGGAAGAGCAGTGCGGTCTCGCAGTCGAATCCAGCGGTGAGGAGGCCGCCGAGCAGGTACGTGCGGTCCTTGCAGTCGCCGACGCCGGCGACGAGCGTCTCCTCGACGGTTCGATGGTAGTCGTACGCGTCGGTCGTCCGGGCGTCGTGTGCGTACGTGATCCCCTGGACGAAGTTCACGACCGCCTCGAACCGACGCCCCGGCGAGAGCGACGCCAGGCCGACGTCGTGAGCGTCGTCGAGGTCGTGGCCACCGTCGGTGTCGTGAGCGTCGTCGAGGTCGTGAGCGTCGTCGAGGCCGTGGCCGCCGTCGGTGTCCTCGCCCGCGTCCGGGCGCGATTCGTCGGTTCCGGTCGTCGGGCTGGCGGTGGCGTCGAGGTGCGCGAGCAGGTCGGCGGCGATGGGGCTCGACAGCGACTCCTCGTAGGTCTTCACGTAGCCGCGGTCGGCGTCGACGGCCGCCTCGTGCGTCGACCGCCGAACGCGGTAGTCGACCGTCCACGTGTCGCCGTCGAGCCCCCGCCAGCGGTACGACAGCGCGTAGTCGTTCCCGTCGCGACGCCGGTCGAACCCGTCGTCGTCGAACGGCTGCCCTGGCGCGGCGACCCGCGGCGCGCGCTCGACGCGTCCGTCGGTAAGCCGCACGTACGGCGCGGACTCGCAGAGGTACGCGCGGCGTTCTCCGTCCGGGCCGGGTCGCGCGTACACCTCGTAGAACCACGGGTCGCGCTCGCCTTCGGTTCCGTCGAACGGCACGTCGACGTCGAGATCGATCCCGCCCGCGTCCGGGTCGACGCCCGTGGTGTCGCGGACGACGTCGCTCCGAGCGCGCCCCAGCACCGACCCCTCCGGGTACGTGCGTCTGACGACCACGACCCGGAACGGATCGCGGGACGCCGTCGCGGCCACCGACAGGGAGACGCTGGCCCCGTCGACGCTCGCGACCTGCGCGGACACGTCCGGGTCGCGAGTGACCGTGGACGCACGCGGCGGTGCCGGCGCGCGCCACAGGCCGAGGTGTCGCCGAGCGGCGCGGAGCGTGCGATCCCCGAGGAAACCGCCGCCTACTGCGACGCCCGACGCCAGGAACTGGCGTCGATTCACAGCCAGCACCGGGACGTACGGTAAGGTATGCTTTCCGCCCCAGTAGATGAGTTTTGGTTACCAGTTGCCGGAGAAGAACCGACCAGTTCCCGGGTCGACCTCGAGTGACGGCGCGATCGGTCACGACCCCGGTCGGTGGCGAGGTGAGCGACGACCCGCAGCGGGTCGGTCGCGACCGTACCCTCCGCCGTCCCCCGGTAATCGAGTCTTTACGCCCCGGGGACGCCGTACGCGTCGATGCCGGGGACGCCGAGCGGGCCGAGGACGGCGAGTGCGACGAGCGCGGCGACCCACGCGAACACGCCGATGAGGGCGGCACGGAGCCATCCGGCGTCGTAGCGGTACTTGACGACGCCGACCCAGACGACGAGCGCGAGGAGGCTCGCGAGCGACCCGACGTTCACGTCGGCCCACGCGAGCGCGACCTCGACGCCCGTCCACGCGAGCGCGCCGAGGAGCGCCGTGACGACGGCGTGCGTGTAGTCCCGACCCTTGAGCGCGACCAGTGCGCCGGCGTAGATCGCGGCGCCACCGACGAGGAGCGATACGACGAACACGACGACGCCCGAGAGCGTTGTTGCCATGCAGGACCCGTCACCGGGGGGCCTCATGAAAGTAGGGTCGCAATACCTCGGTGCCGCCCCGCCGTCGGCCGCTGGGCGAGTTGCTCGAGTGACTCAGACCTCGCGCTCGAACGTGGCGTCGGCCGATGTCCGGCCGTCGTTCCAGGACAGCACGGTCGCGGCGACGACGTCCCCGACCTGAACGTCTCCCGGGACGTCCTCGACGAACAGCACGAATCCCTCGACCTTCCCGACCGCGATCGACTCCCCGGAGTGATGGGTCGTGAACTCGTGCACGCCGAACTCGTAGGTCTCCCCGAGCGCGACCGGCGGGTCGCGATCCTGGGCGTCGGCATGCGCGCGCGCCGACTTCCTCGACTCCGCGTTCCGTCCCTTCCGCAGCACCGCGAGCGCGAACATCGACCCGACGACGGCGATCGCGGCCGCTGCGACGACGTAGACGTACTCCATGCCCCGGTGAACGAACGCGAGCGTGTTATATACCACCGACTCGCGGTCGGGGTCCCCGTTCGACGTTCTCGAGACGTGACCACCATCCCAACCGCTTTCAACGAAAAGCGACTGGTGTCGAGTATGACGACACCAGCGCGAACGGCGAGCGACGTCCCGCACGCCGACGGCATGCCCATGCTCGGCATCGGTACCTGGCAGAACGAGGATCCCGAGGAGTGCGCGGACTCCGTTCGGACAGCCCTGGAGATGGGGTACCGGCACGTAGACACCGCGCAGGCGTACGGGAACGAGGCCGCCGTCGGCGACGGCATCGCGGCTGCCGACGTCGACCGCGAGGACGTCTTCCTCGCGACGAAGGTCTGGATCGACAACCTCGCGCACGACGACGTCCTCGCGTCGACCGAGGCGAGCCTCGACCGCCTCGGCGTCGACTACGTCGACCTCCTGTACGTCCACTGGCCGGCGCGGACGTACGACCCAGCGCAGACCCTCGGTGCGTTCGACGAACTCGCCGAAGACGGAACGATCGAGCGCGTCGGCGTGTCGAACTTCGAACCGGAGAACCTCGAGACCGCACGCGAGGTGCTCGACGCGGACGTGTTCGCGAACCAGGTCGAGTGCCATCCGTTCCTCCAGCAGGACGAGCTCCGGGCGGCCTGCGACGAGCACGACGTCGAGGTGGTCGCGTACTCGCCGCTCGCGCGTGGGTCGGTGTTCGACGAACCCGTCGTCTCGGAGATCGCCCAGAAGCACGACGTGAGCGAGGCGCAGGTGAGTCTCGCGTGGCTCCGCGAGCAGGACGTCACCGCGATTCCGAAGGCGACCGGGCACGCGCACATCGAGGACAACTGGCTGAGTCTCGGCGTCGACCTCGACGACGGCGACCTCGAACGCATCGCGCGCCTGGACCGCGACGCGCGCGAGGTCGACCCCGGGTTCGCGCCCTGGTAGGCGAGCGCTCCGACAGATCACGTCCCGGTGGCGGCTCCGTCGACTTCGCTGACCGTCCGTCGCTAGCCGAAAGCATTCAAACGGTGGCCGGCGTGCGATAGCGTATGACCGGAGTCGTCGAGGGTGCTCGCGTGGACTTGCGCCGCCTGCACGAGTCGTGGATGGAACTGTTCTTCCCGCGCCAGCGCAGCGAGAACGCGTCCGTGCTCGGGAAGTGGAAGCCGGAGACGACCAGCGGCATGGTCGCGTACCGCGCGTGGTCGGTGTTCGGCGCGCTCGCCGTCGCCCTCGCGTACCCCTTCGCGCTCTTCGGTGTGATGGCGCGCCACGGCGTTCGCGCCGTGGACTCGACGACGACACGCCTCGGACTCCTCGGCACGCTGTTCGTCGCAGTCCTCGTCTGGGGCGCGCTCACCGTCGGCGCGTACTTCAGGTTCACGTTCAGCGGCTTCCTGGCGGTCCTCGTCGCGGCCGTCGTCGCGACGACCTGTGCCGGCCTCGCGTACGTCTTCTCGAAGGTCGGCGGCCGCATCACCACCATCGTGCTCGCGTACCCTGCAGCGATGACGGCGGTGTTCCTCCCGCCGGTCGTCGCGGCGTTCTACTCGCCGACGCTCGGCGACGTCGTCTTCGGTGGGAGCGAGAGCATCGCCATCTGGTTCCTCGACAACGTCCTCGCGCTCGGCGGCATCAACGACTACCTCCGCAGCCAGTACGACCTCACCGGCGTCGCGTACGTCCTGATGTGGCTCGGCATCTCCGTCCCGCTCGGCTGGTTCCTCGGCGTCCTCGTCGCGCTCGCGAACACCGTTCGACCCGAGTAGCTAGCGCCCTTCGACCCGAGTAGCTAGCGCCCGCGCCCGCCGCCAACGGCTCCGGGTCTCCGGTTCCGGGACCGACATCTTCTACTCGCCGCGCTCGAACGCGAACGCATGGAGTTCGACCAGACAACGACGTACGGCGTCTTCGTCGCAGTCGTCGTCGCGTCCGTCGCCGCACTGCTCGTCACAGACACGATGCCCACGCGTATCGTCCTGATGATGGTCGCGCCGTCGGTACTCGTCTTCGGCGCGCTCTGTCTGTTCCTCGGCATCAAGCACGGCGAGTACCGCGCACGCGGCGCCTGAGGCACGCTCGCGCTGCTGGGTTCGCGACGCGACGGCGACGCTGGTACCGGGCGGGAAAACGGAGAAGCGCGTTCTGCGGGGTGCGTGGTCGACTTGAGTTACATGTAGCCGAGGTCGCGCAGGCGCTCCATCAGGTCCTCCTTGTCCTGGGCGCGGCCGGCGCGCTCGGTCGTGTTGTCGAGGTCCTGGAGCCACGCGGGCTCGGCGGCGGACTTGTCCGTCGACACCTCGCTGCCGAGCGAGCGGAAGCCCGCGAAGTACTTCGGGCTGACGGGGACGTCGTCCTGGTCGACGCCCTCGGGGAGGTCGTCGTCGCTCTGGGGCACGTAGCCCTCTTCGGGGTAGTTCTCGACGACGTCCGGGATGACGAAGTGCCAGAACGCGTCCCAGACCGCGGCCTCGTCGAAGTGGAGGATGGGCTGGACGCGGTCGTGGGGCGGGTAGATGTCGGGGTCGTGACGCGGGCTGAAGAACGTCTCGTCCGCACGGGCTTCCTGTTCGTCCCAGCGGACGCCGCTGAGGATGCCGTCGACGTCGTACTCCTCGATGGCGTCGTTGAGCGCCACCGTCTTCAGGAGGTGGTTGCCGACGTACGTGTCGAGCAGGAACGGGAACGAGTCCTCCTCGTACTCTAAGATCTCCCTGACGTGGTGCTGGTTGTGCTCGCTGAGGTCGTCGATGGCGATGTCGTCGCCGGGTTCGAGACCGCGTTCGTCGACGAGCTGGCCGATGTCGTCGTTCTGCGCCCAGATGACCTCGAGGTCCCACTCGTCGGCCCAGTGCTCGGCGAACTCGATGAGTTCGTCGAAGTGCTGGAAGTGGTCGATGAAGACGACCGGGGGAACCTCGAGGTCGAAGCGGTCAGCGACCTCCTTCACGAAGTACAGCGTGAGCGTGGAGTCCTTGCCGCCCGTCCACATCACGACGGGGTTCTCGTACTCCTCGAGGCCCTTCTTCGTGACCTCGATCGCCTTCTCGATCTTGTGTTCGACCGAGGGGTAGTCCTCGGGGTTCTCGCCTTCGCCGTCCGTGTAGTCGACGTCGAGGTAGTCGGGGAAGTCGGCCATCTGTAATGAGATGTAATTACGGCGCCCTTGAAGTGTCTTTTGGACGACTCACGGGCGATATGGTACGGTATAACAAGCCTACGCGCCAGATTCGGCGAATCAGGTACCCCGTTACGAAGCCGCAGTGCGAGTACGTGGGCCGGTGTCGGACGCGAGCCGCGACCGTCTGCGCTCAGCAGTTCGGGTCCACGGCCGTGATCACGTAGCGGCCGGCAAGCAGGTCGTCCCGCGTCAACCGTCCACGGCCGCTCCCAGCGCCGAGCGAGGTAGCCGGAAGGTTGATTGGAGCGCTCCCTCTCGAGACGTGCATGGATTGGACGCGGAGTGTCGGCGTCGTGGCGCTCGTCGTCGTGGTCGCGACCAGCGGCTGCATCGGGTTCGTCACGGGCGAGGAACCGCTCGTGTACGAAGCTAACCAGGTGTCAGTCAGCGACGACGCGAAGCAAGCGACGGGGTACGAGCAACAGCTTCGGGAGGAGGTCGTCGTGAACCAGACGGTGTCCGGGCGGGACGTCAGCGTCCACAACTGGTACGCGCGCTACGAGAAGTACGACGACATCGCCGAGGAGACGACGGGCGTCCTCACGGTGTTCTCGACGCATCGCGTGGACGTGTTCGGGCACACGACGAACCCGTACGCGAACATGTCGTACTCGGGTCTCGTCGCAAACCTCACGTCGGAGCGCGACACCTCGTTCGGGTCGCTGGAGGACGCGACGCTCGTCGAGAACGAGACGGCGACCGTCCTCGGGCAGGACGCGCGCGTCGGCGTGTTCACGACGAACACGACCTTCGGCGGCGAACAGGTCCAGGTCCGACTGTACGTCACGCGCGTCCAGCACGGCGACGACATCGTCGTCGCCATCGGCGGCCACCCGACGAAGCTCCCCGCCGGCGAACAGGAGGTCATGGCGATGCTCGAAGGCATCGAGCACGAGACCGACGAGAACGCGACCGCGAACGAACGGCTCGCGGGCGGTGACGCACCCGCCGCAGTCGCGAGCGGTCCGACCACCGGCGTCGCGAGCGGTCCGACCACCAGCGTCGCGCGCGAAATCTAGTCGTCTTCTTCGTCCCGTCCGTCGAGCGTCTCCGGGTCGCGAGCGGCGCGTGCGGCGTCGACAGCGGCGACGTTCTCGTCGACGTCGTGCACGCGGACGACGTCCGCGCCGCGGTCCGCGGCGAGCGCGGTCCCTGCAACCGTCGCCGACAGTCGCTCGTCGCTCTCGCGGCCGATCGCGGCGAACATCGACTTGTGGGAGTGCCCGACGAGTACCGGACAGTCGAGCGCGGCGAACTCGTCGACGCGATCGAGGAGCTCGAACGACTCCGCGGCGGTCTTCCCGAACCCGAGGCCGGGGTCGACGAGGACGTCCCGGCGGTCGACGCCCGCCTTCTCCGCGAGGAGGACGTGCTCTCTGAGCTGGTCGAGGACGTCGTCCACGACGTCGTCGTACGCGACGGCGTTCTCGGGGTCGACGGGCGTGTCGATCGAGTGCATCACGCAGAGCCCGGCGTCGTGCTCCGCGGCGACGAACCGCATCTCGGGGTCGTCGAGTCCGGACACGTCGTTCACGACGTCCGCGCCCGCGTCGAGGGCCGCGTCCGCGACTGCGGCCTTCCGCGTGTCCACCGAGATGGTCACGTCGAGGCCCGCCTCGCGGATGCCCTCGACGACGGGAACGACGCGGTCGATCTCGTCCGCGACCGACACGGGGTCGGCGCCCGGACGCGTCGACTCCCCGCCGACGTCGACGACGTCCGCGCCGTTCGCGACCATCTCCTCTGCGCGCGAGACGGCGTCGGCGACGTGCTCGTACTCGCCGCCGTCGAAGAACGAGTTCGGCGTGACGTTCAGGATGCCCATCACGGCCGTCCCCGACTCCCACGGCCAGCGGTCGTCGGTCGCGTTCGGGCTCGCAGCAGTCCGTCCGTCTTCGTCGGTCGCGGCGAGATCGAGGGCGTCCCCGACCTCCTCGGCGAACTGGTCGAGGCCGTAGGGCTCGTCCGCGAGAGTCGCGACGAGTTCGTCGAACTGCGCGAGCGTCCCCATGAGCACGACGTCCTTGCGCTCGTCGTTGCCGTCGACGCCGGAGACCGCGCACTGCCCGCCGGCCGCGGCCATCGTCGCCTCGAGTCGGCGCGCCTGCCGGTCCTGGACGCGCGTCGTCAGGACGCGGTGGACGCCCGCGGTCCGGAGCCGATGGACGTCCTGGTCTGCGACGTTCGCCCCCTCGAGGCGCGCGGTCGCGTCCTCGAGGTCGCGGACGGTCCGGGGGACCTCCAGTCGCGTCCAGCGCTCGCGGGCCTCGGCGACCGCGAACAGCGACCCCGTCACGAGCACGCAGTCGCTCGCGTCGGCCGCGTCGAGCGCCGCGTCGACCGCGCTCGCGACCGACGTCCACGACGACGCCGTCTCGGCGTTCGCGCCGAACACGCGCGCGAGCACGTCGGCGTCCTCGCTCCGAGCGAGGTCCGGTTCGCACGCGTAACAGGCGTCGGGCGCCGGAAGCGCTGCCGCCATCCCGCGGTGGTCCTTGTCGTGCATCGCGCCGACGACGAGGTGGAGGTCGTCGTACTCGAACGTCGACAGCGTCGACGCCAGCCCCTCGCACGCGCCTGGATTGTGCGCGCCGTCGAGCACCGCGAGCGGTTCCTGCGAGACGACCTCGAACCGGCCCGGCCAGTGCGCGGACCGCAGCCCTCGCGCGAGCGTCTCGTCGTCCACGCCCGCCACTTGTCGCGCGAGCGTCGCCGCGATCCCCGCGTTCACCGCCTGGTACTCGCCGAGCAGCGGAATCCGCGCGTCGAGCCGCCCCGCGTCGTCCGTCTCGATGCCGACCGCGGCCTCCGCGTGGTTCGTCCGACCGCCGTACGTCACGCGAACGTCCGGCGAGGCGTCGTCGTCGGTCGCGGGATCGTCGTCGGTCGCGGCATCGTCGCCGGTGTTCCCGGCGTCCGCTGCCGAACCGACCGTCAGGACGTCGCCGGCCTGCTCGCGGACCGCCGCGAGCGCCTCCCCGGTCGCGCCCGTCACGACCGGCGCGTCCGTCGGCGCGACGTGGGCCTTGTCCGTCGCGATCTCCGCGATCGTGTCCCCGAGCACGCCCGTGTGCTCGAGGGTCACGCTCGTCACCGCACTCGCCACCGGGTCGACGACGCTCGTCGCGTCGAACTTCCCGCCGATCCCGACCTCCAGCACCGCGACGTCGACGTCGCGCTCTCCGAAGTACCAGAGCGCGAGCGCCGTCATCGCCTCGAAGAACGTCGGCGACTCGCCGTCGGCCGCCCGCTCCCGCACGTGCGAGCGCGACGCCTCGACGAACTCGCAGACCGCCTCCCGAGTGACCTTCCGCCCGTCGACGCGCACGCGCTCGCGGACGTCCTCCAGGTGCGGGGACGTGAACAGCCCGACCGTGCGGTCGGTCTCCCGCAGCACGGACTCCACCATCCGCGCCGTACTCCCCTTCCCGTTCGACCCCGCGACCTGCACGAAATCGACGCCCTCGTGGGGATTCCCGAGCGAGTCGAGGAGGCGCGCGGTCGACGCCGTCCCCGGACTGGGACGGTACCGCCGCAGGTCGAACAGGAAGTTCGCCGCCTCGTGATACTGCATGCCTGAAGGGACCAGACGGCGGCGCTTAGTAATGTCGAAGGCGGGTCGACCAAATCCGCGTTTCACCCAACGCCGGGGTTCTTGATGGACGCGGTCGAACCGTGGTGCGTGCGCAGACGAACCGTCCTCGCCGGAGCGAGCGTCTTCGCGACGAGCGGAAGCGGCTGTCTGAACGGCTTCCCGGGAACCGGGACTGCCGAGTTCACCGCCGCCGACCCGCCCGAGGGGGTCCACGAGCGCGGCGAGTGCTCGACCGAACGGGTCGTCGCCTCGGTGTCGTTCGACGGGCCGCTCGACGCCCCGGGCGACGAGTCCGCCGTCGTCCGCTACCGCGATCTAACTGAGCCCTCGCAGTCGCTGATTCGCTTCGTCCTGGCTCGCGGTGGCGCCGTCGCCTGCGAGAGCCAGGATCCCGCAACGTTCCGGTCGCTACTGGGCGACTTCGGCGACATGACGGACCGCTACCGCGAGACGCACGGTGAAGGGCCGCGGCATCACGAGGTACGCGCGGGGGACGCGTACCACCGCCTGGACCGCCTCCGCGTCCGGGATCAGGTGCTGGACGGCTGAGACGCGGTCCGCGTCACCGAACGTCCGCTTGCACCCAGAACGCGCCGGAGACGTCTTCTCCGGCCTCGGGAACGCGACCGTCGATGGCGTGTGCGCCAGCGTACAGCCACGTATCGTAGTCGGTCTCCTCCCCATCTCTGGTGAGCGGGACGCGGAACCGGTAGCCGTTCGCGTCGAAGAACGGGACGCGCTGGACCTCCCGCACCGTCGTCTGGAACGCGTAGTCGGCGACGCCGCCGCCGTCGACGGGCGCGAATCCCGCCATCTCCCGCGTGGAGAACTCGCCGCCGTCGGCGGTCTCGTACGCCGCCTCGTCCGCGCGCTCGACGGCGTACGCGAGCGCCGCGATCTCGACGCTGGCGTCGCCGAGCGGGACGCCGCCGACCCGCCACGCGCTCGCGCCGTACGTCGCGAACTCCTCCGGGCCGAGCACGACGCTGGCGTCGGCCTCCAGGTCGTTCGCCCACTGCGTCACCTCGGTGACGGTCGTCTCGTGCGCGACGCCGTCCGCGACCGGGAACGCGGTCACGACGTCGCCGTCGCGCCGGAGGACGCGACACCGCAGGGTCCCGGCGCCGTACTCGACGGCGTCCACGCCCGGCACGCGACTCCCCTGGACCGTGCCCTCGTCGAGCGTCCGCGCGACCACCGCGCGCAGTGCTTCGTCGCCGTCGACGGCGGTATCCCAGTGCCGGCCGTGCCCGCCACCGCGACGCCGCGGCCCCGGTTGCGGGTCGACCGCCGCGGCGTCGGCGTCCAGTCCCCACGACGCGTCGTTGTCGCTCCTCGCAGCGCCGTCGCTTCTCGAGGGGGCGTCCCCACCCGTTTTCCCGTCCTCGTCGCCTCGGCCGAGCGCTCGCCGAACGGCGTCGAACAACCCCATGCGACCTCGGACGGGCGTCGTCCAGAAGAAACCTCCGAGCGCTCGACCGCTCGGGAGACGGTCAGGGCCGGTCGCGGTCCGCGGCGACCGGTTGCCGGTTCCCCGCCGCGTCACCGACGGCGGATTCGTCGACCGTGGACGAAGCCTCGGTCGTTGCCGTCGCACGGGTCGCGGCCGATGCCTCGGTCGTTGCCGACGCCTCGCTCGGTGCCGGTGGGTCCTCGTACTCGGATTGGAGCGCTTCCAGTCGCGCCTCGACGGTATCGAAATCGTCGACCCCGTCGAATCCGTCGAACGCGCCGACCTCGTCGGCGAGGAGCGCGGCCATCTCGCGCTCGAACTCGCGCTCGTCGAGGTCGCCGCGTGCGTACCGCTCCTTGAGCGCCTCGCGGCGGTCCGCCGGCGTCGGCGAGAGCGCGTCCGAGAGCCCGACGTCGGAAAGCCCGGGGACGAATCGCTCCGCGAGCGCCGCCCGGGCAGCGAGCCGGTCGCTTCGTGGGGGCTCGGCGACGCGAACCGACCGGACGACGGCCCAGGAAAGCAGCGCCACGGCGAGTGCGGCGAAGCCGACCGACGCCAGCGCGACCGGCGCTGCGACGCCGAACAGCGTCAGGATTCCCACGTCGCCCACGAGCACCCCGGCGAGCGTCGACGCGACCGCGACGGCACCGATCGCGGCGACGCTCACGCCCGCGAGCACGACGACCGCGAACGCGACTGCCAGCCACCGCAATCGACGGTCGGAGAGCAGACTCATACCCACCGCTAGCGCGGGGGGAGTCAAAAGCGTGCGCCGTTCACGAGAAGACACTTGTCGACCGGATGCGTACCAGCGCGAGATGCGACGTCGATCGCTCCTCGCTTCGCTCTCCACGACCGCCGTAGCGTCCGTCGCCGGCTGTAGCGTCCTCGGCGACGAGGGCACCGTCGGCGACGGCGACGCCGTCGAACTCGACGCCGGCCGAGTGACGCTCGGCGCGCTCGGCGTCCGGTCCTCGTTCGTCGACGACACCGGCGACCGCGCCACCGTCTACGGGAGTCCAGACGCGGCGTTCGTCGTACTCGAGTGCGACTGTCGAGCGTACGACGGCGCGCTCGACGACCTCCCGTTCGCGGTCGCGTTCGACGGCGAGCGCGTCGACGGCGAGCACATCGGTGACGAGCGCGTCGGTGGCGACGGCGTCGACGGCGGAAGCGAGTACCGCTTGCAGGGCGCGGGCGACGACGTCCCGGAACTCGCGTTCCCGGTACCCGCCGGCGAACAACTGGAATCTGGCGCGCTCGTCGTCGACGCCCCCGACCGGGAGTACCGGTATCCCTTCGGGGACGCGACGCGCTCCCGGCTCTCGAACCCGCCGACGTGGCGCGTCGACGTCGACTGGCCCGACGCCGTCCCCGCCGAACGCCGGGCCCGCGCGTGGACGACTGCACGAGCGCTCGGCGACGAACCCGGCGCGCTCGACGTCCTCCTCACGCACGACGACGCACCCGGACTCTACTGGACGCACACCTACAGGGTCGACCCCGGCGGCGAGGAGACGTTCGGCCTCGCCTTCCAGTGCCTCTGTACCGACCGCGACGAACTCCCCGTGACGATCGACTGGGGACTGGACGACGTCACCAGAACAGTGCCCGTCGACGACGGAACGACGACCGGAAGCGACTGACCGCCTCCGGAACGCGTCCACCGTCGTTCGCTCGCGCGCTGCGACTCGCTGACTTTAGACACTCCTTCGCTTCGCTCAGTCGTGTCTAAAGCACCGTGACAGCTCCGCTGTCACGAGCTTCCGTCACTAATCGTGACGGAAACACCGCTGCCCGGTCATGACCATCGTCATCCCGAGTTCGTTCGCGGCCTCGATCACCTGGTCGTCGCGTTTGGAGCCGCCGGGCTGGATGACCGCTTCGATCCCGGCTTCGGCGGCCTTCTCGACGGCGTCCGGGAACGGGAAGAACGCGTCCGACCCCATCACGCCGCCCTCCGCGGTCTTGCCTTCGGCGTCGCGCTCGGCCTTCATCGCCGCGATCTCGACCGCGTCGACCCGCGAGACCTGCCCGACGCCGAGGCCGACGGTCTCGGTGTCCTTCGCGAACACGATGCCGTTGGACTTCACGTGCTTCTGGACCTTCCACGCGAACAGCATCGTCTCCAGTTCCTCCTCGGTCGGCTCGCGCTCCGTCACGACCTCCAGGTCGTCGACGGTGACCGCGGCCAGGTCGCGCTCCTGGACGAGCCGGCCGCCGACGAGCTCCTTGCTCGTGAACGTCTCCGTCACGTCGCCAATCTCGCCGACGTCCAGCACCCGCAGGTTCTTCTTCGCCGTGAGGACGTCGAGCGCGTCGTCGGTGTAGCCGGGCGCGACGACGACCTCCTTGAACGACTCCGCGATCAGTTCGGCGGTCTCGCCGTCGCACTCGCGGTTGAGGGCGACGATGCCGCCGTACGCGGACTTCGCGTCCGTCGCTAACGCGTCAGCGTACGCTTCCGCGAGCGAGTCGGCGGTCGCGCACCCGGCGGGGTTCGTGTGCTTGATGACGGCAGCGGCGGGTTCGTCGAACTCCTTGATGAGGTTCAGCGCGCCGTCCGCGTCGTTGTAGTTGTTGTAGCTCAGGGCCTTCGCGCCCTCGTTCAGCTGGTCGGCGTGCACGACGCTCGCTTCCTCGGTCGTGGCGTCCGCGTAGAGTGCGGCGTCCTGGTGGGGGTTCTCGCCGTACCGGAGGTCGGCGTGGCGGTCCTCGGTGACGACGCGACGCTCGGGGAGGGCACCCGCCTCGTCGCCAGCGACGCTGACCGCGTTCGCGTCGCGGTCGACGTCGACGCGCTCCTCCGCGAACCACTTCACTGCACGCGGGTACGCCCGGAACTCGCCCTCGTAGAGTACGCGCTCCTTCAGCGAGTCCTCGTCGTCGCCCTCGTAGACGGGAACGGGCTCCTGCGTGACGATGGGGCCGGCGTCGATCTCGGACTCGACGACGTTCCCGTCGTCGTCCGTCGCGTCGGTGACGACGTGGACCGTGCAGCCGGTGGTCTTCGCGCCGGCGTCGAGCGCGTCCCCCCAGGCGTCCATGCCGGGGAACGACGGGAGGAGGCTCGGGTGAACGTTGATCGTGGTCCCCATTGCGTCGAGGAACGCGTCGGAGAGCACGCGCATGTAGCCGTCGAGGCAGACGAGGTCGACGTCGTATTCGGCGAGCGCGTCGACGAGTCGCCGCTCGTGCTCGCGGCGGGACTCGTCGTCGCCGCGTTCGACCGCGACAGTCGGAATCCCGCGGTCCTCGGCCTTCTCGAGGACGGGCGCGTCCGCGTGGTTCGAGGCGACGACGGCGAGTTCGGCGCCGCCGGGCTGGAGGTCCTGGACGTGCATGAGGTTCCGGCCGCGGTTCGAGGCGAGCCCCGCGATGCGTGTCATGTCTGAAAGCGGGCCGGCCGGCGGGTTAGTAGTTGCGGTCGAGACCGCGGATATATCCACGAACGCGCATACTCGTGCGTTCTCTCGGTCGGAATTCTCTCGTTGTATGCATGTGCGTGTGGTGACTTTCCGACACGCTTTTCCCGCCGCCGGTGGCACTCTCGCGCATGACAGACCCCCTGCTGGCCGTCTCGCCGCTCGACGGTCGGTACGCCTCGCGAACCAGCCCGCTCGCGCCGTACGCGAGCGAATCCGCGCTCATGCGAGCCCGCGTCGAGGTCGAGGTCGAGTACCTCCTCGCGCTTGCCGACCTCGACGCCACCCCGCTCTCGATATCGGACGATCAGGCCGCGGAACTGCGTTCGTGCTACGAGGACTGGACGACCGAGGACGCGGCGGTCGTCAAACAGATCGAGGTAGACGGCTACGGCGAGTTCGCGGCGACGAACCACGACGTGAAGGCCGTCGAGTACTACGTCCGCCTGCACCTCCCCGACGGCCTCGACGCCGCGAACTGGATCCACTTCGGGCTGACGAGCGAGGACGTGAACAACCTCGCACACCGCCTGCTCGCGAAGGGAGCGGTCGAGGACGTCCTCCTCCCCGAGCTCCGCGAGATCCGGGACGCGCTCGCTGACATGGCTCGCGAGCACCGCGACGTCCCGATGCTCGCTCGCACGCACGGCCAGCCGGCGACGCCGACGACGTTCGGGAAGGAGATGGCGGTGTACGCCGCCCGCCTCGGACGCACGACCGCACGCGTCGCTGACGCCGCCGACTCGCTGTCGGGGAAGCTCGCCGGCGCGTCCGGGACGTACGCCGCGCATCACGCCGCGTACCCCGACGTCGACTGGCGCGCGTTCGCCCGCGAGTTCGTCGCCGACCTCGGCCTCGAGTTCACGCCGCTCGCGACCCAGGTCAACCCCTGTGACGACCTGGCCGCGCTGTTCGACGGACTCCGTGGCGCGAACCAGGTCCTGCTCGACCTCGACCGCGACGTCTGGCTGTACGTCAGTCAGCGCTACCTCGGCCAGGAGGCTACCGCGAGCGAGACGGGGAGTTCGACGATGCCCCACAAGGTGAACCCGATCGACTTCGAGAACAGCGAGGGCAACCTCTCGAAGGCGAACAGCGACCTCCAGTTCCTCGGCGAGTACGTCACCACGAGCCGCCTCCAGCGCGACCTCTCGGACTCGACGGTCAAACGGAACGTCGGCGCGGCGTTCGCGCACTGCCTGATCGCGTACGGGAAGACCCAGAACGGGCTCGCGAAGGTCGTCCCGAACGAACAAGTAATGCGGGAGGACCTCGAATCGACCCCCGAGATTCTCGGCGAAGCCATCCAGACCATCCTCCGGCGCGAGGGCGACACGGACGCCTACGAGCGCGTGAAGGACCTCACGCGCGGGAAGCGCGTGACGATGGACGACTTCCACGAGCTCTTCGACGACCTCGACGTCGACCAGAGCGTCCGCGAAGAACTGAAGGCGCTCACGCCGACGGGGTACGTCGGCGTGGCGAGCGCCCTCGTCGACGACGTCGAGTAGCGACAGCACGACGTCGAGTGACGGCCGATCACGCGACGTCCTTGCGCTGCCAGTACGTGCGGCTCGCGGCGAGTAGCACGAGCGTGCCCGCGAGCAGGACGCCAGCACCCGCGAAGTCCCACTCGGAGGAGACCAGTATCGCGGTCGGGTCGTAGTACCGCGACGGCGACAGCGCGCCGAGGGCAGCGACGTCGGTGCCGGCGGTGACGGAGTCGATGAGGAACAGCCCGAAGAACCCGCCGGCGGCGACGCGCTGCGCGACGCTGGCGCGGTCGAAGACGACGCTCGCGAGCAGGCCGACGGCGGCCGCCACGAGCAGGTACGGCACCGACAGTGCGTGCACCATCGCGAGGTCGGCGAGCGAGATAGATTCGTCGATGCCGAGGACGGCGAGGGCGACGACGACGGGCGTGACGACGTTCACGACGACGAGCGGGACGAGGACGCTCGCGAACTTCTCGAGGAGGACGCGCGACCGAGTCACCGGGAGCGAGAGGAGCATGTCCATGCGACCGCGGTCGACGTCGTCCGCGACGAGGCCGGCGGCGGCGTACGCGAAGTAGACGCCGAGCAGGAGCACCCAGCCGAACGCGTACAGTTCCGCGGCGAGGAACCCCTCGATGGTGCCGAGCGACTGGAGGCCGAACGCCTCGCGGAGCGCGGGCGGGAGCGTCTCGGTGTACGCGTCCAGGTCGATGCCCTCGCTGACCGACGGGAACATCCACACGTAGAGCGCGACGAGCAGCGCGAATCCGGCGGTCATCGCGAGCGCTCCCTTCACGCGTCGGCGGCCGTAGTAGCGCGCGAACTCCAGCATCAGACGTCACCTCCGGCGTCGCCACCGGCGTCCCGCGCGACCGCGGTCTCGGGTTCGTCGTCGCTCGCGACGCTGGTCGCGTCGAGCTCTCCGTCGTCGTAGAACCGCATGAACACCTGTTCGAGCGGTGCCTCCTCGACGTCGAGTTCGAGGACGTGGTACCCGTGGAAGTAGTCGACGAGCGCGTCGAACGACCCCGTGTACGTGAACGTCAGCTCGGTGATCCCGTCCCCGTTCTGGGTCGAGTCGCCCGCCACTGGGGAGACTGAGAGTTCGTGGACGCCGTCGAGCGCGACGTCCTCGCGGTCGAGGTCGGCGGCGACGCGGGCGCGGACGAACTTCCCCGAGCGCTGGAGGACGTCCGCGACCGACGCGACCTCGACGATCCGGCCGTCGCGGATGATGCCGATGCGGTCGCAGACCCGCCGGACCTCGCTGAGGACGTGCGAGGAGAGGAAGACGGTCTTCCCGGCCGCGCGCTCCCCGCGAACGAAGTCGTTGAACGTCCGCTGGACGAGCGGGTCCAATCCCGACGTCGGTTCGTCCATGATCAGGAGGTCGGGGTCGTGCATGAACGCCTGCACCAGCCCGAGCTTCTGCCGCTGGCCCGTCGAGTACCCGCGGACCTCGCGGTCGACGGGGACGTCGAACAGGTCGAGGAGTTCGTCGCGACGCGAGTCGCCCTTGAGGCTCGCGTGGAGGTCCAGGACCTCGCGGCCGGTCGCGTCCTCGTCGAACGCCGGATTCGCGGGCAGGTAGCCGACGCGACGCTTCGCCTCGACGAGCGCGTCTTCGTCGTGGACGTCCGCGCCGAGGACGGTCGCGGTGCCGCTCGTCGGCGACTGGAACCCCATCAGCGTCCGGATGGTCGTCGTCTTCCCGGCGCCGTTCGGCCCGAGGTACCCGAATATCTCGCCCGCCTCGACCGCGAGGTCGACGTCGTCGTTCGCGCGGACGTCCCCGTAGTCCTTCGTCAGGGCGGAGACGGTGATCGCAGCCATACCACACCCTACAGGGATTGCGTGCATGAAGTTACTCCCGCAGAGTCCACCCCTGCCGCTCGTTTCACTCGCGACAGTCGTGGGATCGGGCGACCGCCGTCGTTCGGTCAGTCGACCCGGTACTCGGCTATCTCGTTGGCCCCACAGTTCGGGCACGCCTCCACCGCGGTATCGACCGTCTGCCCGCAGTTCCGGCACTCGTAGAGCGCGTCGTCGTCGGGACCGAACAGGCGCTTGACGAGCGTGGCGATCGAGCTCATCGAAGGGCACTCACTGGCGTGTCGATTCGGCCGCCGGTGCTCGGAACGCGTCCAGTCCGTCGGCGTCCGTGGACGCCCGCGAGAGAACCGTGACGATGTCGTCGGCTTCGACGACGGTGTCGCCGTGCGGCGTCAGTTCGCGGTCGTCGCGCTCGATGCCGATGACGAGCGTGTCGTCGTCGAGGATCTCCGCCTGCACGGCGTCCTTCAACGACCGGCCGACGATCGGCGCGTTCGACTGCACCGTCAGCTCGACGATGTCGGCGTCGCCGGTGAGACTGATGAAGTCGTTCGGCCACCGTTCCTCCCGGTCGGTGTCCGGATTGAACGGCGCGTACGGGCTGAAGAACTCGTCTTCGACGAGGTCCTCGTCCTCGATCTCGATGCCGAGCTGCGAGATCGTTCTCGAGATGCGCTGGAGTTCCGCGGTGGTCTCGCCCACGGCGAGCACGTGCAGGTTCTCTCGCCCGGTCATCAGCGTCCGGACGTTCACGACGCCTGGAATAGAGCGTGCCTTGTGCGCGAGCGCTTCGCGTTCGGGAACCGGGACGTTGCACCGGTAGAGGTTGGTGAGCTTCCCGCCGGCGCGCTCGAAGTCGACCTGGGTCGGGTACTCGCGGATGACGCCCTGGTCTTCGAGCTTCTGGATGCGGTTCCGTACAGTGGCACCTGAGACGCTGAGGCTTTCAGCAATCGCGGCCGCAGTCGTGTTGCGTGCGTCCTGCATGAGCGCGTGCAGGATGTATCGGTCTATCTCGTCGAGCCGATGGTCCGTGCTGGTGCGTGTCATGGGGAGTTCATCGTCAGTCTTCGGTCCCGAAAACCTCGACCGGGTATATTGCGAAAATCGACTCGCATACACATAGTTTCTCCGGAAAGACGAGTTCTCTCGCGTGTCCCGGACCCAGGGTGGTCGGTTGCCGTCGGCTGCCCGCTTGGGGTCGCCCCAGCGTGCAATGCTGCCCGTCGTCACCGACGCCCGAACAGGCGATCGCGGACGGAGCGCGACGTCGGTCGCTCGGCCAACAGCACCGGCACGTCGAGTCGTTCGATAGCGTCCATCGCGAGCGACCCACGGACGACGCGGGACAGCAGCCCGCGCTCGGTCGCACCGACGATAACCATGCCGTACTCGGCGCCCACGTGGCGGATCTCCGTCTCCACGTCGCCGGAGTTCACCAGCAACTCCGCGTCGGAGAGGTCGTGGCTCGCCGCCCAGTCGGCGAGGAACTCGCGGCCAGCAGTCTCGTCGCCGGGGTCGACGACGTGGAGGAGCGAGACGTCGACGCCGACCGTCGCCTGCAGCGCCCGCGCGACCTCCGCGGAGAGGTCCGAGGACGGCCCGCCGGCCGTCGGTACGAGCACGTCGGACGGGTCGAGCGTCTCCCCGTCGAACACGAGGAAGTCGCACGGGAGGTCGTGCGTGAGTTCGTCGAGCGCTCCCTCGGCGCGACCGCCCGCGAACTGCGCGCCGCCGTACCCCATCACGACCGCGTCCGCGTCGTTCGTCCGGGCGGCGTCGAATACCTCGTCGATACCGCGATGCGAGAGGATGGTCTTCGTATCGATCGGGACGTCGAACGCCTCGGCGTCCGCCTTCGCGTCGTCGAGCAATCCCTGAGACGCGACGTCGAGTCGATCCCGGTTCGCCGCAGCGGTCTCGAGCGACGTCTGGTCGGGGACGGTGACGACGTGCGTGGCGAGCACGCGGCCACCGTCGTGCTTGGCGATCGCGGCTGCGAGCGTGACGAGCGCGCTCTCGGTGCGCGGGTTCGAGAGCGCGACCATGATCGTCGGTCCGCCGGTCCCGTTCGGTGCGACGGCGTCGGCGGCGCTCACGACCTGATCGGGGAGCGCACCCTCGCGTCGACGGACGTACTCCGAGAGCACGCCCTCCTCCTCGGTCCGCCCTCGCGCGTAGACGACGTACCAGAGGACGGCGGCGACGACGAACGCCCCGGAGAGCGCGATCTCGATCTCGTCCATGAACCCGACCAGGCCGAGTGACAGCGTCGCGCCGAGGATCGGCGTGATCGGATAGAACGGCACCGTGAAGTCGGGGTCGTACTCGGGGACGTCCGCCTCTCGGAACACGATCAGTGCCGCGTTCATGAGCGCGTACACGACGAGGTGGAGGACGCTCGCGGCCTTCGCGAGCACCTCGATCTGGCGGCCGAGCGCGGCGATGAACACGAGGATGAGGACGCCCGTGACGAGTATCGAACGGTACGGCGTGGCGAAGTTCGGGTGGATCTCGTTCAGCCAGTTCGTGACGATCTTGTCCCGCCCCATCGCGAAGTTGATGCGCGCTGACGCGAGGATGGACGCGTTCGCCGACGACGCCGTGGCGAGGAGCGCGCCGAGGGTCATCACGGTCGCGGCGGCCGCGGCCACGCCGCCAATGGGTCCGATCGACGCCGGGAACGCTATCTCGGCGGCCTGGGCGACGGGCGCGTCCTCGCTGAGTTCGGCCCACGGGACGACGCCGAGCATCGTCGAGACGAGGATGGCGTATATGACGGTGACGATGCCGACGCTCCCGAGGATGGCGATGGGGAGGTTCCGGCCGGGATTCTTCAGTTCCTCGGCGACGGTCGCGATCTTCGCGTACCCGAGGAAGGAGACGAACACGAGCGCGGTCCCTGGCAGTATCTTCTCGTAGCCGAACGGCGCGAGTCCGCCATTGGCGGTGAGCGTCGCGTAGTCGAACGACGAGAAGCCCGCGAGTGAGAACGCGGTGAGGATCGCGAGCAGCACGAACACGATGACGTTCTGGACGCCGCCGGTCTCCTTCGCGCCGACGTAGTTGACGAGGACGAACAGGAGGCCGGCGAGGAGCGCGCCGAGCTGGATGGGGTTCAGGAACGCGACCTCGGGGAGGCCGACGAAGACGGCGAGGTACTGCCCGAATCCGATGCAGTAGAACGCGGACGCGAACGCGAGCCCCATCCAGTCGCCCATCCCGGCGATCGAACCGAACATCGGCCCGAGTGCCTTGTTGATGTAGTAGTAGCCGCCGCCAGCCTTCGGCATGGCCGTTCCGAGTTCTGAGATCGAGAGCGCGTTCACCATCGCGATGACGCCGCCGACGACGAACGAGACGACGACGATGGGGCCGGCTTCGTTCGCGGCGACGCCGGGGAGGACGAAGATGCCGGCGCCGATCATCGTCCCGATGCCGATCGTCATCGCGGAGACGAGGCCGAGGTCCTTCGCGAGTTCGTCGTCGCTCATTCGCCGGCTGTGACGTCGGGGAGTGCGATCACGGGGCGGTCCGCCGTCGTGGCGAGTTTCAGCGAGCGGTCGCCGGCGAGGAACTGGACGATGCGACTCCCGCCGCGCGGACGGAACGCGATGGCGGTCGCGTCCACGTCCGCGGCGGCCTCGAAGATGGCGTCGACGACGTCCCGCGAGTACGCGGTGTGGTCGTCGGCGTCCGGGAAGACGGCCCGGACGGCGGCGTACGCACTCTCGGCGACCGTTTCCGATTGCTCCACTGGCGTCTTGTCCGGGACGCCCTCGCCCTTCTCCACGACGTGTAGCGCGGTGACGTGCCCCGGTTCGTAGGGTTCGAGCGCTGCTGCGGTCGCCGACGCGTCCGCTTCGTTGGCGACCGGCAGCAGGACGTGCGCGAGCAGGTCTCGGTCGACGTCGTCCCCGTGCTGGTTCATACTCGACGGTTCACCTCGGTTCACTTAACCGTTCCGCAAGAATGCCGGATTCCGAAACGAGAGCGTGGAAATAGTTCGATGATACAAATACACGCCCGCGATTGCGAGCTTTCGAAAGCAAACTGCGTGTGATCCACCAGATCGAACTCGATGTGGAGGGGCGCGGAGTGCGATGACTCGTCGACGTCGAACACTGCGAGGAAGCCGACGACGACCATCGGAGCACGCACGAACGCACCGCTCGTACTCTTCGACGACGAGTGACGTCGCTCTGGGACCATCGAGCGGACCGACCCAGAAGTTCTCGTCCTCCAGCGGTCGAACCGGGTCGATCCGGCGGGATCCGAGTCGCGGCTACGACGGTCCGGTCGCGAACTCGCGCCAGTGCCTGAGCCCCCAGTAGCCGAGGCCGGTCGCGATCAGGCCGGCGGCGACGAAGTACAGCAGTAGCGTCGACGTCAGCACCTCGCCCGGCGACTGCACCGCGTACACGACGCCTTCGCCGGCGAACGACACGAGTACGACGGTCGCGACGGCGACGCCGAGCGCGGTCGTGAGAATCGCGCCGCCACCGAACCCGCCGCCGTCGGCCGCACCCGGACCGGGCGCGTCCGGCCCGTACCGTTGCTCCGCCCGCAGGAGTGCGCCGACGAACGCCACCCCCATCGCGACCGCGTAGATGGGGAGTCGGTCGCCGAATCCAGCGATCTCCCCGCGGACGAGCGCCAACACGCCGACGAAGCACGCCGTCAGGAGGACGGTGCTCGCACCGACCGCGAGCATCGCGCGCGTCCGTCGACTCGACGGCACCGGGACGTCCATGGTTCGGCGTCCGGTGCACGATACAAAAGCCTTCCTGCGCGTTCGACCATCGTTTTCGAACCGAACGGCGCCTCGCGGGGCACAAGACCCATACGCGCCGCCTCGTTACGTCCTGTGAGAATGAGTGGCGTCCCCGACGAGATCGAGGTGGGTGCGGACGGCGAGACCGTCCCGTTGATGGACGTCCTCGGCGGTCGCGGGTTCGTCACGGGCAAGTCCGGTGCCGGGAAGTCGAACACGGCGAGCGTGTTCGCCGAGGAACTGCTGGACTGCGGGCTATCGCTGTGCATCGTCGATACGGACGGCGAGTACTACGGCCTGAAGGAGGAGTACGAGCTCCTGCACGCGGGTGCCGGCGAGCGATGCGACGTCCAGGTCGGCCCCGAGGACGCGGGGACGCTCGCGACGCTCGCGCTCGGGGAGAACGTCCCCGTCATCCTCGACTGCTCGGGCTACCTCGAGGAGGCGGACGCGCGGGATACCGTGACGGCGCTCGCGAAGCAGCTATTCGCGAGGGAGGCCGAGCACCGGAAGCCGTTCCTCCTGCTCGTCGAGGAGGTCCACGAGTACCTCCCGCAGGGGCGCGGACTCGACGAGGCGGGCGACGCGCTCCTCCGGATCGCCAAGCGCGGCCGGAAGCGCGGCCTCGGCCTCTGCGGGCTCTCGCAGCGCCCCGCAGCCGTGGACAAGGACTTCATCACGCAGTGCGACTGGCTCGTCTGGCACCGCCTCACGTGGAAGAACGACACCGACCTCGTCGCGGACCTCCTCGGGAAGGAGTACGCGGAGATCGTCGAAGACCTCGACGACGGCGAGGCGCTCCTGCAGGCGGACTGGAACGACGACCTCCAGCGCATCCGGTTCCGCCGGAAGCGCACGTTCGACGCGGGCGCGACGCCGGGCCTCGAGGACGTCGACCGGCCGTCGCTCCAGTCCGTCGACGAGAAGATACTCGACGCGTTCGAGGCCGGCGACGACCCGGCGTCGGACGACGTCGAGGCGCTACGGGAGGAACTCGCCGCGAAGAACGACCGCATCGCCGAACTCGAAGCTCGCATCGAGGCACTTGAGGCGGAGGCCGACGCGGCGGAGAGCGCGGACGCGAACGCGACAAGTGACGGGAGTGCGACCGCGGCCGCGAACGGCGGGCGTTCGCCCGGGTCGGCGTCGAGCGCGGACGTCGAGATCGTGGAGACGCAGACGGTCGACGAGTCGACGCGAGCGCGAGACGAGCGCGCTCGCGAGGCGAACGGCGACCCGGTCTGGGAGCTCGGCCAGATGACGGCGCACCTCGCGCGCCGCGGTGGCCGCGGCATCACGCGGTCGATGAAGTCGCTCGGGTCCACGATAGCGCCGACCGGAGCGGACGAGGAGAGTGCGGACGGCGAGGGCGCGGACGAGGAGAGTGCGGACGTCGAGGACGACGAGTCGTCCGAGGGCGGGTCGACGGACGCACTCGCGCCGATGGACGGGCGCGACGACGAGTGAGGTGGCTTCTTCAGGTGGTCTTCAGGCGTCGAGGAGCGACAGGAGCGCTCGTTCGACGACGCGCGCTGCCTCCTCGACGTCGCTCGCGCGGACGTACTCGCGCGGGGAGTGCGCGACCGCGCCGTCGTCGTCCGCGAGGACGCCCGGTCCGAAGACGACGGTGGGCGCGAGCGCGGCGAAGTACGACGCCTCCGTCGCTGCACCGAACGGTCGCGGGTCGCTCGCGCCGGCGTCGACGAGCGCGTCGACCACTGCGGCGTCCGGGTCGGTCGCCCACGCTTCGAGGAACGGTGTCTCCCTGTCGGTGAACGCGAAGTCGACGCCCACCTCGGCCGCGACGTGCTCGCGCACGTGCTCCAGGAGTGCCGCGCGGAATCCGTCGGCGGTCTCGGGCGGTACGGACCGCCGGTCGAGGACGACCGACGCCTGCGCGGGCACCTGGTTCGTCGCCGTGCCGCCGTCGACGACCGTGGGCGCGAGCGTCGCCGCACCGAGCTGGTCGTGGACGGGTGGCGCGTCCGTGCGGTCGTCGAACGTCCGGATCGCCGCGAGTGCGTCTTCGAGCGCCGCGACGGCGTTCGTGCCAGACTCGGGCTCCGCCGCGTGCGCGTTCTCGCCACCGAGCGAGAGCGTTCCCTGGAACCGGCCCTTCGCCGCCGTGCACGCGGCGAGGTCGGTCGGTTCGCCGACGACGAACGCGTCCGCGTCCGCGATCGCGGGGACCGGACCACCGTCGGGTCCGCCCGCGACGAGGTGATGCGCGCCCTCGCTCAGCGTCTCCTCGTCGGGCGTCACCGCGAGCGTCACCGCGCCCCCCGGGCCGTCTCCCCCGTTTTCAGCTTCCGCGTCGCGGGCGTGGGCGGCGAGGAACCCCGCGACCAGCGCCGCCATCGGGCCGCCGGCGTCGCACGTGCCACGGCCGCGGAGGACGTCGCCGTCGCGCTCGAACGGGACGTCCGGCGGTACCGTGTCGACGTGCGTGTTCAGGACGACGTGCGGACCAGCGTCCCGGTCGCCCGCGGTCGCGAGGACGTTCCCGGCGTCGTCGACGGTCGCGTCCACGCCGCGCTCGACGAGCGCGTCCACGAGGAAGGCCCTCGCGTCCTCTACGGACTCGTGCGTCTCGAACGCCGCGAGCGACGCCAGGAAGGAGACCGGGTCGAACTGGCTCTGGGTCACGCCTTCGGTTCCACGCGTTCGATGGACGCCGTCGCCTCGCCGTCGAACTCGTGGACGACCGGCCCCGTCAACGTCGGCGCCCCGTTCTCGGGGAACGACACGACGAGGTCGCCGCCCGGCGGCGACACGCGCACGACGTCGTCGTCGATGCGCTCGTGGACGCGCGCCGCCGCGGCGATCGCGACCGCGCCCGTCCCACAGGACGCCGTCTCGCCCTCGACGCCGCGCTCGTACGTCCGCTGGTCGAACCCGCCGTCGTCGCGCCGGGACGCAAACGTGACGTTCGCGCCCTCGGGAAACGCCTCGTGGCTCCGGATGGGTGGCGCGACCTCGTCGATGTCGACGTCGGCGACGTCCTCGACGAAGCCGACCGCGTGCGGCACGCCCGTGTTCACGCCCGTGACCGCGTAGCCCTCGAGGTCCTCGGCGAGCATCGGTTCGTCGTACGCCTCCGAGAGCGGGACGACCTCCGGCTCGAAGCGCGGTTCGCCCATCTCGATACTCACTTCGTCGCCGTCGCGGCGCGCGTGCCGCGTCCCGGCCTGCGTGTCGATCATGACCTCGTCCGCGCCCGTGCGCTCCATCGCCCACTCCGCGGCGACGCGCGCGCCGTTCCCGCACATCGCGGCCGTCGAGCCGTCGGGCTGGACGAGCGTCATCACGACCCGCGGCGGGTCGAAGCGGGCCTCGAGCGCGAGGAACAGCACGCCGTCGGCGCCGACACCGTCTGTACGATCGCAGTGCCGGGTCGCGAACGCCGCCCGGTCGGGGACGTACTCGTCCGCGTCCACGACGACGAAGTCGTTGCCGGTGCCGTTGTACTTCCGGTAGTCGACGGTGCCGTGTCCGGTCATGGTTCTACTCGAAGGGCGTGCTGTACCGCGTTCGTCTGTCGGTGAAGGTCGGTCCGCTCTCGATCAGTTTGCTGTCCGGTCATAGTTCTAGAGTCGTCAGGTCGCTCAGTGGTTCGCGTCGTCGCGCGAGCGTCGCATCGTCGTCCGCGAGCACGACGCTCGCGGGCCGGGGTCGGGAGTTGTAGTTGCTCGCCATCTCGTAGCCGTACGCGCCGGCGTTCCCGAGCGCGAGGACGTCGCCGCGACGCGGCTCGGGAAGCGGACGGTCCTCGGCGAACACGTCCGCGCTCTCGCAGATGGGGCCGGTGACGGTCGCACGCACCTCGCCGCGACCGTCACCCACTCGCGTCGCCGTATCGGCCTCGGCTGCCGACGAGGGTTCGTCGGTGCCCGAGTCTTCACCGTCGGCGCTAACGTTCCGGAGCGCGTGGTACGCGCCGTAGATCGCGGGTCGGGCGAGCGTCGTCATGCCGGCGTCGACGCCGACGACGGTCGTCTCCGCGGTCTGCTTGACGGTGTTGACGTCGGCGAGGAGGACGCCGGCGTCGGCGACGAGGTAGCGCCCGGGTTCGACGACGAGCTCGGCGTCGACGTCGCCGAGCGCATCGCGGGTGGCGTCCGAGACCGCGTCGAGGTCCAGCGCGCCGTCGGTCTCGCGGTAGGGAACGCCGAAGCCGCCGCCGACGTCCACGAACTCGAGGTCGAACTCGGCGTCGAGGTCGCGGGCGACGTCGCCGACGCGCGCGACCATCTCGCGGTGCGCGTCGAGGTCCTCGGCGTCCTGGATGCCGGAGCCGGCGTGGGCGTGCACGCCGACGACGTCCATGCCCGCGGCGCGGGCGGTGCGTGCGACGTCGAGCGCGCGCTCGATCGGGACACCGAACTTCGCGTCGGCGCCAGTCCGGACCTTCTCGTGGTGGCCCGCGCCGACGCCGGGGTTGACGCGCACGCAGAACCGCCCGTCGTACCCGCGGTTCGCGAGGCGCGCGACGGTGTCCTCGGCGCCCGCGGTGACGGTGAGGTCCGCGGCGACACCGTCCGTCCAGAGCTCGACGACGGTGTCGAGGTCGGGCGCTGGCGGGTTCACGGCAGTGTAGTGCACGCGGTCGCCGGGGACCCCGGCGTCGAGCGCGCGCACGACCTCGCCGGCGCTCGCGCACTCCACGCCCGCGCCGGCGTCGTGCAGGACGTCGAGGAGACGACCGAGCGCGTTCGCCTTCGCCGCGTAGTGGACGTCCGCGTCCGGGAACGCCGCGTCGAGCCGCCGGTAGTTCTCGCGGACGCGGTCGAGGTCGAGGACGTACAGCGGACTGCCGTACTGCTCGCGGAGCGCGAGCAGGGCCTCGGCGTCCCAGTCCGCGAGCCGGCGGACCGCCGGGCCGCCGTCGAGTGCCGAACGCCCCGCGGACTGGTCGGTCATTCCCGGAGCACCTCCTCGCGCTCGGTCGCCTCCAGCGTCTCCGCTTCCAGCGACGTCGCGACGACCGCGGGCTTGTAGGCGCTGCCAGGTATCAGGTCCTCGTCGCTCACGCTCGATTCGACGTACCGCTGGAACGCGCGCCGGTTCGCGGGTAACTCGCCGTAGTAAACCTCGTCGTCGACGAGGTCGTAGACGGGGATGCGCGGCGTGAGAAGGGTGTTCTCGCCGACGACCGAATTCTCGCCGACGACGAACCCGGACGTCACGCGACAGCCCGCGCCGAGGGAGACGCCGTCCTCCACGACGACCGGCGTTCCCTCGACGGGTTCGAGCACGCCACCGATCAGCGCGTTCGCGCCGAGCTTCACGTCCGCCCCGATCTGCGCGCAACTGCCGACGGTGTCGCAGGAGTCGACGAGCGTGCCGTCGCCGACGTGCGCGCCGATGTTCACGAACGACGGCGACATCAGGATGCAGTCCGCGCCGACGTGCGCGCCGGCCCGGACGACGGTGCCGTCGGGCGTGTTCCGCGACCCACGCTGGCCGTAGTCGCTCGTATCCTGGAGGGGGAGGACGTCGTTGTAGGTGACGCCCCCGTACTCGTACTGGTCGATGCCGTGGGTCGCGAACACGAGGAGGATGCCTTGCTTCACCCACTCGTTGGCTTCCCACGCGTCAGCACGGCCACCGTCCGCGCCGTCGCCGCTCCCGGTCGGTTCCGCGGCGCGGACCTCGCCCGACTCGAGCGCGCCGAGGAACTCGTGGAGGACGTCGTGGACGTGCTCGGCGTCCGCGTCCAGTTCGCCGGCCTCGTGTGCCGCCCAGAGGTCGGCGACGTCTGCGTCCAGACTCATTGCTCGTCACCTGCGTCTACGGGTACTTGACCGCCGTCGGTACCGACGATATCTGCGGGATCGTCGGGGTCGCCGACGCCCGGCCTGTCGTCGTCGACCGCGACGACGTCCGCGAACTCGTACCAGCCCGCGTCCCGGCTCGATAGCCACTCGGCGGCGTCGAGCGCGCCGGCGGCGAACACGCCGCGGTCGGTCGCGCGGTGCTGGAGGCGCAGTTCCTCGTGGTTCCCCGCGATGACGAGTTCGTGTTCCCCCGGGACGTCGCCGGCGCGCAGCGAGTGCACGCCGACCTCGCCAGGTTCGCGGCGAGACTCGCCCTCGCGGCCGTGGACGCGCTCGCCGCTCGCGGCGCCCGCGTCGATACCGTGGTCCTCGCGTGCGGCGTCGACCGCGTCGAGCATCGCCACGGCGGTCCCGCTCGGCGCGTCCCGCTTCCCGTTGTGATGCGCCTCGACGAGTTCCACGTCGTACCCCGGCAGTGCGGCGACCGCGTCCCCGACGACCCCAAGGAGCGCCTGGACGCCGCGCGCGAAGTTCGCCGCCTGCAGGACCGGAACCTCGTCCGCCGCCGCGTCGAGCGCCGCCTGCTGGTCGTCGCTCAGGCCCGTCGTGCCGGTGACGAACGCGACGCCGGCCGCCGCGCACGCCTCGGCGTACTCGACGGTCGACTCGGGCCCCGTGAAGTCCACGACGACGTTCGGTTCGTGGGTCGCCAGCAGCGACGCGAAGTCGTCGCTCGCGGCCACGTCGACGCCCGCGATCGGCGACGCTGGCGGGTTCCGCGCCGTCGCGAACGCGACGTCGACGTCGCGGTCGACGGCCGCCTCGAGCACCTCGCCGCCCGTCCGCCCGGTCGCGCCCGTGACCGCGACGCGCATCAGGAGTCCACCTCCGCGAGCCGGTCGTGGTCCGAGTGCTGCGTATATTCGTCGAGGTCGTCGAGGACGGCCTCGAGGTCGTCGCGGTACTCGTCCGCGAGCCGGGAGAGCGGCGATCGGAGCGTCGGGCCGTGGTGGCCGCGGACGTGCATCGCCTCCTTGACGGGGATCGGGTTCGTCTCCCAGAACAGCGCGCGCGTCAGGTCGCCGAGCTCGTGGTGGATGTCGCGCGCGGTCTCGTAGTCGCCGGCCAGCGC
Organism: Halorubellus sp. JP-L1; assembly: GCF_011440375.1. Classification (NCBI taxonomy): domain Archaea; kingdom Methanobacteriati; phylum Methanobacteriota; class Halobacteria; order Halobacteriales; family Halorubellaceae; genus Halorubellus; species Halorubellus sp. JP-L1. Next base: position 984,176 of record NZ_JAAOIR010000002.1, read on the forward strand.
CGCGCCGACCATCGCGGTCGTCCGCTCCGGTTCGACGTTCGCGACGACCGAGATCGTCCCGTGGCCGCCGATCGAGAGGATGGGGAGCGTGAGCGCGTCGTCGCCGGAGAGCACCGCGAAGTCGTCGTCGCGCGTGCGTTCGATTATCTCCGTGATCTGCCCGAGGTCGCCGGAGGCGGCCTTGAACCCGACGACGTTCTCGTGGTCGGCGAGCGCGACCGCGGTATCCGGCTCGATGTTGCGGCCGGTCCGCGAGGGCACGTTGTAGACGATCTGGGGGGCGTCGATCTCGTCGGCGAGCGTCTCGTAGTGCGAGCGGAGGCCGCGCTGCTCGGGCTTGTTGTAGTACGGCGAGATGAGGAGGAGCGCGTCCGCGCCGGCGTCGACCGAGCGCTGACCGAGGTCGAGCGCCTCTCGCGTGTTGTTCGACCCGGCGCCCGCGATGACGGGGACGTCGTCGACCGCGTCGACGACCGCTTCGACGACCTCGACGTGTTCGTCGTGACTGAGCGTCGCGGACTCGCCGGTGGAGCCGACGGGGACGACGCCGTCGACGCCGGCGGCCTCGACGCGCTGGGCGTTCTCGCGGAGGGTCTGGAAGTCGATGCTGCCGTCCGTGGTCATGGGTGTGGTGAGTGCGGGGTGAACGCCGCGAAGGTCGATGTCGTGTGTCATGTTGGATGGGGTACGCTGTCGGATTCTCGTGGTCTCGGACGCGATTCGAACCGTCGGGATCGCCCGGAACGGGGGTGCCAGGCCCGCTACGAGCAGCTATTGCGTCCGTTTACCGAATGTAAAACGAGGTGTGCCACTCTCGGGCCGGAAGCGTGCCGGTCGAGACGTGGCGGTCCGCATTACCAGTGTCCAGGGGGTCCGAGAGGTATAATGCTTGTGTCGCTCGCAGAACGTGCCCGTGCTCGCGACCAGTACCGTGGTTCTAGTTGACGCATGGCTTATGAGGGCGTCGTTGGCGAGGAGGACGGGGTCGGTAGCAAGACCCTTCACGGAGACGGACGCATGCCCGAGTATGACCGACATTCATCCGGGCCAGCGAGTCGCGGTCCTCGCGGACTCGCAGAACCTCTACCACACCGCGCAGTCGAAGTACACGCGGAACATCGACTACTCCGCGCTCCTGGAGAAGGCCGTCCAGGATCGGACGCTGACGCGCGCCATCGCGTACGTGATCCGCGCGGACCACGAGGAGGAGGAGTCGTTCTTCGACGCGCTCGTCGACATTGGGTTCGAGACGAAGATCAAGGACATCAAGACGTTCGCGGACGGCTCGAAGAAGGCCGACTGGGACGTCGGGATGAGTCTCGACGCCGTCACGCTCGCGGACCACGTCGACACGGTCGTGCTCTGCACGGGCGACGGCGACTTCTCGCGGCTCTGTTCGCACCTCCGGCACGAGGGCGTGCGCGTCGAGGCGATGGGGTTCCAGACGTCGACGAGCGAGGACCTCGTCGAGGCCGTCGACGAGTTCATCGACCTCGAGGAGCGCCACGAGACGTTCCTCCTCTGAGGACGCGAGCGGCGACGGGTCACCGCCGACGCGTCATTCGGCTCCTTCGTGACGGAAAGAATACGAGAACGAGAGTTGCGGAAACCGTCGGAAGAGAGAGGTCCGGGCCGCAGGAACAGCGAGGTGGTTAGACCGGGCGGCCTTCGCCGGAGGCGCCGACGAGGAGCGCGCCGGCGGCCATCGTGAGGGAGGCTACGGCACCGACGACGAGGGGGATCGTGCTGTTCTGCGGGCTGAGTGCGAAGAGCGCGGCCGTGCTCGCGACGAGCAGGAGCGCTCCGAGTGCGACCTTTTGCGTGTCCATGCGTACAGTGTAGAAGGGGCGCTCGTAGGTTATATCTTTCTCTACGCAACTAGGTGAGAAATATGGTACCGCTTCACATACCGCGTCGGGTGGGTGGCGTGATCGACCGTGATAGTTCGGTCGGTCCGGCGGGACGCAGGCGCGGTCGCGTTCGACACGCTTTCACCAGCCCACCGCGAACCCAGGTCCATGACCACGGACGCCTTCGAGGACGTCGCTCACGCCCGGACCGTCGCCACGTACCAGTTCGGTGCCGGCGCCGGAGACGCGCTCTTCCCTGGGGGCGAGGCGTACGACGTCAAGCGCACGTCCAGCGGCCGCATCGAGCAGGTCGCCGTCGACGACGGCCGCCTCGTCACGCTCGGCACCGACGGCCGGTACACGCTCGGCATCGAAGCCGGCCGCAGGCTCGTCGACGGCCTCGACGACGGCGCGTACCGCGTCGTCGTCGGCGACGAGAGCGAACCGTTCGTCCGCGACGGCAAGAACGTCTTCGCGAAGTTCGTCGGCGACGCCGACCCCCAGATACGGCCCTACGACGAGGTCGCGGTCGTCCACGAGGAATCGGGCGACGTCCTCGCCGTCGGCCGCGCGGAACTCCCCGCCAGCGCGATGCTCGACTTCGACGCCGGGATGGCCGTCCAGGTCCGCGACGGCGCCGACGACTGACCGAGTTGGGGCGTCTCGACGGTTCTCGCTCGCTGCTTTCGCGTCGATCTTCACGCTCGTAACGGATACCTACGAGACTGCACCGGCCGAGCCGTCGTCGGTCTCGTCGGAATGCAGGCGGAGCTCGACGTCGATCCCGTCGTACCAGACTGTCGGGCGCTTCGCACGCCCGTCGGGTTCGAGGTCGAGCAAGCCGAGCGATTCGAGTTCGTTCACTGCCGTGGAGACGTTCTTGACGTCGCGGTCGACGAGACGGGAGAGCTCTCGGACGCTCGCGGGCGATTCGGTCGCGATGGTCCGCAGGAGTTCGACGTTCTTCGTGTTCAGGACGCGCGAGAGCGCCGCCTCGTCGGGGAGCGAGAGCGTACGCTTCGCTTCGGGTCCGTTCCCGCGGTCGAGTTGACGCAGGTCCGTCTCCACGTCGTCGAAGAACTCGTCGGGCGATTCGATGCGGATCGTGAGCGTATCGTGGGTCATCGTGTCGTCACCGTGGATTTGGACTGCGTGGTTCGGTCGGGGGGTCACGGGTCGAGCGCGACTGGAATCTCCCGTCGAAAGCGTTCGAGGAGCGCCTCGTAGCCCGTGAATCGGACTTCCTCGACGCGATCGCCCTCGTGTCGTTCGTGGGTCCCGTGGTGGTTGTCGTACCGGATGTGTGGATCGTCGCCGCCTTTCTCGCCGTAGTGGAACGCGTACTTGACGCCGTCCGGGAACTTCTCCGACTCGGGGACGCGAAGCACGCGGATTCGGACGACGCCGGTCCCGAAGTCGTAGCGGCGGTCGAGGATCGTCGATACCTCGACGTCATCTGGGGCCATCCCCGGTGTTGGTTCGGTCTCCACGGATAAAATATTGTTGGTGGATGCACCAACAATCGGGCGAGCGGAACGTTCGTCACCCTTTTGCTGGTCGACGGTGCATTCACGGGTATGTTTGGAGGAGGCGGCGGCGGCATGAATCCGCGCAAGATGCAGCAGATGATGAAGCAGATGGGCATCGACGTCGACGAACTCGACGTCGAGGAGGTCATCATCCGAACGGCGGACGAGGAGCTGTACTTCTCGGACGCGCAAGTGACGAAGATGGACGCGCGCGGTCAGGAGACCTACCAGGTCGTCGGCTCGCCCGACTCGCGCGAGGTAGGGAGCGGCGACGCGAGCGCGATCGAGTCCGGCGACGGCGACGCTGCTGCCGGAGCAGTCGATTCCGACGGTGGCGACGGCGGCATCCCGGACGACGACGTGGAACTGGTCGCGATGCGCGCCGGCGTCCCCGAGGACCAGGCTCGCGAGGCCCTCGAGGCGAACGACGGCGACCTCGCCGCGGCCGTCTCCGCGCTCGAAGAGTGAGCGTCCTGCTCGTCCACGGCGACCGCGAGTACCTGCGGGCGCCCGGGGACGAACTCCACACCGACCTCGGCGTGCTCGACGTCCCCGAGGACGTCGAGCACGGCGACGTCCTCGAGACGCATCTCGGCGAAGCGTTCACGGTGCGACCGCTCCGCGGCCCGGACCTCTTCGAGCACTTCGAGCGCACCGGCGCGCCGATGATGCCACGGGACGTCGGCCTGATCGTCGGCGAGACCGGCGTCGCGGCCGGCGACGAGGTGCTCGACGCCGGCACCGGCACGGGCGTCCTCTCCGCGTACCTCGGCCGGATGGGCGCGAACGTCACGACGTACGAGCGCGACCCCGAGTTCGCCGACGTCGCACGCGAGAACATGCGACTCGCCGGCGTCGACGACGCCGTGGACGTCCGCACGGGCGACCTCACCGAGCACCTCGACGAGCACGTCGACGAGGCGTTCGACGTCCTCACGCTCGACACCGGCGACGCGAACGAGGTCGTCGAGCGCGCGCCCGACGTCCTCCGGTACGGCGGGTTCGTCGCGGTGTACTCGCCGTTCGTCGAGCAGACCCGAGAAGCCGTCGCGGCCGCACGCGATGTCGGGCTACAGGACGTTCGAACCGAGGAGACCATCCAGCGCCCGATGGACTTCGACGACCGGGGGTCGCGGCCGTCGACGGGCGGCGTCGGCCACACCGGCTACCTCACGTACGCTCGGCACTACTGATTCTCGCGGTCGAGCCTCGCCGCGGACGCGCGGCGGGGCCGCACGATCGCGTCGACTGCGTCACGCGGTCGTCCGTGCGTCGACGACGCGGTCGCCGGCGACGGTGTTCCCGGCACCGATCCGGTACGCGACGACGCCGAGGAGCGCTGCGACGAGCGCCATCGGCGTCAGCAGGAAGCCGACGAACCCCGGCCCGAACCCGCCGACGGGCGTCGACGGGAGGACGCCCAGGACGGGGGTCGCGAGGACGAGCGCGGTGACGGCGGCGACTGGCCAGCCGACGCGCTGGTCGTAGACGCCGACGAGGTAGAACCCGCCGACGGCGACCGCGACGATCGCGGCCATCACCGAGAGGAACGACGTGGAGAGCGCGAACGCGACGCCGCCGCCGACGCCGACGGTCGCGGCGACCCGGAGCGCGGCCTCGCGGAGGTTCGCGACGGCCGGCGCACGCGCCGACAGCACGCCGAAGGCGGCGATGCCCGCGGGGAGTGCGAGCAGTTCGAAGTTCCGCGTCGAGAGTGGCCCGTACCCCCCGACGAGCGCGTACAGGCCGCCGCCGAGGACGACGACGCCCCCGAGCGCCGCGAGGACGGACGCGTCCCGCTCGGGGCGCGCACTCCCGCCGAGGACGAACAGGCACGCGCCGAGGATGACGGCGAGGACGACCGCGCTCGGGCCGCCGGCGACGAGCGCGTCCGAGAGCATCGTCGGGCCGACCGCGAGCGCGACCGAGAGTTCGGCGTTCGCTCGCGCGAGGACGTCGTCGTTCGGCGCGAACGCGACGTACGTCCCGTCGTCGAGGTGCGCGCGCGACTCGTAGTCGGCGTCGCCGTTCCAGGCGACGCGCTCGCCGTCTCGCGACCCGTCTGCGTCGGCCGCGTACTCCTCGACGACGCCGGTCTGCGGGCGATTCGCGACGCTGCTTCCCTCGGGGCCGTAGAGTTCGAGACGGTCCGCGTGCAGCGTGATGCCGTCGTTCGGCTCGCCGAACAGCGTCACGAGCGTCGTCCCACCGGGGCCGTCGCGGGCCGCGTCGGGGATCGTCCAGCCGACGACGAGTTCCCCGTCGGCGAACGTCGCCGTGACGTTCCGCGCCCCGTGCTCGTGACCGACGTAGCGGTACTCGAAGGCCTCGGCGACCACGGCGTCGACCGCGCTCCGGTTGTCCGCGAGTGCGTCCGCGGTCGCGTCGTCGACCGCGACGCGCGCCCGGAATCGTGCGCTGCCGTCATCGCGGACGCGCATCTCGACCGTGCTGCGGGTCACCTTCAGTTCGACGTCCGTGGCGTCGTTCGCGTACCCGCGGTCGAGCGCGCACACCGGGCACACGGGTTCGGGTGGCGTGCTCGCCGCGGCGGGGACGGCCGCGAGCGGTGCGAGGACGGACAATACCGCGAGTACCGCGAGCGCGACAGGGAGGGCGGGACGGCCGGGTTGCATGTCTGGAGCATCCGAACGCGAGGATAAGTGTCTTGTCCGCACCACTCGGACTCGCGGTATGGTCGACGAGTGGGAACACGAGGACGACGCCGAGCGCGTCGCGACCGCGGGATCGCTCGCGCTCGTCCGCGAGGGCGTCCGGCGCCCCGACGGCGTCCACGACGAGCACGCGTTCGTCGACGCGGGCGACGAAGACACGCCGGAAGCGGTCGCCGTGGTGGCGCTGACGCCCGACGGCGACGTGGTGCTCGTCGAGCAGTACCGGCCGACGTTCGGCGAGACCTGCGTGGAGTGTCCCGCGGGCGGCGTCCGCGAGGGCGAGTCCTTCGCTGCCGCCGCCCGCCGGGAACTCCGCGAGGAGACCGGGTACCGGGTAGCGAGTCAGAAGGTCGACGTCGTCCAGACGTACCGTCCGATGGGCGTCGCGCGCGTCCGCCGCGGCGTCGCCGTCGCGACCGACGTCGAACCGACCGACGACGGCGCGGACCCGGACGACGACGAGTTCCTCGACGTCCACGTCGTTCCACCCGAGGACGCGCTCGCGACCGCGACCGCGCCCGACGCGACCGGGTGGACGCTCACGCCGCTGTTGCTCGCAGAGCGGGCCGGTTACCTGTCGGCCGCGGAGCGCGCTAACGACCGTTAGTTCGCGGCCGCGGAGCGCGCTGACGACCGTTAGTTCGCGGTCGCGGAGTCGTCGGCGTCGCGGTCGTCTTCGAGACCGGCGTCGACGTCCTCGTCGGTGTCGGCGGCGACGCCCCGAGGTGGCTCCCGTGGGGTCGTTCCTGCGCGGCGACCGAGCGCGAACAGCGGTGCGCCGAGCGCGGCGACGACGACCACCCAGGCGATCGGCGACGGCGTCCCGATCATCGACGGCGAGAGCAGCGGGAACGCGAACGCGAGCGGTGCAAGCGCGAACGTCGCCGCGACCCCGGCCGCGGGCGCGACGCCGCGAGCGCTGGCGAGGCCGAGCACGCCCACGAGCGGGACGCTCGCCGACGCCACGGCGAGCGAGGCGAGTTCGGGCGCGGCGACGGCCGCCGCGACCGCGAGCACGCCGAAGACCGGTAGCGCGTAGAACGCCACCGTCGGGACGCGCGACGTGACCGCGCTGCGGCCCGGTGGCCCGTCGGCGACGGCGAGGACCGCGGTCGCGCCCGCGGCCACGGTCGTGCCCGGAGCGACGCCGAGGAACGCGAGCGCCAGCCAGTCCTCGCGCAGCCAGAGTAACCCGAGGACGGTCGCCGCGAGACAGCCGACGGTCGCGAGCGCGTACCCGACCGCGAGCCAGCGCGCGTCCGCCGCGAGCGACCCGAGCACCCGACCGACCGTCGGCCCGGAGAGTACGAGCAGGCCCGCCAGCGCGCCGGCGAGCACGCTCGCCACCCACGCCGTCGCCGCCGCGGCCGGGAGCTCAGTGCTCGCCTCCGCAGTCCAGATGGACGCGAACGCCGCCAGTTCACCGCCGAGGGCTCCACCGACGCCGCCGCGTTCCGCCCACGCCACGTACCCGCCGTAGCTCGTGTACTGCGCGTTCGAACCCGGTTCGAGGACGATCTCGTCTTCGCCCCAGCCGTGGGGAGAGCGCACCAGCACCGAGCCCTCCGGGCCAGTCATCGTCGCTCTGTCGACCGCGACGTCGATGCCGCCGACTGTCGAATTCCGCACGAAGCGGTCCGTGTAGACGACGCCACCGTAACCGTCGCTGGAGACGTCCGGGAGCGCGAACCGGACCGTCACGGTCCGGTCGTCGATGCTGGCGTCCACGCGCTCGACGTCGCGAATCACGGCCGAGTCGGCCCGGTGGGAGGGCTCCGAGCGCTCGGGCGTCGCGAACGCGTCGCGAGCCACGGCGTCGAGCAGCGACGCGTTCTCGTGGAACCGGTCGGCCGCGCGCTCGTCGACGCGAACCCTCGCCTCGCCGGTCGCCGTCCCGTTCGCGTGGAACTGGACGTCGAGTTCGCTCCCGGTCACCGTCGCGTCCGCGCCGTGCGCGTCGGCTGCATTCTCGAACCCACCCGTGCAGCCACCGCAGAGCGGGACGGGCGGATGCGCGCCGGAAGTCGGCGCGGGCACGGCCGCGACCCCGGCGAGGACCGCGACGGCGACGACGACGAGGAGGGAGACCGAGGTTCGACTCATGCACTCGTATTCTATGTGCTTCGACATGAATGCGTGCCTAGGTGAAACGCGGCCTGAAGTCTCCTCACGCGCGCAAACCGCCCGAAGTCGGCCGCTACTCGTACTCGTAGAAGCCCTCGCCGGTCTTCTTCCCGAGGTCGCCGGCGTCGACCTTCCGCTTCAGGAGGTACGCGGGCTTGTAGCGGTCGCCGAGCTCCTCGTGGAGCGTCTCGCTCGCGTGCAGGCAGATGTCGAGGCCGATGTGGTCCGCGAGCGTCAGCGGCCCCATCGGGACGTTCGTTCCGAGTTCCATCCCCGTGTCGATGTCCTCCTTCGTCGCGACGCCCTCGTCGAACGCGCGGATGCCCTCGTTGATCCACGGCATCAGGATGCGGTTCGCGACGAACCCCGGCTTGTCGTCGGACTCCCACGTCGTCTTCCCGAGGTCCTCCGCGAACGCGTGCGCGACCTCGAGCGCCTCTTTACTGCTCTTCTCGCCCTCGACGATCTCGACCCCCTCCATGACCGGTACGGGATTCATGAAGTGCAAGCCGACGACGCGCGCTTCGCTGTCGATCGCGCTCGCGATCGTCGTGATCGAGAGCGTCGACGTGTTCGTCGCGAGCAGGCACTCGTCGTCGACGATCTCGGCGAGGTCCCCGAAGATGTCCTGTTTCACGTCCATGTCCTCGAGGGCCGCCTCGACGACGACGTCGCAGTCCCCGAGATCGTCGAGCGCCGTCGTTCCCTCGACGCGATCGAGGATCGCCGTCTTCTCGTCGACGCTGATGCTGTCGCGGGAGACGAACCGGTCGAGGCTGTCCTCGATCGTGTCGAACCCGTTCTCGACGAACTCGCGCTCGATGTCCCGCATCGTCACGTCGTAGCCCGCCTGCGCCGCCACCTGTGCGATCCCGCTCCCCATCGTGCCGGCGCCGACGACGCCGACGCGATCGATCTCGCCGAGTGCGTGTACCATGCCTCGTGGTTCTCCGAACGGCAGTAAAAATGTGTGAGGTTCGGTCGCTGCAGGTGTCCGCCACGCGGAGCGTGGCGCCGACCGTCGGCGTCCGACGAGACTGCCGCTGTCAGTCCGCGAGGACGCCGCCGACCAGGTACCCGACGTACGAGATCGCCTGGACCACTCCCAGTACCATGACGAGCAGGACGGCCAACAACGGGAGGTTCGGGTCGTCTAGGGACCCGTTCGGCTCCACGTACTCGGCCACCGGCAGCACGACGAGTATCCCGACGATGTAACTGCCGCTGACGACCACCGTGCCCGCGTCCGACAGTCCCCTGACACCGCACCACGCTCCCAGCAGGAACGCGTACAGACCGAACAGGACCAACACCACGTCGCCGCTCGGACGCGACACCGACCCGTGTAGCAGCGCTCCGGTGGCGACGACCGCGACGTAGAGACCGACGACGCCCAGTGACGTCGCGACTGCGACGCGGAACAGGTCGTCCCGCCGGGCACCATCGAAGTCCGCGACGGCGTTCATGGCCGATACCTATCAGTTCCGCGTTATAACTTTTGTCCAGCCGTCGGCGCTCTCGTCGCCCCCGTAGCCGCTCCCGTTCCCGGACCACTTCGCGTCCACGCCGTAATCTCCCACGTTCGACGCGAAGGACTCGGCGACGGTCGCCCGAGCCTCGTCGAACCGGAAGTCGCACTCCAGCCCGAAGCAGTGGTCCGCGACGTCGTAGTGGGGTTGGGCGACGACGCGACCGTCCGGGAGGTCCCAGAGGCGTGCGTGCCACTGCGCGCCCAGGTAGCCCGTTCCCTTCGCGAACCCGGCGTGCTGTGCGGGCGCCGACCCGTCGTCGAGGACGACGAACCGGTCCTTGCTCGGGAGTGCCGAACACCAGCACTCGCCCGACCAGACGTCGAGGTGCTGCATCTCGTACTGGATCTGGCCGGCGTCGCGGAACGTGTCCCAGACGACGCTGATCGGCCCGGTCCGCTCCGCGATGCCACCGGACGCCGACGCGTACGAGTACAGCGGCAGCGTCTCGATCGACGGCACGGGGGCCTCGGCCGTCGACCGGACGCGACGTCTCGTCTCTGCCTCCTGGGCCGCCCACTCGTCGAGAGACGCCAGGTACGCCGTGTCCTCGAACTCGACCGTAAACGGACCACGGCGGTCGCGGTACCGCACCGGGAGGTCCCGTCGCTCGACGCGTCCCTCGTCGAGGACGACGACGCGCCGACCGACGACCGACCGGAGTTCGTCGCTCTCGAAGCGCTCGACGTACTCGAACCCGCCGCGAACGGGCTCGTACTCGATGCTGCGAGTCCCGCGATAGCTGTACTCTCCCCGCTCGCGCGTCGGAGCCGCCCCCGAAGCCGTCGTGGTCGCGAGACTCGCGAGCACTCCCGTGGTTCCCGCTGTCTTCAGGACGTCCCTCCGACGCAGGCCGTCGTCGACCATCGAGTGTGTCGCTGCTTCGTTGGACTCTCTCGCCGCTTCGTCCGTCTCGTCCGTTCGTCGATTGCGGTCCATTCGAATCCTCGACCCTTCCGCGTTCCCGCATTTGAACCATCGGCCGCACCTCCCGACCCAGGGGACCCGTCGTATCGAAACCGCAGTACGAAATCGCTACGGGAGTTCCGGACGTGACGGCGGAGTTACGAAAAAGATTGAAGCATCGGGCGGTGCTGGATTGGACAACGTGGCAAGCGAGGAAACGGAGTGCAAGGGTGGGGACGCCGCGGCCGACCGGACCGCACTCCCCGGGGTGGACGAGGACGGGGCCGATGCGTTGGCCGACGCGGACATCGCTGCGGTGGACGTCCGCGAGCGCGCGGTGAGTTACCGCGACCTGCTCGCGGCCGGAATCGGTCGCGAGACCGCGACGGCGCTCCGCCGCGAGTTCTCGCTCCCGTACTCGACGACGTTCGGCGAGGGCATCGAGGACCGCTCGGACGAGGTGACGGGCCTCCAGGACGGCGAGCGCGACTGGGTGGCGGCGAGCGCGAGCGACTGGGAGGAGATGGGCGTCCCCGAGTACGACCCCGTGGAGCGCGAACCCGAGGACATCTGGGCGGACCACGACCGCCCGACGCCGGTCACCGCCGTCTCCGGCGTCGGGCCGGCGGACGCGCAACGGCTCGCGGACGTCGGCGTGACGTCGGTCCGCCAGCTCTCCTTCGCGGACGCGGGCCTCGTCGCCGACCTCCTCGACCTGAACGTGATGGCGGTGCGGACGTGGCGGTTCCAGGCGCGCGACCGAGCCGACTGACTGCGCGACGGTGCGCGCGAGCATCGAAGGCACCTGCGTCGATGGCTACGACTGTGGCCTTTCGATCGCGACGACTGTGACGTTTCGATCGCGACGAGTGCGAGTCCTCGAATCAGCTTCCGGCGTCGTCTCGCTAGGCGTCGCCTGAACGACCGTATGGGGAGGTTGTGCTTCGACGACGCCGACCGCTCGAGACGGGAGGCGGCGCATACTAACGGTCTTCGACGACGTCTACTGGGACGGAGAGATGACAGCGAACGACTACGCGGCCGGCGACGAGGCGACGCTCGGCGGCCGGCATCCCCTCGCGGCGCGCGCGGAATCCCTCGACGCGCTCACCGACGGCGAACGCGACTGGATTCGTGCGAGCGTCGAGGGAACTGACCGCGGCGACGACCCGAATCGGCTCGTCGACGACGCAGCGCGGGTGGCGGACGCCTCTGCAGCGCTCGTCGAGGCGCGCTCGTGTGCGGCGGCGTTCGAGGGCGTCGACGGCCTCGACGTGCCGACCGCCGCACACCTCGGCGCACTCGGCGTCCACGACGTCGACGACCTCGTCGCGGCGGACTCTCGTCGACTCGCGGCCGAACTCGACGTCGGCCTGTCCCAGGTGCGGACCTGGCAGTACCGAGCGCGCACCCGCCAGTAACCGCCCCTGGCCGTCCCGGACGGCACGTCGAGCAGGCCGTCCGACGACCGGGCCGGCACTCCGGTCGAACGCCGCGAGTAGTATTCACTGGAATCGGAGTAAACGCTCCATAGAGCGGGTATGCGGCCGATACCGGATTCAGCATCCACAGGAGATATATGGGTGCTTCGCGGAACCTGAAACGTATGCGACCCATCGACGACACGCCACTCGTTCGCGACGGCAAGATACTCATCCTCGCGATGGACCACGGCCTCGAACACGGCCCCGTCGACTTCGAGCCCGTCCCCGAGACCATCGACCCCGAGACGGTGTTCGACGTCGGCACGCACGACGCCGTCACCGCGATGGCCGTCCAGAAGGGCGTCGCCGAGGCGTACCACCCGAGCTACGCCGACGACGTGAACCTCCTCGCGAAGCTCAACGGTACGTCGAACCTCTGGCGGGGCGAACCCGACTCCGCCGTCAACTGCTCGGTGGACTACGCCGCCGAGGAACTCGACGCCGACGCCGTCGGGTTCACGCTCTACGGCGGGTCGAACGAGGAGATCGAGATGGCCGAGGAGTTCCGGCGCGCCCAGGAGCGCGCTCGCGCTCACGACCTCCCGATGGTGATGTGGTCGTACCCGCGAGGGCAGGGTCTCCGGAGCGACCGGGACCCGGACACGATCGCGTACGCCGCGCGACTCGCGCTCGAACTCGGCGCGGACGTCGCGAAGGTCAAGTACCCCGGGTCGCCCGAAGCGATGGAATGGGCGGTCGACGCCGCGGGGAAGACGAAGGTCATCATGTCCGGCGGCTCCAAGAGCGACGACTACGACTTCCTCAAGCAGGTCGAGGAGTGCATCGGCGCCGGGGGGAAGGGGCTCGCGGTCGGCCGGAACGTCTTCCAGCGGGACAACCCCGTCCAGATCCTCGACGCGCTCGAGAAGGTCATCTACGAGGAACAGTCCGCCGAGAGCGCGCTCGACGCCGTCCAGTAGATGCCGGCGAGTCTGGAAGCCACCGTCGACGAAGTCGTCGAGACCGTCGCCGAGACCGCGCCGGACGTCCGTAGCGGCCTCGTCGGCCGTCGGAGCTACCGGGAGACCGCGAACGCGAGCGGCGAACGCCAGCTCGCCGCGGACGTGCACGCCGACGAACTCTTCGAGGAGCGCCTCGGGGACATCGACGGCGTCGGCGAGTACGCGAGCGAGGAACGCGACGGCGTCGTCGACGTCGGCGAGGGCCTGTCGGTCGCGGTCGACCCGCTCGACGGCTCGTCGAACCTGAAGTCGAACAACGCGATGGGGACCATCGTCGCGGTGTACGACGCCGACCTCCCCGCGCGAGGGGAGGACCTCGTCGCGGCCGCGTTCGTACTGTACGGCCCGATCACGTCGATGACGGTGGCCCGGGACGGCACCGTCACCGAGTACGAGGTCGTCGACGGCGAACTGCGCGAGACCGAGGCGGACGTGACGCTGCCCGAGGACCCCGTCGTGTACGGATTCGGCGGTCGCGTCCCCGACTGGCCCGCGGACTTCGAGACGTACGCGCGCGAGGTCGAGCAGGAACTGAAGCTCAGGTACGGCGGTGCGATGATCGCCGACGTGAACCAGGTACTGGAGTACGGCGGCGTGTTCGCGTACCCCGCGCTCGACTCGGCGCCGAACGGGAAACTCCGCCTCCAGTTCGAGGGGAACCCGATCGGGTACATCGTCGAGTGCGCGGGCGGCGCGTCGAGCGACGGCACGCAGTCGCTGCTCTCGGTCGAACCGACCGACGACGTCCACCAGCGCGTTCCCCTCCACGTGGGGAACGAGTCGCTCGTCGGCCGTCTCGAGGACGCACTCGACTGAGCGTCGAGACGCTCGACCGTCAGTCGACGAGTTCCGTGCGATACGTGACGTCTATCGTGAACCCGCCGTCCTCCAGCTGGAAGCAGATCTCCTCGAGGTTCGTCTCGTACTCGCTGTAGTGGTTCCCGTCGGCGTCCACGTGCGTGCGCTCCTCGACGAGGTCGTGCTCCTCGAGCGCGTCGAGCCGCCGATAGACCGTGGGCTCGGACTCGGCCGTGCGTTCGGCCAGTTCCTGGGCGGACATCGGCTCGACGGACGTCAACGCCAGTATCTTGCGGGCGGTCCTGCGCTCGAACACGTCGAACAGCGTCTCGGCGTCCCACTCCCCGGTCACGGTCGGGAGACAATCGCTCCCTCCCGAAAAGGCTTCGACCAAAGTACGTCGCCGTCTCTGCCCTCAGGCGGGGAGTTTCACGGATCGAGAACGCGATCGCGAACGAGATCGACTCGTTCGCTCCGACGAACGGCGGCAATCTTTGTCGATGGCGCGACGACCCGGTCCCGTGACTTCACGGAGCAAAGCCTTGGCCGGTTTCATACCCGGCTGGCGTCACCACGTCCCGTTGGACGATGACACAGATCCACGAACACGAACGTTCGACGGACTCCTTCGAGTTCTCGCTCGACCGCGAGACGCTCGGCACGCTGCTCGTCAGGTACCCGTGGGCGGTCAGATTCCTCGCCTTCGAGGCCGCTTTGCTCGCGCTCGCAGGGGCCATCCCGCTGCTCGGAGCGGGCGCATTCCACTACGCCGCGTTCGGCATGGTGCTCTCGGTCGCGGTCCTCGCCGCAGTCGGCGCCGGCACCATCGCGCTCGTCACCGCGGCGAAGCGCCTGCGGCGCGAACTCCGATACGGCCACCTGTAGCGCCACCACTTGGCGGCAAAGTCCTTTCACTCGCCACCTGGCTCCCGGTTCTCGCTCGCGTCCCGTGGTTCAGGACGCCCGCTCCCCGCCTCAGCCGGCCGGGTATCGCCTCTCCTCGATATTGGGGTCGGCGAACGTCGCCGCGACCGAAAGGGAAACCTTTCTCTCGGCGCCGCGTGCAGGAAACCCCATGAAGGTTCGAATCAGCGACGGGGCGAGCGCGGACGAGGCTTCGGCGATCGCCGGGGCGCTCGCCGAGCGCTTCGGTGACGACGTGGAAGTGTTCGTCGGGGACGCCGACGAACCCGCCGCGGTCGAGGAGGCACCGGAGGGCGCGGTCGATGAGACGCCCGCGGACGTCGGCGAGGTCGCAGCCGCCGTCGAGGACGAACTCGGCCCGACCGAGCGCGAGGACGCTTTGTGGACGGAGATCGAGGAGATCCTCGAGGGCGGCCCCGAGAAGTACAAGGAGCGCCTCTCCGAGCAGGGGAAGCTGTTCGTCCGCGATCGCATCGAGCACTGGTTCGGCGAGGACGGGATGCTGTTCGAGGACGGGAAGTTCGCGGAGTTCGACGCCGACGACCGGATTCCCGCGGACGGCCTCATCACGGGCGCGGCCGACTTCGAGGGCCGCGACGTGCACTTCATGGCGAACGACTTCACCGTGAAGGCGGGGTCGATGGCGGGCAAGGGCGTCGAGAAGTTCCTCCGGATGCAACAGCGCGCGCTGAAGACCGCCAAACCCGTGCTGTACCTGATGGACTCCTCGGGGGGTCGCATCGACCAGCAGTCGGGGTTCTTCGCGAACCGCGAAGGCATCGGGAAGTACTACTACAATCACTCGATGCTCTCCGGGCGCGTCCCACAGATCTGCGTGCTCTACGGCCCCTGTATCGCGGGAGCGGCGTACACGCCCGTGTTCGCGGACTTCACGATCATGGTCGAGGGGATGAGCGCGATGGCGATCGCGAGCCCGCGGATGGTGAAGATGGTGACCGGCGAGGACATCTCGATGCAGGACCTCGGCGGTGCGCGCATGCACGCGGAGGAGTCCGGGAGCGCCGACCTCGTCGCGGAGGACGAGGAGCACGCGCGCGAACTCGTCTCCCAACTCGTAACCTACCTCCCGAACAACAGCGACGAAGATCCGCCGCGTGCGGACCCGAAGCCGCCGAAGAAGTCCCCGGAGGGCATCGACTCGGTCATCCCGCAGGAGCCCAACCGCGGGTACGACATCCGCGAGTTGATCGAGCGCGTGGTGGACGCGGATTCGTTCTTCGAGCTCCGCCCCGACTACGGCGAGGAGATCGTGACGGGGTACGCGCACATCGACGGCCGGCCGGTCGGGATCGTCGCGAACAACCCGGCGGCGCGCGCCGGCGCGATCTTCCCGGACGCCGCGGAGAAGGCCGCGGAGTTCATATGGAAGTCCGACGCGTTCAACGTCCCACTCCTGTACCTCGCGGACACGCCGGGGTTCATGGCGGGGTCGGGCGTCGAGAAGGACGCGATCCTCGAGAAGGGCAAGAAGATGATCTACGCGACGAGCAGTGCGACGGTGCCCAAGCAGTGCGTGGTCGTGCGGAAGGCCTACGGCGCGGGCATCTACGCGATGAGCGGGCCGGCGTACGACCCGGACTCCACGATCGCACTCCCGAGCGGGGAGATCGGGATCATGGGCCCCGAGGCCGCGATCAACGCGGTGTACGCGAACAAGCTGAACGACATCGACGACCCCGAGGAGCGCGCCGAGCGCGAGGCGGAACTCCGCGAGGAGTACCGCGAGGACATCGACGTCCATCGGATGGCGAGCGAGGTCGTGATCGACGAGATCGTGCCGCCGAGCACCCTCCGCGAGGAGCTCGAGAACCGGTTCGCGTTCTACGAGACCGTCGACAAGGACCTCCCGGACAAGAAACACGGCACCGTCCTCTAAAGAGTCGGTCCGAACCACGGCACCGTCCTCTGACGCGGGCGGATGCCGCGTACGGCTTCCTCGTCTCGCGGCGCGCTTCGAGCGCGTCTTCCTGACCGCGTCGCGACCACTCGGTTACCGTTGGACGTTCAACCACTAGGCAACTCCCCTTTCCGTGGTACGACCCGAGTGTGGGTCCATGCAACGACGCACGCTACTCGGGACGGCGACGGCATCGACACTCGCGGCGATCAGCGGCTGCCTCGGCAGTCTCACGGGCGACGGCTCCACGGGGACGCTCGCGACGCACGTGAGCGACGACCCCGGCGACATCGCGGACTTCGAGTCCTGCGTCGTCACCGTCACCGCGATCGACGTCATGTCCGCGGCCGAGGACGCCAAGGAACCCGAGACCATCGAGGTCGACGACGCCGAGGTCGACCTGACGGAGGTGAAGAACGAGAAGTCCCAGCTCGTGAGCGAAGCCGAGCTCGACGCCGAGGACTACGAGTGGCTGCGCGTCGCCGTGAGCGACGACGTCGACGCGACGCTCGCGGACGGCGGCGGCGACGCCGAAGTGAAGGTTCCGAGCAACGGCCTGAAGATGAACAAGGAGTTCGAGATCCGCGCGGACGAGACGACGTCGTTCACGGCCGACTTCACGCCCGTCAAGCGCGGACAGGGGTCGTCGTACAACATCAAGCCGGTGTCGAACGAGGTCACGGTCACCTACGAAAGCGAGGGGACGGGGACCGGCACGAAGGCGACGAGTACGACCGTGTCGTCCGAGGACGGCACGGACACCACGACGGGCTGACCACGCGACTGCCTGCACTGCTCGCACGCGGACGCTTCTGGGGTTCAGCGCATCTCGTTGGAGGTCAGCGCATCTCGTCGACGAGTACGGCGACCGCGAGCCCGGTCAGTCCGACGTCGCGCGCGACGACGTCGCCGAACGCGCCGGTCGTCGCCCACACGATCGCGAGGTAGCCGGTGGTCGCGGCGAGGGAGACGGCGGCGACGAACGCCGCGAACGCGACGTAGCGGTTCGCGAGGAGCGCCGCACCGAACGCTATCTCGAGCGGCCCGTTCGCGAGCATGAACGTCGTCGGCGAGACGACGAGCCACGGCGCGAGCCAGTCGGTGACGTAGACGGTCCACCCCGTCGGGTCGAGGAGCTTGTGGACGCCCGCGGCGACGAGGGTCGCGCCGAGCGCCCAGCGCGCGAGCGTCGTCGAAGGGGGTGCGCGGCCCGCGAGCGCGCCGGCGCGCTCGCGGACGGCGTCTAGCCGGTCCGGCCGCGCCATCACTCCGCGCGCTCGCGCTTCAGGGAGAGGACGGTTCGCTCGAACTCGCAGACGAGGAGTTCCTCGTCGTCGTCGGCGTCGTCCGCTTCGTCGTCGTCACCGCTCTCGAGTCGGTCGTCGTCCGCGTCGACGACGAATGCCTCGACGCGCATCGTCACGAGACCGCGCTCGCCGGAGCTCGTCTCGCGCTTGTCGGTGACCGTCGACTGCACGCGGATGGTGTCCCCGTGGAACACGGGGTTCGGGTGCTCGACGTCGTCGTAGGAGAGGTTTGCGACGATGGTGCCGTCGGTCGTCTCCGGGATGGTGATGCCGACCGCGAGCGACATGGTGTAGAGGCCGTTGACGAGGCGCTGCCCGAACTGGGTGTCGGCGGTGAAGTCCTCGTCGAGGTGCAGCGGCTGCTGGTTCATCGTCATGTCGCAGAACCGCTGGTTGTCGCTCTCGGAGACCGTGCGTCGACGGCGGTGTTCGATCGTCTGACCTTCCTCGAACTCCTCGTAGTACAGACCGGGCATGCGAGAACTGGCGTCCACGACCCGCAAGAACGGTTCGGTCTCCGGCGCTGGCTCGGGCGTCCCGCGGGAGACCCGCTCGAGGTCAGGTCGAGTGGTCGTCGCGTTCGCTCCCCGTCGAGCCGGTGCCCGCGACGGGGTCCGGGCCCACGTCGACGAGTTCTGCGAGCGCCTGCGGTCGGCCGACGACGACGAGCACGTCGCCGTCGGCGAGCGTCACGTCCGTCGTGGCGACGACGCTGTCGTCGTCGCGGCGGACGGTGGTCGCGAAGCAGCTCGGCGGGAGGGACGCCTCCACGTCCCCGACGGTCAGCCCAGTCCACTCGGCGTCCCTGACGGGGACCTCGCGTATCGCGCCGACGGCAGAGGGCACCATGATCCACCCCTCGTCGCGTTCGACGTCCGCCGACGCTCCATCGGGGAGCGACGCGGGGAGCACCTGTGCGCCGGCGTCCTCGAGATGGCGGCGAGCGGTCGGGTCGTTCGCCCTCGCCGCCGCGCTCGCCCCGAAACCGTCGGCGACGATTCGGGCGACCGCCCGGTTGACGGCGTCGTCGTCCGTCGCCGCGACCACGAGGCCCGCGTCGGCGGCACCGATGGACCGGAGGAAGTCCGTGTCCGTACCGTCGCCCGCGTGCACGACGAACCCCTCCTCGCGTCCGCGCTCGATTCGTTCCTCGTCGGGATCGACGAGTTCGACGCGTGTCCCGCCGGCCTCGTACTGTCGTGCGAGCAGGCGGCCGTAGCGGCCGGCGCCGACGACGACCACCGGAACGGACTCGACGTCGAGCGCTCGCGCGACGTGGCGAGCGACGCCGCCTTCGAGCGCGGACGTGGCGAGGATGACGAGGAACACCGTCCCGAGGATGGTCGCCGCGGCCTCCGGGTTCGACTCTCGGAGGTCGACGGCGAACAGCGTCGCGAGGCCCGCGGTGAGCACGCCCCGCGGCGCGATGGCGCTCATGAACACGCGCTCGCGGAGCGAGAACTGCCCGGTCCACGTCGACGCCAGCACCGCGAGCGGGCGGACGACGAGGACGACGGCTGCGACGACGACGAGTCCGCCGACGCCGAGCCCCAGGAGGCCCTCGACCTCGACGAGCGTGGTGAGGACGACGAAGAGGATGGAGAGGACGAGCAGCGACAGGTCGTCCTCGAACTCGTCGACTGACTCCCGGTAGGGCACGTGGACGTTCCCGAGGACGAGGCCGGCGGTCGCGGCGGCGGCGATGCCGGCTTCGCCGCTCCCGACCTCGGCGACGACGTACGCGACGATGGCGGTGGCGAACACGAGCAAGCGCGTGTTCTGGACCGCGTACCCGGCGGAGAGGTCGACGCGGTTGAGGACGAACCACGTCGCGATGGCGACCACGCCGCCGACGGCGACGCCGATACCGAGTCTGGTGAGCACCTCGACGAGGAATGCCTCGACGTTCGTCTCCTGGAGCGTGACCGCCTCGAAGACGGCGACGGCGACGACCGCGCTCGTGATGTCGTTCAGGAGCCCCTCCGTCCGCAGGATCGTCGACACTCGCTCGGGTGCGTCGACCGCGTTGAGTATCGGCACGAGGACGGTCGGTCCGGTCGCGACGAGGAGCGCGCCGACGAGGAGGGAGACGCCCCACGAGGCGTCGAGCGCGTACCGCACTGCGATCGCCGTCCCGAGCATCGTCACCGCCGCGCCGACCGTGACCAGCGCGAGCGTCTCTCGGCGGACCGACCGCATCGAGTCGACGTCGAGCGCGAACCCGTCCTGGAAGATGACGATGGCGACGCCCGCGCCGATGAGCGACGGCACCGCGTCTGCAACGGCGTCCCGCGGGACCAGGCCGAGGCCGGCCGGACCGACGACGACGCCGGCGACGACGAGGAAGAGCACGCTCGGGATGCGAAAGCGGGTCGCGAGGATCTGTGCGCCGACGCCGAGGGCGACGACCGCCGCGATGCCGACGAGCAGCGGGTCGACGCTCACGTGTGAGTCCTCCGAGGGCGGAACTACGCCGTGGCCGTGCTTCGGTCCCGTGCTTGCGAGTGCACGCCATAGAGCGAACCGACGCGGCGGGAAACCGGTAGCCATGGACGCTCCGCGAACGCGCTGTGGCTACGAGTACGACGTCAGCGCCGTCTCGGGGCCGGGGGCAGCGAGTTGCTGGCGGCCGGTCTGGGCGGACCACGAGCGATGCATCTGGCACGCGAACGCGACCGACAAGACACCGGCCGCGTTCGCCGAGGCGCACCCGGTGCGGGGCGAACGGCTCGACGGCGCCATCCTCCGTGGCGTCTCGCTCCCGGACGTCCGGTGGTTCGCCGACTGTAGCCTCGTCGGCGCGGACTTCACCGACGCGGCGCTCCCCGGTGCCTGCTTCGACGACGCGGACCTTCGACGGGCGGACTTTCGAGACGCGGACCTCCACGGCGCGACGTTCGTCGACGCGAACGTCGAGGACGCGCTGTTCGTCTACGCGGACGTTCGGGATGCCGCGTTCGAAGGGGCCCGCCTCTACCGCGCCGTCCTGTCCGACGCGAGGGTGAACGAGGGCACCGAGTTCGGGCGAACCGTCGTCTACGAGACCGACGCCGAGCGCGACGCCTCGCCCGGCGGGTTCGAGCGGAACACGGAGTCGGCCGTCTGGACGTACCGCGAGATCCAGCGCGTCTTCGAGGACAACGCCAACCACAGTCGCCTCCTCGAGTACTTCCTCCGCGAGATGGACCTACGTCGTCGCGCCGCGTGGCGCGCCCGCGACGTCCTCTCCGTCCTGCGACTCGAGGGCTCCAGGCTCGTCATGCGGTACGGTATCAGTCCGTGGCGGCTCGTCGCGACGTCCGTCGTCGTCATCGTCGGGTCCGCGATGGTGTTCCCCCTGACCGGCGGTCTCGTCGAGACGGGCGACGGACGGCCGATCACGTACACGGTGTCGGATCCGACTTCGGCACCGCCGACGTGGATGGTGTTCGTGTTCCTGAAGAGCCTCTACTTCAGTGCGATCACGTTCGCGACGCTCGGCTACGGCGACGTCCAGCCCATCGGGTCGATCACGCGCGCCGTCGCCGCGATGGAGTCGCTCGCGGGGTCGGTGCTCCTCGCCCTGCTCGTGTTCGTGCTGACGTCGAGGATCAGGTAGATGCACGCGATTTCAGCCGGTCGCGTTCGCGGAGGTGGTTGGCCGTGAGCGACGACGGGCGAGCCGCGGCGACCGAGTCCGGCGACGAGTCCGCCGACGCGACGGACGTGCCCGTCGACGACCTCCTGAGCGGCCTCGGGGACGACCCGTCGACGGTGGCGTCGCTCGTCGGCGACCTCTACAGGGGCGAGATGGACCGGGCGGCGACGTGGCGGGCGCGACTCGACCAGACGACGAACTGGGGGGTCGTCGTCGCCGTCGCCATCCTCACGTGGGTGTTCTCCAACCCGGACAACCCGCACTACGTCCTCCTGATCGGGATGTTCGCGACGGCGACGTTCCTCCTCGTCGAAGCGCACCGGTTCCGCGAGTACGACGTCTGGCGAACGCGGGTCCGCGCGCTCCAGGAGACCGTCTTCTACGCGCTCTTCGCCGACGACTCGTCCGGCGACGGCGACTGGGAAGAGACGATGCGCGAGATGCTGGCCGAACCGGCGTACACGATGTCGTTCTGGCAGGCGGTGGCGCACCGGCTCCGTCGCGTCTACCTCGGTCTCGGCGCGCTCCTGCTGGTCTCGTGGATCGTTCGCGTGACCGTCTACCAGCCGGGTCGTCCGCTGGCGGACGCCGCCTCGATTCCGGGCGTCTCCGGGACCCTGATCTTCGCGGTCGTCGTCGCGTGCTACGCGCTGGCCGTCGTCGTCGCACTCCTGCCGCTGGCGTACGAGTCCGGGACGACGTTCAGGGGGTAGTCGGCCGCACCGGCGACGCTCGCGCCCGGGGGAGCGCTCGGTCAGCCCTCGCCCTCGGACTGGTAGGGCTCGCCGACGGCCTCCCGCGGGAGGAGGGACATGACCTCGCTCGCGAGCTCGTCGGGACTCTCGAAGGCGTCGGCCGAGGATCCGGTGACGACGTCCGCGAACGGTTCCTCGCCGTCGGCGAGTTCGAGCGTGACGTCGCTGCACGCCGCCGCGGCCTCCGCTGGCGTGACCGGGTAATCGAGCGCTTCGAGCATCGCGTCGAGTTCGTTCAGTGGGACGCGTCGTGGCACGTGACTTGATAGGACCTCTCGAGGGTAATCGCATCCGACGAGTTTCGGACCGCATCGTGGCCACGTGCTCCCGAATGGGGGTCTCGTTTGCTCGAAGAGGGACCAGCGACTGGTACCGTTCGCAGATACTGGCACGAACCGAACGCTTATCAGAACGGTTTTAAACGAGAGCGGGCAACTGGTCGTCGATGACCGGCGTCGTCGTCGCGAGACATCGACCGCCGGCAGTTCTCGGCACCCGGTGTGACACCGTCTCTCACAGCCACGCTGCGGTCGCACCGGCCGCTTCGACCGCGTGCCGGAGGTACCTTCATGGCCACAGCAAAACCTACTGACTCCGACGACACCGACGAAGAGACCGCGCTCGAAACAGCCCGCCGCCAGCTCGCGCGCGCCGCCAGCCACCTCGACGTGGACGGCGGCGTCATCGAGCGACTCGAACACCCCGACCGCGTCCAGCGCGTGAGCGTCCCGCTCGAACGCGACGACGGCTCCTGGGAGGTCTACACGGGCTATCGCGCCCAGCACGACAGCGTCCGCGGCCCGTTCAAGGGCGGCCTGCGCTTCCACCCCGAGGTCGGCGAGGACGAGTGCATCGGGCTCGCGATGTGGATGACCTGGAAGTGCGCCGTCATGGACCTCCCGTTCGGCGGCGCGAAGGGCGGCGTCGTCGTCGACCCGAAGGACCTCAGTGAGGACGAAGTCGAGCGGCTCACGCGACGGTTCGCGGAGGAACTCCGGGACTCCATCGGCCCGAACCACGACATCCCCGCGCCCGACATGGGCACGGGCCCGCAGGAGATGGCGTGGTTCATGGACGCGTACTCGATGCAGGAGGGCGAGACGACGCCCGGCGTCGTCACCGGGAAACCGCCCGTCGTCGGCGGGAGCTACGGCCGCGAGAAGGCCCCGGGTCGCTCCGTCGGCATCGTCGCGAAGGAAGCGATCGAGTACTACGACTACGACCTCGAGGACGTCACCGTCGCCGTCCAGGGGTTCGGTAGCGTCGGCGCGAACGCCGCGCGCTACCTCGACGACCGCGGCGCGGACGTCGTCGCCGTCAGCGACGTCGACGGCGCCATCTACGACCCCGACGGTCTCGACACGCGCGACGTCGAGGACCACGACGAACGCCCCGGCATGGTCTCGGGCTACGACGACGCCCAGCGCATGAACAACGCCGACCTGCTCGAGCTCGACGTCGACGTCCTCATCCCCGCCGCCGTCGGGAACGTCATCACCGCCGACAACGTGAACGACGTCCAGGCCGACATCGTCGTCGAGGGCGCGAACGGCCCGACGACGAGCGCCGCCGACCGCATCCTCGAAGAGCGCGGCATCCACGTCGTCCCCGACATCCTCGCGAACGCCGGCGGCGTGACGGTGTCGTACTTCGAGTGGCTCCAGGACATCAACCGACGGAAGTGGAGCCTCGAACGCGTCCACGAGGAACTCGAAGCGGAGATGCTGAAGGCGTGGGACGCCGTCCGCGAAGAGGTCGAGGACCGCGACTGCACGTGGCGCGACGCCGCGTACGTCGTCGCACTCTCCAGGGTCGCCGACGCGCACGAGGCCCGCGGCCTCTGGCCCTGACGCCGAGAGCAAGACCCCGGTCAGTCGTCGCTCGAATCGATCTCGTCGGTCTCGTCGGTTACGTCGCTCGAACCAGTCTCGTCGGTCTCGTCGGTCTCGTCGGTCTCGTCGGTTACGTCGCTCGAACCAGTCTCGTCGGTCTCGTCGCTCGTCTCGCTCTCGTCGGTCTCGTCGCTCGTCTCGCTCTCGTCGTCCTCTTCGAGCGCTTCGATTCCCGTCAGGCGGGCGACGATCGCGACCGCCGCACCCGACGCGAAGTCCGGGACCGAATTGATGACGGCGCTGACGAGGACCTCCCGCCGGGAGCTATCGAGCATCGACCGACCATTCCGGCGACGGCCGGATATATCTATTTGCTCGCGGCGCTCGGCTGATGGACGTCAAACACTCGCCCGAGGGAACTCGGGCGTTCGCGCCAGGTCACGCAATCGTCCCGCGGGTCTTACGGTCCGGGCCGTCGGAGTGGCAGCCATGGCACGCAGAAGCGTCCTGTTCTCGCCCGGCGACCGACCGGAACTGATGCGGAAGGCGCCCGCGACCGGCGCTGACGTCGTCGTCTTCGACCTCGAAGACGCGGTCGCACCGTCGCGGAAAGCCGAGGCGCGCGAGGCCGTCGTCGACGTCCTCGGCGATCCCGAGTTCGACCCCGACTGCGAAGTGTGCGTGCGCGTCAACCCGATCGACGATGGGGCGACGGACGCGACGGACGCGACCGACTTGAACGCGTCCGAGACGGCGGCGACCGCGGTCGCGGACGTCGACGCGCTCGCCGACGACCTCGACGACCTGCGGCTGGACGCGTTCATGCTCCCGAAGTGCGCGAGCGGCGACGACGTCCGCGCGTTCGACTCCCTGTACCCACGCGACACCCCGCCGGTGCTCGCGCTCGTCGAGAGCGCCGCCGGCGTCCTCCACGCCGAGTCCGTCGCGTCCGCGGCCGCGACCGACGCGCTCGTGTTCGGCGCGGAGGACCTGTCCGCGGACGTCGGCGCGACCCGCACCGACGAGGGCACGGAGGTTCTGTACGCTCGCGAGCACGTCGTGCTCGCCGGCGCGAACGCCGACGTCGACGCCATCGACACCGTCTACACCGACTTCTCGGACACCGACGGCCTCCGCGACGCGACCGCGTTCGCCATCCAACTGGGGTACGACGGCAAGATGGCGATCCATCCGTCGCAGGTCGACCCCATCAACGACGCGTTCGCGCCAGATCCCGAGACCGTCGACTGGGCGGAGCGCGTGATGGAAGCCAAAGCCGAGGCCGACGCCGACGGTCGCGGCGTCTTCCAGGTCGACGGCGAGATGATCGACGCCCCCCTGATCGCGCAGGCCGAACGCGTCCTCGACCGGGCCGACGCAGCGACCGACCGCCCTGAATATAAGGAACCTTAATTGCATATATGCCGTACTGATTCCTAAAAGTCCGCCACGCTTAACCCGCGGCTGCGAGATTTTCGAAGTGATGTCCCAGGAAGCGAATCCCTTCGAGAGTCTGCAGGAGCAGATCGACGACGCGGCGGCGTACATCGACGTGGACGCCGACGTCGTCGACCGACTCAAGCACCCCGAGCGCGTGCTGGAGACGAACCTCACGATCGACATGGACGACGGGACGACCGGGCGCTTCAAGGCCTTCCGATCGCAGTTCAACGGCGACCGCGGCCCCTACAAGGGCGGCATCCGCTACCACCCGGGCGTCACACGCGACGAGGTGAAGGCGCTCTCGGGGTGGATGGTGTACAAGTGCGCGACCGTCGGCATCCCCTACGGCGGCGGGAAGGGCGGCATCGTCATCGACCCGAGCGAGTACTCCGCGGGCGAGATCGAGCGCGTCACGCGATCGTTCGCGAAGGAACTCCGGCCGTTCGTCGGCGAGGACAAGGACATCCCCGCGCCCGACGTCAACACTGGCCAGCGCGAGATGAACTGGATCAAGGACACGTACGAGACCCTCGAGAACGTGACCGAGCCGGGCGTCGTCACCGGGAAGGCGATCGACTCCGGCGGGAGCGAGGGCCGCGTCGAGGCGACGGGTCGCTCCACGATGCTCGCCGCACGCGAGGTCTTCGACTACCTCGGCAAGGACATCTCGGACGCCACGGTCGCCGTGCAGGGCTACGGGAACGCGGGCTGGATCGCCGCGAACCTCATCGACGACCTCGGCGCGGACGTCGTCGCCGTCTCCGACTCCTCGGGCGCCATCCACAACGCCGACGGGTTCGACCCGGTCGCCGTCAAGGACTTCAAGCGCGAGACCGGTTCGGTCTCCGGCTACGAGGGCGCCGACGAGGAAGTCTCGAACGAGGACCTCCTCACGATGGACGTCGACCTGCTCGTGCCCGCGGCCCTCGAGAACGCGATCGACGAGGCGCTCGCTCGCGACGTCAACGCCGACGTCATCGTCGAGGCCGCGAACGGCCCGCTGACGCCGGACGCCGACGACGTCCTGACCGAGCGCGACGTCACGGTCGTTCCGGACATCCTCGCGAACGCCGGCGGCGTGACGGTGTCGTACTTCGAGTGGGTCCAGAACCGCCAGCGCTTCTACTGGACCGAGGGGCGCGTGAACGAGGAACTCGAAGCCATCATCGTCGACGCGTTCGATCGGATGACCGACGCGTACGAGTCCTTCGACACGCCGAACCTCCGGACGGCGTGCTACGTGAACGCGATCCGACGCGTCGTCTCGGCCTACGAGGACGCGGGCAACTGGCCCTGACCGATCGACTGACAGCTCTCTCTCTTGGACGCGGTGTTTGGACGACAGTACGCGGCCACGTTCGACGCTCGGCGGGGGCGGTGCGCGTGGATTTATCCGTGTTCGGTCGTGACCGTGAGGTATGCCAGCGGACGGAGCAGACGACGACGCCGAACGTGACCTCGGGGCGTCCTGGGGTGGCTCCGGGGGCGAGGACGATGGCGGACCGCCTCCCAGCGCCGAGGAGGCGGCCGCGAACGCCCGCCCAGAACCCGAACCCCGGGACCCGGCGCTCGTCGACGAGATCACGGTCGTCCTGCAGGAACACAAGCGAGCGTTCACGGTCGCCGTGCTCGCGTACGCATTCCTCGTGATGCCGTGGCTGTACCGGAACGGCTACGAGGTCGTCGGACTCGCCGGTGGCATCGCGGCGCTCGCCGGCATCGTCCTCGTGACGGTCGCGAACGCGCAAGCGGCACGCGATCGGTTCGGACGCGACGACGAACGACGCGGATTCTGACTGTCCTCGTTCTGACGGACGGGGCGCCCACGACCGCGGCGTCTCGACCTACAGCCCGAGTTCGCGACCGATGACGAGGTGCTGGATCTCGCTGGTGCCCTCGCCGATCTCCATGAGCTTCGCGTCCCGCATGAACCGCTGCGGCGAGAAGTCCTCCGTGTACCCGTAGCCGCCCAGGACCTGCACGGCCTCCTCGGCGACCTTCCGCGCCGCCTCGCTCGCGTCGAGCTTCGCGAGCGAACTCGACTTCGTCACCGACTGACCCTGGTCGTACTGCCACGCCGACTTGTGCGTCAGCAGGCGCGCGCGCTCGACCTGGCGCTCCATGTGGACGACCTTGTCGCGGATCGCGTCGAACTTCGAGATGGGCTGCCCGAACTGCTCGCGCTCCTTCGAGTAGGATTTCGCAGCCTCGTACGCGCCCTGGGCGAGCCCCGTCGAGATCGCGGCGATCGAGATGCGGCCGCCGTCGAGGGTCTTCTTCGTCTGCTCCCAGCCCTCGCCCTCTTCGCCGAGCAATCGGTCCTCGGGGACGCGGACGTCGTCGAGCTGGATCTCGCACGTCGGCGACGCGTTCAGTCCCATCTTGTCCCAGACCGTCGAGACCTCGAAGCCGTCGTCGTTCGCGGGGTCGACGATGAACGTCGAGATGCCGTCGTAGCCAGCGCCCGGCTCGGTGACGGCCTTCACGAGCACGCTGTTCGCGACGTTCGCGTTCGTGATGAACTGCTTCGTGCCGTTGAGCACGTACTCGTCGCCGTCCCTCTCCGCGGTCGTGTCCATGTCGCTCGCGTCGCTCCCGCTCCCGGGTTCCGTGAGCGCCCACGCACCCATCTCGTCGCCGGAGGCGAGCGGCTCCAGCCACTCCGCCTTCTGCTCGTCGGTCCCGAACAGCTCCAGGGGCTTCGAGGCTAGCGACGTGTGAGCGACGTACGAGAGCGCCACGGACCCGGAGACGCGCCCGAGCTCCTCCGCGACGACCGCGTACATGAGCGTGTCGCCGCCGAGACCACCGTACGCTTCGCTGATCGGGACGCCCATCACGTCGAGCTTCCCGAGTTCGTCGAAGATCTCCTCGGGGAACCGGTGCTCGTCCTCGATCTCCTGGGCGATCGGTTCGATCTCCTCGTCGCAGAACCGACGCACCTCCTCCTGGATCATCCGGTGCTCGTCCGGCAGCTCGAAGTCCATATGCGAAACTTGCAGAGACCGAAAATAAAGGCTTCTACACCGTGACCGATTCTCGGGCACGGCGGCGTCGCGTCCTGTGACGCAGTCACCTCGACGCGTCCAGCGGTCGATGGGGCGTTCGTGGCTCGAGCGGCGCACACCGAGGCTCGCGACGGTTCACCGCCGACCGTCTCGAGCGGGAGAGTTTTGGGGGCCGGGAACGGAGTTGTGAGGCGTGGCCATCCGGGAGTTGCTACGGGGGACCGTCGACTGGACGCGCCTCGAGGCCGTCGCGAGAACCGTCGCCGAGCGCAACGGCCGGACCGCGGTGCGCGTCGAGTTCCTCGACGCCGACAACTGGCTGTCGACGCCGATGATCGTCGACGACGAGTGGTTCGTGAAGGTCGTCACCCCGCAGAACTCGGTCGTGCACGCGGTGTTCACCGCCGGCCGGAACCTCGGTGCGTTCTCCTCGGGCACCGAGGGGTTCTTCGATCACGTCGGAACGCCGCTGGCGCTCGCCGAGCGCGAGTTCGAGGCCGCGACCCGGATGCGTGCGATCGGCCTGAACGCCCCCCGACCCGTGGACGCCTTCGAGGTCGAGGGGCTGGGCGTACTCGTCCTCGAGTACCTCCCGGACTTCAGGACGTTCGACGACCTCGCGGACGCCGAGGTCGAGTCGCACGCGAGCGAGCTGTTCGACGTGCTCTCGACGATGCACGACGAGGGGCTCGCGCACGGCGACCTCCGGGGCGAGAACCTCCTCGTGTACGACGACGAGCTGTACGTCATCGACGCGACGACCGTCCGCGAGGAGGGGTTCGCGGGTGCGCGATCCTACGACCTGGCGTGCGCCCTCGCGGAACTCGCCCAGCGCATCGGCGCTCGAGAGGCGGTCGCCGCCGCTCGCGAGGCGTACCCGGTCGCGGACGTGCTCGCCGCGCGGGACTTCCTCGACTTCGTCGCGCTCCGCCCCGACCACGATTTCGACGGCAACGCACTCAAGGGCGAGATCGAGCGCGTCGCGACGTAGTCACCGGAATCGTCCGCCCGTCGTCGGTGACCACCCCCACACGATTTGCCGGTAAGAATTGCCGAGAACCGCCCGGTGGAAGGGGTGCCTTTTTCATGTGGCTACGAGTAATTTTTGCCGAACACGATGAGCGATACGTTCCAGCACTACATCGACGGCGAATGGACGGACGGCTCCGGCGACGAGACGTTCACGTCCGAGAACCCCGCGACCGGCGAGACCCTCGGCGAGTTCCGACGCGGCACACCGACGGACGTACAGCGTGCGCTCGACGCCGCGGAGGACTCCTTCGAGGAGTGGCGGAGCCTCTCGCACATCGACCGCGCCGAGTACCTCTGGGACGTCTACCACGAGCTCAAGGACCGACACCAGGAACTCGGCGAGGTCGTCACGAAGGAGTGCGGGAAGGAGATCAGCGAGGGGAAAGCGGACGTGACCGAGGCGTGGCACATGGTCGAGTGGGCGGCCGGGAACGCCCGCCACCCCCACGGCGACATCGTCCCGAGCGAGATCGCCAGCAAGGACGCGTACATGCGTCGGAAGCCCAACGGCGTCGTCGGCTGCATCACGCCGTGGAACTTCCCGGTCGCGATCCCGTTCTGGCACATGGCGATCGCGCTCGTCGAGGGGAACGTCGTCGTCTGGAAGCCCGCCGAGCAGACGCCTTGGTGCGGGCAGATCATCGCCGAGATGCTGGAGGACGCCGGCATCCCCGACGGCGTGTTCAACATGGTGCAGGGCTTCGGCGACGCCGGCGCGGAGATCGTCGAGAACGACGTCACCGACACCGTGCTGTTCACGGGCAGCGCCGAGGTCGGGCACGAGGTCGCGAGCAAGGTCGGCGGCGAGCCCGGGAAGAACGCCGCCTGCGAGATGGGCGGGAAGAACGGCATCGTCATCACGGAGGAAGCGGACCTCGACATCGCCGTGCACTCCGCGGTCATGTCCAGCTTCAAGACGACCGGGCAGCGCTGCGTCTCCAGCGAACGCCTGATCGTCCACGAGGACGTCTACGACGAGTTCAAGGAGCGCTACGTCGAGATCGCCGAGAACATCGCGGTCGGCGACCCGCTCGACGCTGACACGTTCATGGGGCCCGCGATCGAGGAAGGGCACGTCGAGAAGATCCAGCGCCACAACGAGATGGCGCGCAAGGAGGGCGCGAACGTCCTCGTCGACCGCTTCGAGCTCGACGACGACGAGATCCCCGACGGCCACGAGGACGGGCACTGGGTCGGACCGTTCGTGTACGAGATGGAGTACGACACCGATCTCCGCAGTCTCAAGGAGGAGTGCTTCGGGCCGCACGTCGCGCTCGTGAAGTACAGCGGTGACATCGAGGACGCCGTCGACATCCACAACGACGTCCCGTACGGGCTCGCCGGCGCGGTCATCAGCGAGGACTACCGCCAGGTGAACTACTACCGCGACAAGGCCGAGGTCGGCCTCGCGTACGGGAACCTCCCCTGCATCGGCGCGGAAGTCCAGCTGCCCTTCGGCGGCGTGAAGAAGTCTGGGAAGGGCGCACCGAGCGCACGCGAGGCGATCGAGGCCGTCACCGAGCGGACCGCGTGGACGCTCAACAACTCCAAGGACATCGAGATGGCACAGGGCCTCTCAGCGGACATCAAGACCGACGACGACTGAGGCGTCGTCGCGTCCTGCAGTTCGCTCTCGATTGCTGTTCTTCGACCGCGATACGTCGCTCCGGGAGACCAGTGGGGACCATCGGCTCGCGATGCCCGACGCTCGTCGCTGTCGCTGAACGACATCCACCCCGTGGTTTGACGAGACGTCGACCTGAACGTCGAGTCGATGGTCGATCCCGCAACCGCGCCCCTGTCCGAGGTGATCCTGCGGCTGCTCGTCGCGTTCGGGCTGGGAGCGCTGCTCGGCCTGGAGCGCGAGCGAGCCGAGTCCGGCGGGTCGTTCGCCGGCAGCAGGACGTTCCCCCTGTTCGCGCTCTACGGCGCGCTCGTCGCGGGATTCTATCCGGCCGGATTCGCGCTCTCGGTCGCCGCCCTGGTGGTCCCGCTCTCGGTCGCGTACGTCGCGAAGGTCTGGTTCGAGCACGACATCGGACTGACGACGCTCGTCGCGGCACTCCTCGTCGTCCTCCTGGGTGCGTTGACGATGCACTCCGAGAACGGCGTCGTCGTCGCGGTCGTCGTCGGCGGCGCGACGACGGTGCTCCTCTCGGCGAAGGACCCCATCCACGAGTTCGTCGACCGCGTCGACGAGACCGAACGGCGGGCGACCGCGAAGTTCGTGCTCGTCGTGCTCGTCGTCCTCCCCGCCCTCCCCGACCGATCGCTCGACGCGCTCTACGGCCTGAACCCACGGTTCGTGTGGCTGATGGTCGTCTTCGTCACCGGACTCGGGTTCGTCGCGTACGTCCTCGGTCAGGTCCTCGGCGCCGAACGCGGAATCGCACTCACCGGACTCGTCGGCGGGTTCGTCTCCTCCACGGCGACGACCGTCTCGATGGCCGAGAAGACGACGCAGAACGAGACGCTCTATCACGTCTGCGCGTTCGCGGTCGTCACCGCTTCGATCGTGATGTTCCCGCGGGCACTCATCGAGGTCGCCGTCGTCAACCCCGCGCTCCTGCCGAGCGTGGCAGTCCCGCTCGGCGTGATGACCGTCGTCGGCGTGATCGCCGCTGGCGTCCTCTACTGGCGGACCGCCTCCGAGAGCGACGTCGAACCCGACGACCTGAAGAACCCGTTCCGGCTCCGGCCGGCGCTCGCGTTCGGCGTCATCTTCGCGGTCGTCCTCCTCGTCTCGGAGTCCGCGAACGAACTCTTCGGGAGCACGGGCCTGTACGCGACGGCGTTCCTCTCCGGGCTCGCGGACGTCGACGCGATGACGCTCACGCTCAGCACGCTCGCCGCCGAGGGCGCGGTGTCGACGGAGGTCGCCACCACCGGCATCGTGATCGCGGCGATCGCGAACACCGCCGTGAAGGCCGCCCTCGCGTGGGTCCTCGGCACGCGCGAGCTCGGCACGCTCGTCGCGGTCGTCCTCGGCGTCGTCGCAGCGAGCGGCCTCCTGCTCGTCGTCGTCTGACCGCGCGAGAACGCGCCAGCCGCGTCGGTGTTCTGGCAGGAGGATCGGCAACACCGGAACGGTCGAGAGCCGGACGACTGTCTCGGCGACGGATAGCGGTGTTGGAGGTGATCGGAATCGGGCCGGCGGCGGTCGCGGACGCTTACGGTCGCGATACGTCGAATTCGCAGTGCTCGAGGGCGTGAGGACGAGAGATGCGACACCTCGATTAGGCTCCCGGGTAGCCCCGAGGTGCCGCGTTGGGCGCGGGCGTAGGTGCGACGGGCGTTGTGTGCCGGTCAGACGTGAAAAGCGTCTTCTTCCGGCAACCAATCCTATCGCCGCCTCACATATAAATGGTCGGTTCCACGTGAGCGTTCGCGCCGGCGAGCCGTGGGTGAGTCTGACACGATTCGTGGGGCGTACCGAGCCCACGCGGAACCCACCTAGAGCCGTCGATCCTCGAGCGCCGGGAACTCCGCACGCACGGAGCGAACTCGCTCCGGGTCGAGGTCGGCGAACACCGTCGTCTCCCGGTCGTCTGTCGTCGCGACCGGCGTCCCCCACGGGTCGTACGCGGTCGACCGACCGACGAGGTCCGTGCCGCCGACCGTGCCCGCGCCGTTGATCGTCGCGACGTAACTCAAGTTCTCGACCGCGCGCGTCGACGGGAGCGTCTTCCAGTGCTCGACGCGCGGGTACGGCCACGCGGACGGCACCAGCACCAGGTCCGCGCCCGCGTCCAGGTACTCGCGGTACAGCTCCGGGAACCGCAGGTCGTAGCACGTCGATACCGCGAGCGTGAACCCCGCGACGTCGACCGTCGGCCGGCGCTCCCCGGCCACCAGGAGTTCCGCCTCCGCGGAGTCGTACCCGAACAGGTGATGCTTCCGGTAGACGAGCTCTCGATCGCCGCGCGGCGAGAACACGACCGCGGTGTTCGCGAGTCCCTCGTCGGCCGGCGTCGGCACGTCCACGGAAGACGCCGCCGTCGAAGCAAGGTCCTCCACGACCGTCCCCGCGAGCACCCACACGTCGTTTTCGCGCGCAGCGTCCGCGAACGCCGCCAGTCGCGGCCCCCCGAGCCCCTCGGCCTGGCGAGCGTACGAGTCGAACGCGAAGTACCCGACGTCGAACAGCTCGGGGAACGCGACGAGGTCCGCGCCCGCGTCCGCAGCCGCTTCCAGTTCCGAGAGCGCCCGCTCGACGTTGTCCTCGACGTTCCCGGCATCTGGAGAGAACTGCACGAGCGCCACTCGAAGACCGTCGCCAGCGTCGACGTGGTTCGCGGTCATGCCGGGAGCCCCAGGTCGGCACGCAACGCCGCCTCGAGGTTGTCCAGTTCGTCGTCGAGGTTCTTCCTGAAGTACCGCTCGACGCCCGGGAGTTTCCCCTCGACGCGGAACCGATTGACGAGCTCGCAGCCGTCCTCGGTCGGCACCACCTCGTGCTCGCCGACGACGCGCATCACCTTCGACCGACCGACGAACTTCACGTACTCGCCCTCGCGGCGCTCGACGTCCCGGGTCTCCACGGCCGTCGTCCGATCGATCACGGGAATCGGGAGGCCGACGTGCCACGTCGCCCTATCACCGTCGCCGTCCGGGTCGATGTCGTAGTCCTCGACGACGCTGATCGCCTCCGCGCGACAGCGCGGGTCGGAGATGAACGCCCACACGTCCTCGGGTGGTGCGGCGAACGCGAACGTCCGCTCGACGGTCACAGTCATCGATAGAACTAGCTCACCGTTACCTTCCAGGTCGTCGAGCGAGCACGTCCCCACTTCTCGATGTCGACCTCCTCGGACTTCTCGTCCAGGTTCGGCAGTCGAACCCCGACCTGTTTCGAAGAGAGCCCCAGCGCATCCGCGATGTTCTTCGAGCGGAAGTACTGCTGTCCGCGCGAGACGCTGTCGCGTAGGTACGCCATGATGCGCTGTTCCTCGTCCGAATACTCACTCATCGTACGAATCCGACTACGTGACTCAGAGTATTAACGGTTTCCCGGTCGTTCAGGCGTCGTACCACTGGACGGCGACGACGGCCATGACGCCGAACGCCATCGCGAGCCCGAACCCGACGGCGGCGTTGACCTCCATCGCGTGCGTCGTCGCCTCGGGCAGATCCAGGCCACCGCGGAGCGACGCGGTCGCGGCGAACCCGGCGCCGGCGGCGGCGATCGCGCCGAGGACGGCGAGGGCGCCGAAGAGCATCGATAACCCGAGTCCCTTGTCCGACCCACCGGTGTCCGTAGCAGTCATACTCGCCCGTATCCACCGACCCGACTTAGTACCACCGTCTCCGCGTCGCTCGACGGCGTCGACGTCGGGTCCGAGCGCGTCGACGGCGGCCGCGAGCGCGTCGACCAAATTCTCTTGCGACAAGACCTTTAAGACTCGCCGGGAGAGTCGCGGGCAAGATGGGTGCAGACGCAGCAGGCGAAGGTGGAACGGGCTCGTCGCTCGCCGCGACGCTCCAATCGCTGTTCCTGGGCAGTATCCCACGGGTCGTCGGAACCGTCGTGCTCTCGCTGGTCGTCGTGGCAGCGGTCGCGTTCGCGGCGGGCGCGGTCGGCGTCCCGAGCGTGACGAGCTTCCAGAACGAGTTCGCGGGCGTCGACGACTCGACGACGACGATCGCGTCGGACATCCAGGTGTCGAACCCGAACCCGATCGGCGCGGGGTTCCTCGGCGTGTCCGGCGAGTACGCGATCGCGATGAACGACGTCCGGATGGCGAACGGGTCGACGGGCTCGGTCGAGATGGCGCCCGGGAACTCGACGATCGAACTGGAGACGACCCTCGACAACGACCGCATCCCGGCGTGGTGGGTGAGTCACGTCCAGCGCGACGAGCAGACGGCCGTGAACGTGAACGCGACCGTCGACTCCGAGCTGCTCGGGCAGTCCGTCCCGGTCGAGCGGACGCGCACGATCGAGACGGACATGCTGTCGTCGTTCAACTCCACGGAGACACGGCCCGTGAACTCGAGTAGCCCGCTCGTGAGCGACCCGCTCCTGTACGTGAACGAGACGCGCGCGCAGTGGGGCGAGGTCACCGACGAGCGCACGGGTATCGTCGTCGACTTCTACATCTACAACCCGAAGGACTACGCGATCCCCGTCTCGAAGCTGAACTACACGATCGACATGAACGACGTGCGCGTCGGCGCGGGCGAGAACACCGAAGAGAAGGTGCTCGCGCC
Source organism: Halorubellus sp. JP-L1 (assembly GCF_011440375.1). Lineage (NCBI taxonomy): Archaea > Methanobacteriati > Methanobacteriota > Halobacteria > Halobacteriales > Halorubellaceae > Halorubellus > Halorubellus sp. JP-L1. Next base: position 1,020,099 of record NZ_JAAOIR010000002.1, read on the forward strand.
GAACTCGCTGACGCGCGTGCGGACGGTGACGCACATCCAGAACGACAACCTCGACGAGTGGTGGGTGACCCACGTCGAGCGCGACCAGGTGACTGACGTCGTCATCGACTTCGGCGCGACGCTCGACGTCGCCGGGACCGAGATCGTCATCCCGCTCGAGGACGCGACGCACCGCGAGACCATCGAGACCGACATCTTCGGGACGAAGGACGAATCCTCGACCGAGGACGCCACGGCCGGGAACGAGACCGACGGCGGCAGCGACGACGACAGCACCTCCGACGGAACCAGCTCCGACGGCGGCGACGGCACCACCTCCGAGGGCGACGACGGCACCACCGCAGATGGTGACGACACGACGACCGAGTCCGACGACACCACGAGCGAGGACGGTGACGACACCACATCCGAGGGTGGAGACGGGACGACGACGACAGACGACGGTGGCATCATCCCGCACGTCGCTCCCGGTCGCGTCCATCCGGAGACGGTCGCGTAGGCCAACGCGTCGGGATGGTAGCCCCGCGCGCCGGAAGGGTTTTTACCCTGGGCGCGCTCGGTCGCGGTATGGAACGGAGTACTCACTCTCCGGATCGAGTTCTTCTCGGGTAAGCCCGAGGTCAGTACCGACGAATCGAGCGAGCGCATCCAGATCGACGTCGACGACGCCTGCGTGGAACTGACCAGAGCCGACGCCGTCGCACTCAAGGAGCGCCTGGCCGACGCCGTCGTTTCCGACCGCGAGTTCTTCCGGACCGCCGGCCGCCACCGCGAGGACGGGAGCTACGAGGTCCGCCGCCGCGGCGCGGACTCGTCCGGGAACGCGAAGGTGTTCCAGGACTTCGACGCACTCGACCGCCTCTACGAGCGACTGCCCGACGCGTTCGACGCCGACGACGTCTCCCGGACCGGCATCACCGGGTCGCGTCGACACATGCTCGTCAGGCACTTCGCGGAACACCCCGCGTTCGACTGCGAGATCGCGAACCGGAGCCCACTGCGCGCGGAGAAGACGAACGCCGCGCAGTCGGCGAACGCGCCACAGTCGGCCGCTGGAGAATCGGACGCGACGAACGGCGGACCGTCGGAGGACGCAACCGACGACGGCTCGCAGCCAGAAGAGGTGGTCGCCGACGACTGACCCGCCGTCGGCGTCCGGTGTCGACGACGCGGTCGGGAACGGACGTCGTCGTCGGTCGACGATTCCGCCGTCAGTTGATCGTCGTGTGGTCGGACTCCTCGTTCAGCGCGAGGTTCACCGCGATCTCCGCGTTCCGCATCGCGTACTGCGCGGTCTGCTGGAGCGAGACGAGTACCTCGCGGACCTGCAGGAGGTCCTCGTTGTCCATCTCCGGGAGGTCGTCGAGGATCTCGCGCTCGCGGTCGCCGATCTCGTGGAAGAGCTCGCGGGCCGCGATCGTCTTCTGGTAGTCCCGCGTCACCGCGGACTCGACGGCGAGCGCCGTCAGTTCGTCTACTTGCTCGGTGAACTCGCGGATGCGCCGCATCGTCCCCTGGTCGACGTTCAGCGTGTGGCCCTCCGCCTCCAGGACGATGTCCGCGATGTCCTCGGCGTTATCAGCCGTCAACTCGAGGTTCTTCGCGATCGAGCGGTAGCCGATGAGCGGGAACCCGTCCGCGAGCCCGACCGCGCGAGCGAGGTTCGGGTTCTGGTACGCCGTGAAGATGAGCCGCAGCATCAGGACGAAGATCTTGTTCGCCTGCCGCTCGCGGTTCAGCGCGCGCTGTGCGAGGTCCGGGTTGCCGTGCGCGAGCGCCTTCACGGCCTCGCCGCGCATCGTCGACCCCGTCGACTCGAGGCGCTCCAGGAGGTTGTCGAGCGTGAAGTCCTCCGGGTCGACCGAGCACCGGATGGCGATGCTCTCGGGCGTCTCCTCGATGACGCCCAGGCCCATCAGCTGGGTCTCGGCGCGATAGACGGCATTGATCTGCTCGGAGTCGAGCGCGCCGTCCTCGTTCTCGATGCGGATGACGCGCCGCCCGAGCACGTACTGCGCGACGATCGCGCGCTCGACGGCGTCCGCGTCCAGGTCGCCCGCGTGGATGACCGCCTCCGTCTCCTCGCTGTTCGCGGACTCCGGCATCACCGTCAGCGTGCCCTTCCCGCCCATGCGGAGCGACACCTCGTCGCCCTTCTCGACGTCGTGCTCGCTCGCCCACTCCGCGGGGAGCGTCATCGCCAGCGTCGACGGCCCGAGCCGCTGCACTTTGCGCGTTTCCATGCCCCCGCCTAGGCAACGAAATACCTTATATTTGCCCCTCCAGTCATAATACATCACCCCGCGTCTACTAGGCGTCGGAGGCGGGCGATTCCACGTTACCGTGTCAACTGGCCGCCACGGGAGACGGGGTCAGACGACCTTGAGGAGCCGGTGCTCGTACCTGCCGACGCGGACCTTCTGCCAGCCCCGCAGCGACCCGTTCACGGCCTCGTCGTCCGTGTCGACGCGGAGGACGCCGACGTCGTCGAGCTTGCTCGGCGACGCGACAACCTCGACGCTGGAGCGCTCGATGACCGCGGGCGATATTTGGTGGTTGCCGCGCCCGAACACGAACCCCTGGCCGCCGATGGGCGACACGACGACGACGTTCTCCTCGCCGAGCGCATCTAGGATCTCCGCTTCGGTCCCGTCCCGGAGGACGACCTCGCCGTCGCGGTAGACGTCCACGCCGAGCGGCGACGGCTCGAACCCGAGTTCGCGCTTGATCGCACCGACCGTCCCGCCCGGTCCGAGCACGTACGTCACGCCATCCTCGACGTCGTTCGCGAACCCGGACGCGACGCCGTCGACGCTACCGCCCGCGACCTGCTTCGAGGACTGCACCGCCTCCGCGACCGGCACCGGAACCACTGCGCGCAGCGTCGTCCGGACCTCGCCCTCGCGGTACGCGGCCTCGTCGATGTCGTTCACCTCGCGGTCCGCGACCGCGTCGAACGACGCGACGACGCGGCCCGCGTCCTTCGGCGTCACGCCGAACACGGACGAGTAGATCTTCACGCCCGCGGGCACGCCGAGCATCGGGACCTCGACGGTGCCGTCGCCGGCCGCCTCGAGCGCTCGCGCGACGTCCACGGCGGTGCCGTCGCCGCCGACGAACAGCACGATGTCGACGCCCGCGTCCACGAACGCGCGGACCGCCGCGCGCGTGTCCGCCGCCGACGTCGCCGACGCCCCCTCGGGGTCGGGGTCGTACTCGTAGACGACCTCCGGATCGAAGCCCGCGTCCCGCGCGGCGTCCGCACCCATCTCGCCCGCCGCCGTCACCACCGTCACGCCGTCGCCGCGCGCTCGGAGCGCCGACAGCGCCGCCCTCGCTCGCTCGGGCGCACGCGGCTCCGCGCCGCGCTCGCGCGCCTCCGCGACCTTCCCGTCGGTCCCCTTCAACCCGACGCGGCCCCCCATCCCCGCGATGGGATTCACGACGAACCCGACTCGCATGCCCGCTCGTACGACCGTCGCCGGGAAAAGCGGTCGGTTTCGTCGGATCGACGCTGCACGTCGCCGGTCGACGAACGCCGAACGGCCAGAGTACGTCGGCCATCGCGGCCGCGTTCCGTCGCGGCTACGTCCCGCCACCCGGCACGGCCGCGTCCGTCAACGCTTAAGCCACCGGGGTCACAACGCCCGGGCATGATACCGCTTCAGGCCCAGGAGACGCTCATCGAGACCACGCCCATCGGCATCGTCGTCCTCCTCCTCTCGCTGGGCATCACCGCCGCCTGGCTGTACTCGATCTACAACTACGAACCGAACTCGCGCGGCAAGCCGACCGACAAGACCAGCTAGACGCCCTCGCGCTACTCCTCGCCCCCGTCGACGCGTTCGCGGAGCCACGCGACCGCCGCATCGACCTCCGCCTCGTCAGGGCCGGACACGCGGATGCGGACGCCGTCCCCGGGATAACTGCCGACGGCGACGTCGAACTCCGTCTGCACGCGCTCGAATCGGTCGACGAGCGCGGACTCCGGCTCCGCCGCGAACACCGTCTCGACGTACGTGCGCTCGCCGTCGAACTCCCCGGCGACGTCCTCGAACATCGCCCGCATCTCCGCGGGCACCCCCGGGAGGACGTACGTCGACTCGACGACCGCACCAGGTGCGACGCCCTCGACGTTGTGGAGGACGCGCGCCCCCGCCGGCACGTCCGCCGTCCCGTCCACGAGGTCGCCCGCGCTATAGCCGCCGTGCTCGACGAGCCACTCCTCCGCGACCTCGCTGTGAGCCAGCTCCCGACCGAACGCCACCGCCACGCCCGCCATCGTCCGGTCGTCGTGCGTCGGGCCGAGGCCACCGGTGACGACGGTCGCGTCGTACTCCGCGTGGAACTCGTTCACGACGCGCGCGATCGCCGCCTCGTCGTCCGGGAGGGTCACGACCCGACGGACGCGAGCGCCCCGCTCGGTGAGTCGTCGACACAGCCACGTCGCGTTCGTGTTCTCGGTCTCCCCGGCGAGCAACTCGTCCCCGACGGTGACCACGGCAACGTCCATACCGCAGGAACGAGACCGAGCCTCAAAACGAGTCCGGGACGGGATCGAGCCCGAGCTGCGAGGGAACCGTACCGATCGAGGCCGACGTTACCCCATCCCCGGCGGCGGGTCGCGGCCGTCGTCGTCGCCGCTCATGTCGAGCCCGAGGTCCTCGCGCTTGCGCTCCAGTTGCCTGATCTGGTAGACGTAGTAGGCGACCCCGGCGGTCCCGACCACGCCCAACAGCGCGACGAGGCCCGCGAACAGCCAGAGGTCCCGCGCCAGGTACCACTGGACGTTCAGCGTCCGCGTCAACTCGTCGAACCGCAAGTGGACGCGGTCGCCCTCGAGCGTCCGCTCGTCGGCGCCCGGCGACACCCGCCCGAACAGCGGGAACCCGACGCGCATGTTCTCGGGGAGCACCACCTCGTAGGAGCCCTCCAGGTACGACGGCAGCACGAGGGACTTCTCGTCCGTCCGAGTCGTGAACGCCACCTGTCCCTCCGAACGCGGGAGCGTCACGACCGTCGCCCCACCACTCTCCTCGACGGTCAGGTTCTCCGCCGTCACCGTCGTCCCGTTCGGGTACCGGTACTTCAGCGCGGAGATCGGGAGCGGGTTCCGCGACTCGATGCCGGGCCGCCAGAGCTCGAACTCCGTGCCCTCGTACCCCGAGACGTCGTACACCGCCTTGTACTGGCCGCCGGTGACGTTCACGTACGCGTCCGTCGAGGCGTTCCACTCGTAGGTCGCGTTCTCGTTCAAGCGCTCCTCGCTCACGCCACCGCCGAACGGCGACGTACACCCCGCCAGTGCCGCCATCGCTGCGAGCGCGAGCACCGCGAGCACCAGGCGTTTCCGAGCCATCCCTACGGGATGACGCAGCGGATCTCCGCGGGGAGGTACTCGCCGATCGCGGCGAGCAAGCCCGGCGGGTCCGTGCCTTCCTTGCAGACGATGCTCTGTTCGAGGAGTCCGATGCGTTCGACGGTCACGATGTCGCGGGCGTGCCCGGCCCGGTTCACGGTCGCGCGAACCTCCGCGCGCGTCGCCGAGTTCACGTTCACGCGCCCGTCGCCGCGCGTCCACTCGTAGAGCTCGTCTCGCTGCGCGTCACTCAACCGACTCGGTTCGCCGTCGCCGCCGTACACGAACTCCAGAGGCATGTGCTGGACGAGCCCGAACCGCTCGCGGACTTGACTCGGCGTCCCCTGCCCGAGTCCGATCTCGTCCGCGGGCACGTACACGTCCTCGCCGGCGTCGAGCACGAACCCCTCGTCGCTCCAGGAGTCGAACGTCCCGACGTACGTCTCTCCGGCGTCCATGTGCGAGTCGATCTCGCCGAACTCCTCGGCGAGCACGTTCCGCGCGACGACCGCGTCGTCACCCGAGACCGTGACGCTCGGGAAGTCGTCGTTGCGCACGCCGACCTCGAACTCGACGTCCAGGTCCGCGAGCTCGTTCCCGACGAGCGACGTAAGCCCGTCGACCGCGCGATCCCGAGCGTCGCCGCGCACGTAGACCTTCGTTGCGAGAACGACCATTATGCGCTCGACTCCACGTTCAGTTCCTCGCGAAGCGCATCCAGCCGGTCCTCCATCGCGGTCACGAGCCGGTCGTTGTCCATCGACTCGAGGGGCGACCCGCACTCGGGGCACTCGAACCCGAAGTCCATCGCCTCGCCGAACTCGAAGCGGATCGAGCAGACCTCGCAGAGGTAGAACTCGTGGTTGCGCTCGTACTCCTCGCGGTCATCGAGCGCATCCAGCAACCGATGCATCTCCTCTTCGAGGTTCTCCGGGATGTTCTCGTAGTGGAACGTCCACAGGTACGTGAGCCACCCGGAGTCCTCGTCGCGCAGACGCCGGTACTCCGCGAGGTCGTTCTCGTAGAGGATGAACAGCGCCCGCCGCACGTCGTTCAGTTCGAGGTCCAACTCCTCGGCGAGCTCCTCGTCGGTCACTTCGCCGTCCGGGGGTGCCGCCGCAACGGGCATCCCCTTCGGCCCGACCAACTCGTGGAGGTACTTCTGGATTACGGGGTCTTCGAGGAGGTCCTCAAAAGCCATCTTACTCGAAAACGGGGCTTTCACGAGTTTAAAACTACCGAACGTACTGCCTCACCCAGCATACGGCGTCCGCCAGGACGCCGTTTCCAGCGGAGGCGGTGTAGACGGGCGTAGGCCTGCCTCACCCAGCATACGGCGTCCGCCAGGACGCCGTTTCCAGCGGAGGCGGTGTAGACGGGCGTAGGACTGCCTCACGCAGCATACGGCGTCCACCAGGACGCCGTTTCCGTGGATGCACTCAGAAGGACGCTTTCTGCAGTCGGTCAGTCGTGCTCGGCGAGGCGGTCGTCGGGGGCGTCTTCGGGGTCGACGACGCGCTTGCCGGTGTCGGCGGGGAGGACGACGCGGTCGGGGTCGGCCCACTCGCGGTCGAGTTCGCGGCCGTCGAAGAGGCGGTCGAGGAAGACGGCGAGGCCGGCGACCTCGCTGTGGGGCTGGTTGGTGACGCCGACGTTGTAGTCGGCGTGCTCGTAGACGTCGAAGGGCACCTTCTCGCTGCCGACGACGACGAGAAGCGGGGCGTCCTCGTGGGCGGCCCTCACGTCGTCCTGGACGTCCTGGACGCGTTCGCCGTACATCGTGAGGTGAACGACGGTGCCGTCGAAGTCGCGGACGAACGCCTTCGGCGTGCTCGTGCGTTCGATCTCGAACGGCCCGCCGAAGCGCTCCGTGATGTCGGCGACGGTCTCGTGGGCCTGGGCGGCGTTGTCGGGGAAGACGACGCGGTCCGCGCCGAGCGCGCGCGCCGTCAAGCCGACGTGCGTCGTCATCCGGTCGTCGCGGCCGGGTCGATGCCCGAACCGACAGACGACGACCTCGGGTTCGCCGTGCATGCACGCTGGTTCGCCGGGCGGTCGTAAGCGGGTTACGCTTCCGCGTTCGACTGGCGTCCGCGTTTGCGTTCCGCCCGTCCCACCCCGGGTCGTGACCGCACACTTTTAAGTCGAGAGCCGGAAAGGCGGGGCATGACACGACCCGAAGCCGTCGCTGGCGTCGGCGACGCCGACCTCGACGGCACCACCGCCTTCGTGACTGGCGCCACCCACGGCGTCGGCCGCGAGACCGCGCTGGCGCTCGGGCGACTCGGCGCGCGCGTCCTCGTCCACGGCCGCGACCGGACCGCCGGGCGCGCGCTCGCGAACGAACTCCGCGAACTCGACGCCGAGCCCGTGTTCGTCCGCGCGGACTTCGCCGACCCCGACGCTCCCGGCGAGCTCGCCGACGCCGTCGCCGAGCGCGTCGACGAACTCGACGTCCTCGTGAACAACGCCGGCGCGCACTTCGACGGCCCGAGCCTCGTCGACGGCGTCGAACGGACGTTCCGCGTCAACCACCTCGCGCCGTTCGAACTGACGCGGGAACTCCTCCCGGACCTGTCCAGCGGCGGCCGCGTCGTCACCGTCGCCAGCGCCATCCACGAACGCGCCACCGCCGCCGACCTCGAGATCGACGCCGTCACCGACGTCGACGACTACGACGGCTTCCGGGCGTACGCGCGCTCGAAGCTCGCGAACGTCCTCTTCTCGCGCGAACTCGCCGCCCGCCACCCCGACAAACTCGTGAACTGTCTGCACCCCGGGTTCGTCCCCGGAAGCGAACTCTGGCGCGAGGCCTCCCTCCCGGTCTCCGTCCTCATGCGCGGTCTCTCCGTCCTCCCGGCGTTCGTCCTCGAACGCATCGTCGACACCCCCCGGACCGCGGCCGCGACGAGCGTCTACCTCGCCGCCGCCGACGACTACGACGTCACCGGCGAGTACTTCTCGAACTGCAGCCCGAAGATGCCCTCCGAGGCGGCGCGCGACGACGCGCTCGCCGCCGAGCTCTGGGCACGAACAGAATCTCTCGTCGCGGACCCGCCGACGGTGCCCGCGGAGGACTGACGGCCACGCTCCACCGCGACTCGACCGTCGGACACCAGAACGCACTTACCCCGCTCAGGCGACGTCCCTCGCATGGACCTCACCGACAAGCGCGTCGTCGTCACCGGCGCGGCCGGCCTCGTCGGCTCGCACCTCGCCGCCGAACTCGCCGCCGAGAACGACGTCCTCGCCGTCGACGACCTCTCCAAGGGCATGCGAGAGCGCGTCCCCGACGCCGTCGAGTTCCAGCGCCTCGACATGACCGACGAAGCCGACGTCGCGGCCGCCATCACCAACGACGTCGACGTCGTCTTCCACTTCGCGGCGTACACGGACACGAACTACGACGACGACCGCCAGCTGTTCGAGGAGAACGGCGCGATGACGTACAACGTCCTCGAACGCATGCACGACGTCGGCGTCGACAAGCTCGCGTTCACCTCCTCGTCGACCGTCTACGGCGAAGCGCCGATGCCGACGCCCGAGGACTACGCACCCCTCGAACCGATCAGCATCTACGGGTCCTCGAAGCTCGCCGACGAAGCCATCGTGTCGACGTACGCGCACTCCTACTGCATCCAGGCGTGGGTGTACCGGTTCGCGAACATCGTCGGCCCGAACCAGCGCGGGAACGTCATCCCGGACTTCATCGAGAAACTGCTCGCGGACCCCGAGACCCTCGAGATCCTCGGGAACGGCCGTCAGGAGAAGTCCTACCTGCACGTCGAGGACTGCGTCGACGCCATGATCCACGTCGTCGAGCACGCCGACCGCGACCTCAACACGTACAACCTCGGCACGCGCACGACGACGAGCGTGAACCGCATCGCCGACATCGTCGCGGACGAACTCGACTGCGACCCCGAGTACGAGTACACGGGCGGCGACCGCGGCTGGACCGGCGACGTCCCGAAGATGCGGCTCTCCATCGAGAAACTCGCCGCACTCGGCTGGGAGCCACCGCACTCCAGCGACGAAAGCGTGCGTCGAGCGACCGAAGAACTCGCCGAGGAACTCCGCGCGGAGTACTGACCGGTCCACTACGCTCCCCGATTTCGGCCCTTCTCTCAGGCGCCGTCGGTTCGTGCGTTCGGTCAGACGGTGAACGACGTCGCCGCCTCGCAGTCCACGTCGTTCGCGGTCAACCAGGCTCGGGCCTCGTACTCGCCCGCGGGCGCGTCCTCCCACGTCGCGGCGTAGGTCACGGCGTCGCCGGGCGCGATCGACTCCGACTGCAGCATCTGCATGAACATCCGGTCGTCGGAGAACGACCACACCTCCTCGCCGTCCTCGAACACGACGACCTCGTGCGTCTGGGAGTCCGAGAACTGGAGGTCGACCGCCTCCGAACCGTCGTTCGCGACCGCGTACTCGAACTCGACCGCGTCGTCCGATACCGTCGCCGAGAGCGACCCCGAGAGCGTCATGAACGAGCGTTCCCGCGGGCGCGTTGTAACCTTTCCCCACGGCGTACGCTTTCCCACGCCGCACGCCGGAACCACCCGACTGGCGCCGGCTGCGGGACCGAATCGAGGAGGACTCTGGTCGATGGAGCGGAACGAGGAGAAACTTATTCACTCACGCGTGCGTGGGCGCGGGCATGCCAGGTCCCGTATTCATCGACGGCGACGTCGTCGCACTCCGGACGCTCGAAGACGAGGACCGCGACGCACTACAGGAAACCGCGAACCATCCCGGCGTTCGCGTTCGCGCCGGCGGTCCCCCGGAGCCGTTCGACGAAGGCGATACCGACGACTACCTCGAGTGGCTCCGCGACGACGACCGCGTCGCGCTCGCGATCACGGTCGACGGCGCGTACGTCGGAATGGTCTCGCTGAAGCGAGTCGAACGCCCGAACGACTACGCCGCCGCCGGCGTCCACGTCCACCCCGACTACCAACGTCAGGGGTACGCGCGCGAAGCGGTGACGCTCCTCGTCGACTGGGCGTTCGACCAGTACGGGCTCCACAAGGTCGGCGCGAACGCCTACGACTTCAACGACGCCTCGCGGGCACTCCTCGAGGACCTCGGATTCCGACACGAGGGGCGACTTCGAGAGGAACGGTACGCGAACGGCGAGTACCACGACGTCCACCACTACGGCGTCCTCGAACGCGAGTGGGTCGACTGAGGCGGGATGCCTTCGATAAAATGAGGAGACGGCGACCGCGCGATCGCTGCCGTGGTCACGTTCCGCCAGTGAACTCGTGGTAGCAACCGCAGCCTCGACGAACCGACCGACGAGGCCGGCGCCGTTCCGCGGCCGTCAGTTGTCGCTGGAGTCGAGACCGAGTGCGCTCGCGACGTCCAACAGGCCGGAGCCGGACTCGTTGCTCGCCAGCCCGATGTCCTCCGCCGAGGACTTCAACGTACTCCGGACGTTCGACGCGGACGCCCCGCCAGCCATCAGCTGGCCGGCGGCGCCCGCCACGTGCGGGCACGCCATCGACGTCCCCGAGAACGTGTCGTAGCCACCGGGAATCGTCGACCGAACGTCGGACCCGGGAGCCGCGATCTCGACCTCCGACCCCGTCGAGGAGAACGACGACAGCGAATCGTCGCTCGCCGTCGACGACACCGCGACGACCTCCGAATACGCCGCCGGGTAGCCCACGCAGTCGCTACACGGCCCGGAGTTCCCCGCCGCCGCGACCAGGAACACGCCCCTGTCGGCCGCGTACTGGACAGCGTCCTGTAGCGCCGAGGACCCCGACGACGCGCCGAGGCTCATGGACGCGACGTCCCAGCCCTGGTCGGCGACGTACTCGACGCCCGCCGCGATGTCGCTGAACGACCCCGAACCCTGGCTGTCCAGGACCTTCACCGCGTGCAGCGTCGCCTCCGTGGACACGCCCACGACGCCCTCCGAATTGTCGTCCGCGCCCGCGATGCCCGCGCAGTGCGTCCCGTGGTCGTTGTCGTCGTCCCACGACTCGTTGCAGCCGTTACAGGTGGCGTAGGCCTTCCCCGCGCCGAGGTTCGCCTGCAGGTCGGGGTGATCCGAGTCGATACCCGTGTCGAGGATCGCGACGTCGGCGCCCGCCCCCGTCTCGCCGTTCGCGTGCGCGACCTCCGCGTCGACGCGATCGACGCCCCACTCCAGCGACTGGCTCGTGTCGCCACCGTCGTCCTCGTTGTCGCAGTCCGGCCAGGGGTCGCACGACCCGGGCGGCCCACCCGTCGAATCGATCGGGTCGATGGCGTGCATTTGGCCGTTCACCTCGACGTACCGGATGTTGGGGTTCTTCGAGAGCCCCTCGATCGCGCTCTTCGGGACTTCGGCCGTTATGGCGTCGAACCCGAACCGTCGACTCACCGAGTCAGCGGCCTTCTCCGCTGCCGCCTGTCCACGGACGCCAGTGTAGCCGACGTTCACCTCGACCTTCTCCGCCGGACTGCCGCTCGCCAGCCCCGCCGCGCTCGCGCCGACGACCGCGGAACCCGCCACTTTCAGTGCCTGTCTCCGACTCACTCGCCTGTCGTTGTCTACCATGCAACCAATGGTGATAGGTAATGGTAATTAAAACTTCCGCAATTATTGCGCAGACACGGTTAACTCGTGAAAATACATCTCCACGCGGTGTGGAAAGCTGAACTCGGCGATCCATTCGTCCGTCTCTGGAGCACTGACGAACGACGAAACGAACCGTAACGACGGCTCACCCATCCCGTCGCAGTCAGCTACAAGACCCGGAGACCACACCGCACCACCCCAGAACGTCACCCCCTGCCCCCACGCACGCTCCTGAGATCACATTTCGGCAACCACCGAACCCCGAGCCCCAATTGGAGGGCCGAGACCGCGTTCCCAAGCGTCGAAGAATTCGAAACCCTACAACCCCACGGCACATCTCAGACTGCGGGCCACTCGACCCACACCACGATGCCACCGAACGACAACGACCCAGCCCGGTCCAGCAACGTTCCACACGCCTACGCATCGACCACTCCGTGCCAGCAGAACGGTACCGCTAAACCCACCCCGACCCAACCACACCACGTGCAAATCGTCGGCTACGACACCGCCCGCCCAGACGCCGACCCACCACGCGAACCCACCCTCCACGTCGCCACCGACCACGAGATAACGCGCCGCTCGCTCGAGACCGGCACCACCCTCGAGTACACCCTCGACGACAGACACTGCGCCGGACACGTCGAGGACGCCGGCCACCACCCCTGCTCCAGCGACGACGCCCCCTACTGCCACCAGCACACCTCCACGTGGGCCTGCGCGCGCTGCACAGGCAACTGCAACCTCCCCCTCGACGCCTGCACCGACGAACACGCCATCTACCTCGCCGCCTTCGCCCCGGACACGTTCAAAGTCGGCGTCACACGCAGCTGGCGACTCCACACCCGCCTATACGAACAGGGCGCAGACCGAGCAGCACACATCAACACCGTCCCAGACGGCCGCATCGCGCGACAACTCGAAGCCGAGATCGCCGACACGCTCACCGACCGCGTCCGCACCCCCACGAAACGACGGACCCTCGCCAGCACCGTCGACGAAGACGCCTGGAACGACCTCCTCGACGACCACTCCGTCCTCCAGGAGTACGCGTTCGACTACGGACTCCACTTCGACACACAGCCCGTCGCCGAAACCATCGCCACCGGCACCGTCCACGGCGTCAAAGGCCGCCTCCTCGTCCTCGAACACAACGACACCACGTACGCCGTCGACCTCCGCGACCTCGTCGGCCACGACGTCACACCCGAACCGGCCACGCGCGATCTACAATCCAGCCTCGACAGTTTCTAGCTATATAGTCAGCACCGAACTACGTCTTCTTCGGATTTTAGCCAGGACTAACAGCCATCTATGTACCCGAAGCGACGGCCTTACGTACTTCCGAGAGTGCCAACAGATAGCAACCCCACGACCGATTCAACGGGGTTAAGTATGCACCAGCCTCTTCAAAATAATGTGAACGGCGCCCCGGGACGCCCCGGGCGCCAACGGATGAGGATTCCGCCCCTGCGGTCCGCCGTCAAGACGGAATCTGATGTTAGCCTCGACGGTTCGGCGACATCCGATCGGATGCGTCGAACCAGATCCATTTGCAATGAGATAAGGAACACACCCATTCGGGTGTGTCCCGCCACCCCCCGAGCCTCGAGCTCGGGACCATTCCGGTTGATCCTGCCGGAGGCCATTGCTATCGGAGTTCGATTTAGCCATGCTAGTCGCACGGGTTTAGACCCGTGGCAGATAGCTCAGTGACACGTGGCCAAACTACCCTAT